>NZ_CP011427.1:4005173-4313264 GCF_001506165.1 Pantoea vagans | reverse complement strand
GCGCGCAGGTTACCAAAAGCCAGCAGGAAATGCGGTACGACCTGCAAAGAATATGCCTACGACTGCGTACTGGCCAGATAGGAGAAGGCGCTGAGCAGGCTGATCAAGGTGCCCATCTGATCGGCACGATAACCAACGGTCACCGCATCAATGCGCGTCACACCGGGAATCAAACTGAATAAATCCGCTAATACCGGTTTGCTGGCCTGTAATTGCATCTCATAGGGTGCCGTCAGGCGTGTGGTGCTGACCTGGCGGGCGCGCTGTACAGCGGCCGTAGCGGCATGGCGAATGGCGTGCTGTGCGCCCTGCGGGCTGATGGATTCGGCGCAGGTATGAGAGATCGCGCGTTTCACGCAGACATAATCCACTGACGGATAGTGCTCCGCTATCCAGCCCTGCAACTGATCATCGCCACTGACTAACCACAGCGGCGTACCCTGCTCGGCAGCGGCAGCGGCATAAATATCGCTTTCCCCATCACTTTACCGTTGATGTGGATACGCCAGAACGCACGACCATTGATGGTGTGAGCCAGTACGCCGGGTTCACCCGCCGCGCTGTGATAGCCGATAAAAAACAGGCCATCAAACGGCTGCTGCTCAATGCCTTCCACCATCGATAAACCGCGCGTTTGCCCTGTACCATACGCGCGCGCGATCGATGTTTTCCGCACGCAGGTTGGTCAGTGCGCGTGGCTGTCTGCGACCACCACTTCGGTGGCTCCGCCTGCGAAGGCACCGTCAATGGCGGCATTCACCTCTTGTTCCATCAGTCCACGCGCCAGCTGGTACTCCGCATGGCCAGGCGAGCACTGCTCCGGACGCATCACGCCCGCAATACCTTCAATATCGGCAGAGATAAAGATTTCATGAGGTTATGTTAGTTCCGTGCGGTGATGAACAAGGTCGCCATAAATGGCGACCCTACGGGTATCACATGTTTTTGTAGGGGCGGCATTTATGCCGACCGAGATGTCGTCGCCAGTTTATCCAGTACTTCCGTCAATGACGGTCGGTGATGCCCGCGAAAACCGCTGACCGCCTCAGCGCTCAGTAAGGCATCTAACACCGCGTGTTCAGTAGCATCGGCGGCGGCGGCAAGCAGCGGTTCCAGCGCGGCATCTTCCGGCGGCTGTGGCGTGGTTTGGGTGGAAAAGGCCACGGCGATATCGCCGGATCCATGCCCCCAATAGCTGCCCAAACGCCCTAACCCCGCCCCGCGCGTTTAGCGATACGCTTCAACTGGCGCGCATCCAGCGCGGCATCGGTGGCCATGATAATGATGATGGAACCGGCGTCACGCTGTGGTGTCAGCTCTGGCAACAATGGGGCAATCATCTCGCCAAGGCGCACACCGTCGAGCGTCAGGGCGGTGAGCGCACCAAAATGGCGCAGCACCAGCACGCCGAGCGTGCATTCAGGGAAGGAATGAGGCGAGATGCGGTACCGATGCCGCCTTTCAGACTGAAGCAGCTCATGCCGCGCCCCGCTCCGACGCTGCCACGCGCGAAATCGGTCTGGGCGGAATCCAGTGCCTGCTGCGCCATGGCTTCGGTCACCGCTAATGCCTGAATATCATTAAGCCAGCCGTCATTGCACTCCAACGCTAACGGGTTCACCGTGGGCAGGCTGCGGCCTAGTTCCGGGTTGCGGCTGATAGCATCGCGCCACCAGAGTGGTAAACAGCGTGCCCACCGCCAGCGTGTTGCTCAGTAAGATCGGCGTTTGCAGTACTCCCAACTCTTCCACTTGCACCAGTCCAACCGGCTTGGCGAAACCGTTAAATACCGCCGCACCGCAGGGTAATGGGTTGAGGAACAGGTTGTCGCCGGGCGGCCACAATTGCCGTGACGCCAGTTTGCATCTCACCGTTGTCTAAGGTGTGATGGCCGACGCGCACGCCGGGCACATCGCTGATGCGATTGGTCGGGCCACAGGCACTGCGCGGTTGTCCCAGCTGTCGCTCACTGCGCCAGCGTTGCAGCAGCAGATCGCGCTGCAGTTGTTGAAAATCCATGTTTAGCTCTTCAGTTTAGGATCGAGCGTATCGCGCAGCGCATCACCCAGCAGGTTGAACGCCAGCACGGTAATAAAGATCGCCAGGCCGGGGAAGACACTGACGTGCCATAAGCCCGCCATCATCATGCTGCGGCTCATCGCCAGGATATTCCCCCACTCTGGCACATCGGGTTCTGGACCGAGGCCAATAAAACTCAAGCCCGCTGCCGTCAGAATACTGGTGCCGATGCGCATGGTGAAATAGACAATCACATTGGAGAGCGTACCCGGCAGAATATGGCGCAGCAGAATCACCCGATCTGGCGCGCCCGCACAGCGCACCGCTTCCACGTAGGCCGCTTGTTTTAGTGACAAGGTGGAGGCACGCACAATGCGGGCAAACACCGGGACGCTAAACACCGCCACGGCAATGATCACATTATTCAGCCCCGGACCGAGAATCGCCACCACCGCAATCGCCAGCAGCATGCCCGGGAAAGCGAACAGCACATCAGCACCGCGCATGATGAGCATATCCACCCAGCGGCCGTAATAGCCCGCCAGCAAGCCGAAGAACACACCGACTACCATGCCCAACGTCACCGACAGCACGCCGACATAGAGCGAAATGCGCGCACCATAGATGATGCGGCTTAGCAGGTCGCGTCCCAGTTCATCAGTGCCCATCCAGTGTGCCGAGGACGGCGGTGATGACAGCGCCATCCAGTCCGGTGCCATCGGGTCCCAGGGTGCCAGCCACGGGGCAAAAATCGCCACCAGCACCAGCAACAAGACAAAACCGCCTGACACCAGCGCCAGCGGGTTGCGCACGAAGGCGTGCAGAAAATCGCGCCACGGCGAGCGAATGCTCTGAGGTGATGCGGCAGACAGAGATTGTGTACTCATCACGACTCCTGTCGCAGGCGAATGGCTGGGTTGACCACGGCGTAAAGCAGATCCACCAGCAGGTTAATCACAATAAATTCAAACACGAACAGCATCACCAACGCCTGAATCACTGGTTGATCCTGTGCTTTGATCGACTCGATCAACAGCCAGCCCAATCCCGGCCAGTTGAAGACACTCTCCACCACGATCGATCCACCGAGCAGAAAACCGAACTGTAGACCCAACATGGTGATCACCGGGATCAGTGCGTTACGCATCACGTGTTTCCACGTTACCAGCCGGTTGCGTAGCCCTTTGGCCTTGGCGGTACGCACATAATCTTCCTGTGCCACTTCGAGGAAGGCGGAACGGGTGAAGCGCGCCATCACGGCGGCCACGGAGGAACCGAGAGTGATGGCGGGCAGAATGATGTCACTGGCTTTATTGAAACCACTGACCGAAAACAGACCAAACGGCATGGCGACGAACTGGATCAGCAGTAACCCCAGCCAGAAGGTCGGCATTGAGATGCCGCCCACGGCGACGCTCATTAGCGTCCAGTCCTGCCATTTTCCGCGTTTAAGCGCCGCGAAAACGCCGAGGAACAAGCCGAGGATCACTGACCAGGCAAACCCTGCCAGCGCCAGCCACAGCGTAGGCATAAAGCCCTGTTTGATGACGTCCAGCACCGGCTGTTGGGTGCGATAGGTCACACCAAGATCGCCACGCAGTAATCCACCGATCCAGTTAACGTACTGCTGCGGCAACGGATCGTTGAGACCGAGATGCTGGCGTGCGGCTTCGACCGCTTCGATCGGCGCATCAGGTCCGGCGTAAATGCGCGCCGGATCGCCCGGCAGCAGCTTGATAAAGCCGAACACCAGTAACGAGACCACCAGCAGGACGGGGATCATCTCCAGTAGTCGACGAATGATGTATGCGAACATGCGCTTCCTTTATGGTGAGTGCGGTCGGTATTCAGGTGCGCATAAATGCGCACCCTACAAAGTAGGGTCGCCATTTATGGCGACCAATACCCGCATCGCCTTACTTAAATGCCGCTTGGGTATAGAGGAAATTGCCATCCGGCAGCATCGACACACCGCTCAGGTTGCTGCGTTTACCCACCAGGTTATCTGGCGTGCCGAGGAAGGCGACAGGTGCATCTTTCCACAACAGTTTCTGCGCTTCGGCATAGGCTGCGCCGCGCTTGGCCGGATCGGCCGTGGCTAAACCACCGGCAATGGCTTTATCCACATCCGGGTTGCTGAAGTAGGAAACGTTATACGAGGTTGGCACCCAGGATTCGGTGGCATACAGCGGACGCAGCGCCCAGTCTGCATCACCGGTCGAGGTTGACCAGCCACCGTAGTAAAGGTCAAATTCTGCCTGCTTCGGATCTTTCACGCCCCACAGCTTGGCGTTGCGCGTGCCGGAATCCATTGGCGTCACGGTGGCGCGAATGCCGACAGTCGCCAGCTGCGCTTTCAATACCTGTGCTGCACGCACGCTGGCGGTGGCATTGGTGGTCCAGAGTTTAAGATCCAGCCCGTTCGGATATCCCGCCTCTTTTAGCAGTGCTTTGGCTTGGTCGACGGAATAGCGGTAGTTTGGCTCAGTCTGCTTCTGGTAGAACTGCACCCCCTCTGGCATGGCAGAGGTAGCCGCTTTACCCATACCGGCGAACGCCACTTTCAGCCACAGATCGCGGTCGATGGCGTAGTTAATCGCCTGGCGCACTCGCACGTCGGCCAGCGGTTTATGCTGGGTGTTAATCGCCATGTAATAGAGGTAAATGCTCGGATCGCGCTGGATCGCCAATTTGCTGTCGCTCTGCACGGTGGCGATCAGGTCCGATGGCAGTGGCCAGATCGCATCGACCTGCCCTGATTTCAGCGCCGCTACGCGCGTTGCGTCTTCTGGGCTCGGTGAGAAGGTCACTTTATCCACCTTCGGCCAGCCTTTCTGCCAGTAGCCGTCATACTTCACCAGCGAAACCGCTTTGCCTGGCTGCCACTCGACAAACTTGAACGGGCCAGTGCCGACCGGATGTAAGCGCAACTGGGCTTCTTCTGGATACTGCTTGAGGATCGCCGGGCTCCACATCACCGCCGACGGGTGCGCCAGAGTGTTGATGAAGGCACCAAAAGATTGGTTGAGATCGATTTTCACCTGATCCGGTGCCAGCACCGTGACCTTGGCAATCATCTTGTACAGGCTATTACGCTTCAGCCCTTTGGTTTGATCGGCCAGGCGTTCAAGGTTGGCTTTTACCGCCTCGGCATCAAAAGGCGTGCCGTCCTGGAAGGTGACGCCTTTACGCAGCGTCAGGGTAAATTCGGTGGCGGTGTCATTGCTGGTGTAACTGGTCGCCAGCCAGGGTTGCAGCTTCATCTTGGCATCAAACTGGAACAGACGTTCAAAGATACCGCTCTGTACGGAGTAGCTGACGTTGTCCGAGGTATCATGCGGGTCCAGCCCGGTGATATCTGCATACATTGAGATGCGCAGATCCTGCGCCTGCGCGGCAGCAGCCAGCGCGAGGGTCAATCCAACAGCCAGTGAAGCACGGCGAAAATTCGATTTCATGAAATCTCCTGGTATTGAGCGTTAACGCGATGCAATGTCGTCAGCGACCCAGTGTTGCGGCGCAACCTGGCGATAACGGGGTTTTGTGACCGTTTCGCCCACTTTGCGCAGCGGCGAGGGGATCTCGCTGTCTTCGAAAATGCGGGGTTGACGGTTCTGTGGATCGGCCACCGGCACCGAGGCCAGCAGACGTTGGGTATAAGGATGTTGCGGTTGGTTAAATACCGACTGACGTGGCCCCAGTTCAACAATCTGGCCGAGGTACATCACCGCCACGCGATTAGCGATGCGTTCCACCACCGCCATATCATGCGAGATGAAAATCCATGCCACACCGGTTTGCTGTTGCAGGTCCATCATCAGATTCACCACCTGCGCCTGCACCGACACATCCAGTGCGGACACCGCTTCATCGGCAATGATGACTTTGGGTTTCAACGCCATGGCACGCGCGATGGCGATGCGCTGACGCTGGCCACCAGAGAACTCATGCGGGTAACGCTGGGCATGTTCCGGTAACAGACCGACGCTTTTCAGCAAGGCATTCACCTGCGGCGTGGCTTCCTCCAGCGACTTCACCAAACCGTGCAGCAACAGGGGCTCCGCAATGGTGAACCCAACGGTGAGTCGTGGATTGAGTGAGGCATACGGGTCCTGAAACACCATCTGGATTTCACTACGCAGCGGCTGGAACTGCGCCTCTTTGAGATCGGCGATTTCACTGCCCTGAAAATGGATGCTGTCGGCATGGCTGTTGATCAGACGCATCAGCGCGCGGCCCGTGGTGGATTTGCCACAGCCGCTCTCGCCGACAATCGCTAAGGTTTCCCCCGGCCATAAGCTGAAGTCGATCTGCTCGACCGCGTGCACCTGATGCGTCAGCGCGGAGAAGATTCCGCTGCGGATCGGGTAATAGACTTTCAGGCCACGCACATCCAGCAGTGGGGTTTCGTCATAACGGGCGGTGCGCTGTTCCGCGTTATGGCTGTGTGGCGCACCCAGCAATGGGAAACGCTGCGGCCAGCTGTGCTCACGCATATCGCCGAGCTTGGGCACCGCCGCGAGCAGGGCCTGGGTGTAAGGATGTTGAGCGGCGTTGAAAATCTCATCGACTGTGCCCTCCTCTACCACTTCACCGCGCAGCATTACCACCACACGGTCGGCGATTTCCGCCACCACGCCCATGTCATGGGTAATAAACAGTACCGCCATCTGCTTTTCACGTTGCAGATCGCGCAGGATGTGAAGAATGCGCGCCTGAACCGTTACGTCCAGCGCGGTGGTCGGTTCATCGGCAATTAACAACTGGGGATCGCAGGCCAATGCCTGCGCGATCATCACGCGTTGACGCATGCCACCCGACAGCGAATGCGGGTAGCTTTTCATGATGCGATCGACATCAGCAATACGCACCTGACGCAGCAGTTCACGCGCACGTGCATCCGCCGTGGGTTTATCACACAGCTGGTGATCGCGCAGCGCTTCCGTGAGCTGATCGCCTACCCGCAATACCGGGTTGAGCGAGGTCATCGGCTCCTGAAAAATCATCGCCATCTCACGGCCGCGTAACGCACGGCGCTGTGTTTCATCCAGCTTCTCCAGGGCATGCGCTTTGCCTTGGCGATCGCGGAACTGCATGCTGCCGCGATCGATGCGCCCCGATGCTGCCAGTAAGCCCATCACCGCCAGCGACGTGACCGATTTTCCTGAGCCGCTTTCGCCCACCACGGCGACAATTTCGCCCGGATGAATCGCAAAACTGATGCCTTTGAGAGCCTGGTTTTCGCCGCTGCGGCCGCGAAACGAGACGCTGAGATCCTGAATCGCGAGGACCGGCGCGGAACCGGCAACGCTGGCGGCGTTGGGAGTAAGTAAAGTGTCCGTCATCGTTGCCTCGTGCGGTTACAGCCGGATTCGGCCTTGAGCGTAGGTAAGGAAAGGTGAGCTATCGGCGGCCAGCCAAATCGGGCCATCCAGATCGACATGCTCGGCGGCAATCGCCACCGGCAGCGCGGCTTCCATCGCCAGTGAAGAGCCCAACATGCAGCCCACCATCAAACGCATATCCAGCTTCTGTGCTTCTTCGACCATCGCCAAGGCTTCGGTCAGACCACCGCATTTATCCAGCTTGATGTTGATCATTTCGTAGCGATTACGCAGCTGCGCGATATCTTCACGGGTGTGACAGCTTTCGTCGGCACACACCGGAATGGGATGGGGAAAACGTTGCAGGTCCTGATCCTGACCGGCAGGCAGTGGCTGTTCGACCATGGCGATGTTGTAGGCTTGCAAAGCGGTGAGCAGGCTGTGCAGATCCACACCTGACCAGGCTTCGTTGGCGTCAATGATCAGCGTGGCACGCGGTGCAACGGCGCGAATCGCCGCAACCTTTTCCAGAATCTCATCGCGATTAAGCTTAATTTTCAGCAGGATGGCACCGCGTGAAACCGCATCCGCCGCCGCCGCGGCCATGTTTTCAACTGAATCGAGGCTTAAGGTTTCAGCGGTAATCACCGAAGGCGGTGCAACCCGCTCACACTGTTGCCACAGCGTCTGTTTGGCGAGTGCCGCATCCAGACGCCACAGCGCGCAGTCCAGCGCATTTCGCGCTGAACCGGCAGAGATACGACGTTGCAGATCGAGACGGCTTAAGCCAGCTTCGACATCCTCGCGCAGCGCTTCCAGTTCGGCCTGCACGCTGTCTGGCGTTTCATCGTAGCGCGGCGTCGGTGTGCATTCGCCACGACCAATAAAACCGTTTTGCTCCAGCGTGACGCGGATGACGGTTACAGCCGTGCGTGTGCCACGTGAGATCGCAAAGGGACGCGCCAGCGGCAGCTCAAGCACTTCAATCTGCATGCGCCGCATATTAGCCACGCTCCTGCAGCAGTGCAGCGATATCTGCAATACCAAAACGCACTGGGTCGGTTGCTGGCACGCCGAATTCGGCACTGACTTCTGCGCAGAAGGCGCGCGCTTCCGCTTCGCTGTAGTTTGAGGTGTTGATGGCGAAACCGGCCAGTTGCACATTGTCGCTGGTGACATGAGCGGCGCGCAGGTTGGCTTCAACACAATCTTTCAGGCTGACCATCGGCTGATGCGGCAAATGACGCATATGTGGACGGCCCATTTCATGACACATCACCAGCCAGTGCGGCTGCGCACCATGGATCAGACCCATGCTGACGCCCGCATAAGAAGGATGGAACAGGGAACCCTGACCTTCCACGATATCCCAGTGGTCGGCGTCATTGGCCGGTGACAACGCTTCAACCGCACCGGCGATGAAGTCGGCAATCACCGCATCAATCGCAATCCCTTCACCCGCCACCAGAATGCCGGTTTGGCCGGTGGCACGGAAATCAGCTTTCATGCCGCGCTCACGCATGGCGGCTTCCAGTGCCAGTGAGGTGTACATTTTGCCCACCGAGCAGTCGGTGCCAACAGTAAGCACTCGCTTACCTGTACGCTTCTTACCGCTGCCGACATTCAGTTTTGGACGCATATGGCGCAGGTCAAACAGTTCCACACCAAACTCTTGCGCTAACGCCACCAGCTCGGGCTCATCCACCAGACGATGATGCAGACCGCTGGCCACGTTCATACCGGCTTTAATGGCACCTTTAACGGTTTCAAGCCAGTGCTCAGGCAGATAGCCACCGGCATTAGCGGTACCCAGTACCAGGGTTTTTGCCCCACGCTCTTTTGCCGTTGCAATATCGAGCACGTCCAGACCCAGGCTGACAGTACAGCCCGGCAGTTTAATTTCGCCCACGCACTGCTCCGGTCGCCAGACATGAATGCCGCGCGCGGTTTTAGCAGCCAGTGGATCGGTGACATCGCCAAGGAACAGTAAATAGGGTTGAGGGATCAGCATGATGTTTCTCGTTTCAGACGGGTTAGAGGGCCTGAATCGACTATTCCATGCGGAGAAAAAGGTGACGAATGCTTGTTTGGTGGCGGGGTATAACGTCAGGCTATAGCCAGATCAAAAACTGATGGTGCCAGCGCTAGAAAGGATTTTTTTGAGGCAATAAGTAGGATGAACTGGCGGGAGAGATAAGAAAATCGTAGGGCCATTCACGGGTGAAATACCCTAAATAATTCGAATCGCAGCACGCACAGCCAACGCAGCTGCGGTTCGAAGTATGACGGGTATTTAAAGCGCGCCTGGCGGGACGTGTTTAAAGGTCTCGACATAGGCGCGGAACACGTAGCGGAAAAAGCGTTTCATGATTACCTGGCTCAAAAATTGTTGAAGAAATATGCGAAAAGTATAACTAACGCGCATTTTTCACGCAAATATTTTTGAACCAGATCACAAAAATGGGGATCCAATACCTAAATAATTCGAATTGCAGCACAAAAGTGCCTTACGGCGCTTTTGAACAGCGCTTGCGCTGGCCCGAAGGGTGAGGCCGAAGGCCGAATCACGCGGCAAGTGGGTGAATCTCCAGGAGCTTACATCAGTAAGTGACTGGAGTGAGCACGCGCAGCCAACGCAGCTGCGGTTCGAAGTATGACGGGTATAGTTAGCTGAACAGATTCAGATGCTCAATGAGAATGGTACAACCGATACTGATTAACACCACGCCGCCCAAGACTTCTGCCCACTTGCCCATCACCGGGCCAATGAAACGTCCCACCATCACGCCGGTGGTTGCCATAATAGTGGTGGCGGCACCAATGGTAACTGCCGTCAGAATAATATTCACCTGCAGGAAGGCGAGGCCGACGCCCACCGCCAACGCATCGAGACTGGTTGCTACCGCTGTCAGTGCCAGCACCATAAAGCCATGACGCTGTGGCGCCTCACACGGCTCATCCGCCGTCTGACGAAAACCTTCCATCATCATACGGCCGCCGAGTACGGTTAACAGGCCAAATGCCACCCAGTGATCCCAAGCCATAATGTAGCGGCTGGCAGCCAGACCAATGGCCCAGCCAATCAGCGGTGTCAGCATTTCAATGACACCAAAAATTAAGCCCGTGCGTAGCGCTTCTTTGAAATTCGGGCGATGCAAGGATGCGCCTTTGCCCAGTGCTGCGGCGAAGGCGTCCATCGACATACCAAAGGCCAGAATCAGAGTTGCGATAAATGTCATGGGTTTTCAATCAATGCCGCGGAAAAAGCGTTCAAACAGGCAATTTTCCGCATCTATTGTTCAGTAATAAAAAAGTGCGCGCAGTCTAGCACGCAAAAACGCCAAAAAAAAGACAGTAAAATCATGGATTTAAGTATAGCAAAGGCTATAACTCTTAACTTGCGCTATTTATGTCGCTAAGTGAATGGAATTGAAGAAAATTCTGAGGCTTGAGCGGCACGGGGATTGCACCATTGCGCCCTTTTGTGCGCTAATGCCCGCGCTTATTGATAGGAAAACTGCGATGAAAAACCCGTTTGAAACGTTAATCATCCCTGGTGGTATTTTGCTGCTGGGCTTTCTCTCTGCCCTGCTGTTGCCAGCACCTCAGTTTGGCGTCACGCTGGCCAGACAACTGCAAGAGAATTTGCATTTGCAGGATGTAAATCAGCTCTACACCATCGTCTTCTGCCTGTGGTTCCTGATCCTCGGCGCGATTGAATTTTTCGTCATCCGTTTCGCCTGGCGCCTCTGGTCCAAGGCATGATGTTATCCGCTGCGTGATGCATTTTTCTTCTGACCAAAGCAGAACGCGGCAGATAATTTAAGAACCACAGGAATGTAACATTATTTTTACAGAACCTGGCGAAACATTGCGCAACAGAAAAACCGCATAAAAAATCAATTTCACATTAAATCAATTTAATCATAGTGTTAAGTTGTGATCCAGCTCACTAAGCAACCATCCCATGCCTTTTCCTCTCACAATATCGCAACAACTGCGTTACCATAACTCTCTGATTAAGGGATAAAAATCCCTTATACCAGCGGGGTTGAGCTGATTAATTCTTATGCTGAATCATTTCCGCCTTTAAAAAATAAACAAACGTTTAATTCCGATACGAGAATGTTATATTCAAATGCATATGCATAACGTGCAGTTAACCGTTATCGTCCCCATGACTTAAACCTGAGTCTTAACCTTTGAGAAACAGCGCGACGCGCTCGAAAGAAGCGTGGCTGTTTCGCCTGCGAACCTGTTGAGCTTCAGGTCAACAGAGAGAGGAGATGTCGCCTCATGAGCAACACTGCGGTAAACCTGGCGCTAGCCGCCGCTGGCATGGATAGCGCAAAACTTCAGGAACGAAAAGACGTTGACGTTCTGCTGATTGGTGCAGGCGTAATGAGTGCGACCTTAGGCACATGGCTGCAGGATCTGGAGCCAGACTGGTCGATTGAAATGGTGGAACGCCTCGATGATGTCGCGGTGGAGTCCTCCAACGGCTGGAATAATGCCGGTACCGGTCACGCTGCGCTGGCCGAGCTGAACTATACGCCACAGAAGGCGGATGGCAGCATCGACATTGCCAAAGCGGTGGCGATCAACGAATCCTTCCAGATTTCCCGTCAGTTCTGGGCGTACCACGTTCAGAAGGGCAACCTGCGCAACCCTAAAAGCTTTATTCACAGCACGCCGCATATGAGCTTTGTCTGGGGCGACGATAACGTTGAATTCCTGCGCAAACGTTTCCAGGCACTGCAAAAAAGTACTCTGTTCCGTGGCATGCATTATTCTGAAGACCGTGAACAGATCACCCAGTGGATCCCACTGGTGATGAATGGACGCGACAGTAAGCAGAAAGTGGCCGCCACCTGGACCGACATGGGTACTGACGTGAACTTCGGTGAAGTCACGCGCCAACTGATTGCTTCTTTAGAGAAGAAACCTAATTTCCGCCTGCGTCTGCGCCAGGAAGTGCGTGATATCAAGCGCCTGAATGATGGTCGTTGGCAGGTCAGCCTGCATAATCTCACCAGCGGTGAAAATCGCGTGCTGATCACCCGCCAGCTGTTTATCGGTGCGGGCGGCGCAGCGCTGCCACTGCTGCAGAAATCCGGCATTCCAGAAGTGAAAGGCTACGCCGGTTTCCCGGTGGGCGGCTCTTTCCTGGTGACCGAAAACCCAGACGTGGTGCAACAGCACATGGCGAAGGTGTACGGTAAAGCCAGCGTTGGCGCACCGCCGATGTCCGTGCCACACGTGGATACCCGCGTGCTGGATGGCAAACAGGTGCTGCTGTTTGGCCCGTTCGCCACCTTCTCGACTAAGTTCCTGAAGCAAGGCTCGCTGCTGGATATGTTTGGTGCCATGAACACCAGTAACCTGCTGCCGATGGTACAGGTCGGGCTGAAAAGTTTCGATCTGGTGAAATACCTGGTCGATCAGGTATTGCAGAGCGAAGACGATCGTATGGAAGCCCTGCGTGCTTACGTACCACAAGCGAAGCAGGAAGACTGGCGTCTGGTGACCGCTGGCCAGCGCGTGCAGATCATCAAGAATGATGAGAAAGAGGGCGGCGTGTTGCGCCTTGGCACCGAAGTGGTGACCTCGCAAGATGGCTCGATTTCTGCGTTGCTGGGTGCCTCACCAGGTGCTTCAACCGCTGCGCCCATCATGCTGGAGCTGATGGCGAAAGCCTTCCCAGAGCAGATGCGTTCGCCTGAGTGGCAGACCAAAATCCGTGCGGTGATCCCAACCTGGGGCCGCAAGATGAATGGTGATGTGGCGCTGACCGAGAAGATTCTGGCGGAAACCAGCCGCGTACTGCAACTCGATTACGCGCCTGCGGTCACCCCAGACGCCGCGAACGACGAAGCGCGCGAAACCGCTCACGTGGTGGGGAAGTAACCCGGCAATCTTGATTGCCAGATAATGTTGATAAGGCCGCGCAAGCGGCCTTTTTTATGTTCTTTGCGAGAAATGTCCCAAATTGGGATTTAGATTTGCTATAGTCCCAATGCGGGACTAAGATGCGCGAGATGAGAATCATATCGGTAAGGTCACTCAGGGAGTTCATGACGGCGAACCCCGACTCAGCTCAGCCGTTGAGAGCCTGGATTGATGAAGCGCAAAAGGCCAACTGGTCAAATCCGGCAGACATCAAGGATCAATACCTCAGTGCCAGCATTCTTAAAGGCAGCCGCGTGGTATTCAACATTAAGGGAAATGATTATCGACTGGTTGCGGCCATCGCCTACCCGCAAAAGCTGATGTTTATAAAATTTATCGGCACACACCGGGAATACGATGCCATTGACGCAAATACAGTGGAGCAACGTAAATGACACTGACCATTAAACCTATCCACACCGAACTGGATTACGAAGCGGCTCTTGAGGCAATCTCCCCGCTCTTTGATGATGTCCCTGCGCTGGGTACGCCTGAGAGCGATTATATGATTGTGATGAGTATGCTGATTGAGGCGTGGGAAAAAGAACATTATCCCATTGAAGCTGCTGACCCCATTGAGGCGATAAAATTCCGCATGGAGCAGCAAGGCTTAACGGCAAAAGATCTGGAGCCTGCTATTGGTCGCCGTAATCGCGTTTATGAGGTGTTAAACGGTAAACGCTCTTTGTCCCTGGAGATGATCCGAAATCTCCACAAGCAGTTTGGCATCCCTTTGGAGAGCCTGGTGGGACTTTAAAACACACTTTGCCAGGTGCGCGTTTCTGCGCACCTCGATTTAACTCAGTAACACCGCGTCATACAACATCCATCCGGTTGTCGCGACCAGCGACAGCGCCATCAGGCTATTAAATGCCTGGCGTTTCCACGCCACCTGCAAATGCGTGCGCAGGCGATCGCCCAACGCGGCCCAGATCAGAATGCAGGGCAAGTTCAGCGCGGCGAATCCCAGTAGAACCGTTATCACGCCATTGCTGTTGGCATACATCAATGCCACGTTGGTCACCATTAACCAAGCCTTCGGATTCACCGCCTGAAAGCAGATGCCGCCCACCAGCGTCATCGGGCGAGGGCGTTCACGCGCTTCAGGGGCAGCGGCACGGAAGATTTTCCATGAAAGCCATAGCAAATAACTGCACCCCACTACCGTGAGCGGCAACCGAATCGATGCCATCCAGTGCAGCAGCAGATCCAACGCCATGCTCGCCAGTAGCATCTGTACTGCACATCCCAGCAGAATGCCAAACAGCATGGGCAGAGTGCGCTTAAAGCCAAAATTTACGCCCGACGTGGCCAGCAACAAGTTGTTTGGACCTGGCGTGATCGACATGACGGTGACGTAGCTAAAGAAAGAGGGGTCGAGCATGGTGCGTTCCTTGATGGTCCAGAGTTAACACCATGCTAATGTGTGCAGCGCAATGGAAACAGAGACACAAAACGACTATTGTGATGGATACAGTTACGCAAATTTTAAATTGTACCCATCGCGTGTGGAGGCTTTTGTGTCCCTTCCCCTTTCCTCGGGTCAAACCCTTTATCAGCAGCTGGCAGACAGCTTTGCCGAGTCGATTCATCAAGGCACGTTGAAGCCGGGTAAACGCCTGCCCGCCATTCGCCGTGTGGCGCAGTCTCATCAGGTGAGCGTGAACACGGTGCTGAATGCCTGGCAAATTCTCGAAGATCGCGGCCTGATTGAAGCCAGACCGCAATCAGGCTACTACGTGCGCGGCGTCCTGCCAGCGGTTATTCGTCCGATAAAACCGCTACCAGCGAAAATGAACGATCCCAGCACGCAGAAACTGGACCTGATCGAGCAGGTGTTTGCGGCACAGAACAATCCGGACTACACCAATATTTCCCTGGCCTGCCCGCAGGACAGTGAGCTGTTCCCGTCGGTGCGTTTAGCGCGTATTACCGCCTCTCTGTTACGTCGCGATCCTGCCATGCTGGGACGTTATGCCCTTCCGCCGGGTAGTGAGCGCTTACGGGAGGAGATTGCGCGACGCAGTCTGCATACCGGCATCAATCTTACGGCGCAAGAGATCACTCTCACCCACGGCTGCATGGAAGCGCTGCAACTGGCATTGCGGGCTGTGACAAAACCCGGTGACTGCGTGGGACTGGAGTCCCCCACCTACTTTTTCTTGTTCCCGCTATTGGCATCACTCGGTTTGAAAGCGCTGGAGATACCGACCGATCCAGAGCAAGGCTTGTCGCTGGATGCGCTAGAGATGCTGCTGCAAGAGAAACGTATTCAGGCGCTTATCGCCATGCCAGGCGCACAGAACCCACTCGGCTATGTGATGCCGCTGGAGAATAAAAAGCGGCTGGCGAAGTTAGTAAACACTTACCATATTCCGCTTATCGAAGATGGTTTGTATGACGAGTTGCAGTTTGACTGGCCGCTGTCGCCGCCGGTGAAAGCCTTTGATAGCGAAGGCTGGGTGATTTACTGCACCAGCTTCACCAAAACGGTTGCACCGGATTTCCGTGTGGGCTGGACGGCCGCAGGCCGTTTTCACGACACCATTGCACGCTTGAAAGCGGTGTCATCGATGACGGAGTCAAAGCTCCTGAGTGAAACGCTGGCCGAATTTCTCGCCAGCGGCGGTTACGATCACCATCTGCGTTCGCTGCGACGCCGTTATGCCGCCAATCTTGATGCCGCACGCGGCATTATGGCGCGGCATTTTCCCGTGGGCACGCGCGCTACCCTGCCGCGCGGTGGCTTTGTGTTCTGGGTGGAGCTGCCAGGCAAGGTCGATACCGTGGAGATGTTTCATCGGTTATTGCAGGAGCAGATTTGTGTCACGCCGGGTGCGCTGTACACGTTGAGCGATCGCTACAAGCACGCGCTGCGTCTCTCTTGCTGCTATCCGTTTGATGAACGTTATACGTGGGCAATAAAACGCACCGGCGCGCTGGCCTGTGAAATCACAGGCCTTGCGCCAGGACAGGATCAGGGTTTGCCGTTGCGGCCCCAGGTGGTGTAACCCTCACGCTCGGTCAGGCGCTCATAATAGAGTTGCACGGCCGGGAAATCAGGGTGCTCAAGCGGCGTTTCAAACCAGCGGTTCACCGCAAGGCCGACAGGAATATCGGCCAGCGAGAAGTTGCGGCCTGCGACATAGCGCCCGGTTTTTTGCAGATGCTGGTCGAGAATATTCATGGTGTGCGTCCAGCCTTTAATGGCGGCCGCCAGTAGACGCGGATCCTGATGCGCCGGCGAGTTACGCACCAGCGACATAAACGCATAGCGCCATGAGGTGTTGAGTTCCGTGGCTTGCCAGTCAATCCACTGATCGACCGGCGCACGCGCACGCGGGTTTTCAGGGTAGAGCCAGTCACCGCCGTTGCTGTTGGCGAGATAGCGCAAAATGGCGTTGGATTCCCACATCACGAAGTCATCTTCGATGATGACCGGCACCATGGCGTTGGGATTGAGCGCCATAAATTCCGCCGAGTGCAGTGAGAGTGGGTCTTCACCCCAAGGTTCGTGCTCATATTCGAGGTCGAGTTCTGAGCATAGCCACAGAACTTTACGCACGTTGATTGATGAAGTACGACCCAAGACTTTTAACATAGCGGACTCCGATTCCAGAATTCTTAATCTATTCATAGCCCTGTTGCTGCGCTTGCGCAATAAGCAGGATGTAAATCCCAATTTCAGACAACCTCAACGAGCAAGGAGAGACAATGAAAGTCGCGTTTAAGCAGGTGGATGTATTTACCTCATCAGCGTTTAAGGGCAATCCGCTGGCGGTGATCATGGATGCACAGGGATTAAGCGATGCGCAGTTGGCCGCGATCGCGCGCTGGACCAATTTGTCCGAAACCACCTTTGTGCTCCCGCCTCAAGATGCCGCAGCGGATTACCGGGTACGCATTTTTACCACCGAAGGAGAGTTGCCCTTTGCTGGCCATCCCACCCTCGGCACCGCGCACGCGCTGCTGGAAGCGGGTTGGACGGTAAAAACGCCTGGTAAAATCGTGCAAGAGTGCGGTGTCGGCTTGGTGGATGTGCGCATCAGCGAAGATGGCGCGCTGGCTTTTGCCGCACCGGAAGTCACGCTGACCCCCTTTGATGATGCACTGATGAGCAGTGCGCTGAACAGTGAAGATTTTGATGCCAGCCAGACGCCAACTATTGTGGATATGGGAATTCGCTGGCTGCTGATTCCGATGCGCAGCGCGCAGTCAGTACTGGATGTTCAGGCCAGCGCAGCGGATCTTCAGCGTTTGCATAAACACGCCGACGTCAATGGTACCTCCCTATTTGGCCCACTGCCGGCTGATTGCAGTGAACAGTTTGAAGTGCGCGCGTTGCTGGTTGAGAACGGCAGTTTGACCGAAGATCCGGTCACTGGCAGCGCCAACGCCTGCCTGGCGCGCTACTTTGCCGCGCAGGGTAAAACGCAGGATTATCGCGCGCGTCAGGGCAGCGCCATTCAGCGAGAAGGACGGATTCAGGTAAGCTTCCGCGACGATAAAATTTGGATTGGTGGCCAGACCGTGACGGTGATTGATGGCACCATTGATCTGTAAGGCGCATCAAGGCGTGAAAAAGCAGCCATGCATGTCAATTAAGCGCTTATCGGTCGCCATAAATGGCGACCCTACAGAGTTGAATGCGTTTTTTCGTAGGGTGCGCATTTATTATGCGCACCCTAAAAATCGCACATGATTACAGCGCCTGACCGCCTGAGGCTTCAATACGCTGCGCGTTAACCCAGCCAGTTTCATCGCTCAGGATCGCGCTGATGGCATCACCAATATCATCCGGCAAGCCAACACGACCCAGCGCAGTGACAGAGGCAATATGATTATTGAGATCTTTGGTGTCACGAACACGACCCCCGCCGAAATCCGTTTCAATCGCACCCGGAGCCAGAATGTTGACGCGAATCCGGCGCTCGCCCAACTCTTTCGCCTGATAGCGCGTTAGCACTTCCATGGCACCTTTGATTGAGGCGTAGGTGCCTGATCCCGGCAGCGTCATGCGGGTTAATCCGCTGGAGATATTCAGGATGCGGCCACCATCCACAATCAGTGGCAGTAACTTCTGCGTCAGGAAGAACGGCCCTTTCAGGTGCACATTCACCAACGCATCGAATTCGTCTTCGGTGGTCTCCGCAAACAGCTTGTAGTGACCGTGACCCGCGTTGTTCACTAAATAATCAAAACTGTCTCGCTGCCAGGTTTTCTGCAGTGTCTCTTTGACCTGTGCCACGAAGCTGTCAAAGGTGCTGCTATCGCCTACATCCAGCTGCAGCGCCACCGCACGCGCCCCCAGCGCTTCAATCTCTTGTACTACGGCTTGCGCTTCGTCAGCGTGACCACGATAGGTAAATAAGATATCAGTGCCTTTAGCTGCCAGTTTCAGCGCACCATTCTTGCCTAAACCGCGGTTGCCGCCGGTAATCAATGCAATTTTATGACTCATGTTTCGCTCCAGTTGGAAAATTGAACACGGATTAAGGATATTCGCGAATAATTGATCTATAAACGCATAGGAATACGCAGCACTGTTTCACTAACAACAACAATCGGTGAACAACATGGATAAAATTCACGCAATGCAGGTTTTTGTGCGGGTGGCAGAAATGGGCAGTTTTACCCGTGCGGCAGAAAGTCTGGGTCTGCCTAAAGGCAGCGTATCTCGCCAGTTGCAGGCGCTGGAAAATCAAATGGGCACCCGTCTGCTCCACCGCACCACGCGCCGTGTGCACCTCACCCAAGATGGGTTGGTTTATTACGATCGCTGTCTCGATTTGCTGTCGATGCTCGACGACATGGACAGCCTGTTCCAGCACGACCCCGCCACCTTGAGCGGCAAACTGCGTGTCGATATGTCGGTCGCCATGGCCACCGGTTTTGTCCTGCCGCGTCTGCCAGAGTTCCTGCAACATTATCCCGGCGTTGAGATTGAGCTTAGCAGCAGCGACCGTCAGGTGGATGTGATTCGCGAAGGCTTTGACTGCGTGATTCGGGTGGGTGAGCTGAAAGATTCTGGCCTGATCGCGCGTAAAATCGGATCGCATGCCTTGATTAACTGTGCCAGCCCCGATTACCTTTCCCGCTTCGGCATGCCGGTGCGTCTGGAAGACCTGGCGCAGCACGCGATGGTGCACTACACCCAGCAACTTGGGCAGCCATCATTAGGTTTTGAATATTTCGATGGCAAGCAGTGTCATTACGTACAAACCGGTGGCGTGGTGACCGTGAACAGCACGGAAACTTACCGCGCCGCTTGTATTGCCGGGCTGGGCATTATTCAGGTACCGGCAATCGGTGTGCAGCCACTGCTGGAGTCAGGCCAGTTGGTGGAGGTACTGCATCACTTCCCGGCGAAGCCTATGCCGATTTCGCTACTTTATCCCCATCGTCGCAATGTCGCGCGTCGCGTGCGGGTGTTTATGGAGTGGTTAAGCCAGGTCTTGCAGGAGTATGTGACATAGCAGGCTATAATTTTAATTTCGCAGTGAACAGGATGCATATCGTCTATGACAGACAAACCCACTAAAGACCCTGCGGCTGATAAAAAGCCGCTGATTGATATTAAGACCGGCAACAAAACCGTGGATGGTTCGATTCAGAACGTTTCACGCTTTGCGGCCTGGTTTCAGGCCATCCCGGCAGTGGCGCATTTTATGCGCGCACTGGAACGTTTTAACGATCGTCTCGGAAGTCAGTTTGGCGCGGCGATCACCTACTTCTCTTTCCTGTCACTGATACCGATTTTGATGGTCTCCTTTGCGGCAGTCGGTTTTGTACTGGCGTCGAATCAGGATTTACTCTCAGAGTTGATCAACAAAATCGTTAACAGTATCAGTGACCCCACGCTAGCCAATACCCTGAAAAATACCGTGAATACCGCTATTCAGCAGCGCGCCACCGTAGGCTTGACCGGTTTGCTGCTGGCGCTTTACTCCGGCATAAACTGGATGGGTAATTTGCGCGAGGCGGTGCGCGCCCAGTCACGCGATGTATGGGAGCGCACACCTGATGACCAAGAAAAAATCTGGAAGAAATATGCCCGTGATTTGCTGTCACTGCTCGGTTTGATGCTGGCGCTAGTGATTACGCTGTCACTGACCTCGATTGCCGGTGCCGCACAAAACGCCATCGTCAATGCCTTAGGGCTGGAAGATATCGAGTGGCTGCGTCCGGCGATGACCATTATTGCGCTGTCGATCTCCATCTTCGCCAACTATCTGCTATTCCTGTGGATTTTCTGGATTCTGCCGCGCCACAAGCCGCGTAAAAAAGCGCTGTTCCGCGGCACGCTGCTGGCGGCGATTGGCTTTGAGGTGATTAAGTTTGTCATGACATTAACGCTGCCGAAACTGGCGACCTCGCCGTCTGGTGCCGCCTTTGGTTCCGTGCTGGGGTTAATGGCATTTTTCTATTTCTTTGCGCGCCTGACCCTGTTCTGCGCCGCGTGGATCGCCACGGCAAAGTACAAGGATGATAAGGAATTGCCACCGCCGCATCCGGGCAAATAAGCGAGCAAGTTTGTTACATTTGCCGCAACAGCTAAAAATGTTTCCTGCTGGCTACAAATTCAGCAAAAACCAGCAGGAAACGCTAAAGGGTCACTTTAATTTGGCCCTTTTGCAGAGATTCCCGCCAAAAAAGTGACACTTCCCGTTCCCATCCGCCGCCGATTGCCGCAACTCAGAGATTATCCACTTTTTCGCCGAAAATGCCTGTTCTGACGCGGTTTTTCGCCATTGAATGCAGCAAAACAGGTGCGTAAGATTCTCTGTCTACATTTACAATTAAGAAACAGTTATGCAAGCCTCCATCACAGAAACACTCGACAATAAACACGACGACACGCCCGTCAATTCCCGTGGCAAAGTGGTCGTGGCATCGCTTGTCGGCACCGCTATCGAATTCTTCGATTTCTATATTTATGCCACTGCGGCCGTCATCATCTTCCCGCACATTTTCTTCCCGCAGGGCGATCCTACTGTTGCCACGCTACAGTCGCTGGCAACCTTTGCTATCGCCTTCGTCGCGCGCCCAATTGGTTCTGCGCTGTTCGGACACTTTGGCGATCGCGTGGGCCGTAAAGCGACCCTGGTTGCGTCACTCCTCACCATGGGCGTCTCCACTGTTTTGATCGGCCTACTGCCGAGCTATCAAACCATTGGTGTTGCCGCGCCGCTGCTGTTAGCGCTGGCACGTTTTGGTCAGGGCCTGGGTTTAGGCGGCGAATGGGGCGGTGCTGCACTGCTTGCCACCGAAAATGCCCCAGCGAAAAAACGCGCGTTGTATGGTTCGTTCCCACAACTGGGCGCACCGATTGGCTTCTTCTTCGCTAACGGCACCTTCCTGCTGCTCTCCTGGCTGCTGACTGATGAGCAGTTTATGAGCTGGGGCTGGCGTGTACCCTTTATTCTCTCTGCTGTGCTGGTGTTGATTGGCCTGTATGTGCGTGTGTCACTGCATGAAAGCCCAGTGTTTGCCAAAGTGCAGAAAGAGAACAAGCAAGTCAAAATGCCGATTGGTACGCTGCTGAGCAAGCATCTGACCGCGACCATTCTCGGCACCTTCATCATGCTGGCCACCTATACCCTGTTCTATATTATGACGGTGTACTCCATGAGCTACGGCACAGCACCTGCACCTGCGGGCTTGGGCTATTCACGTAATAGCTTCCTGTGGATGTTGATGGTGGCGGTGATTGGTTTTGGCGTGATGGTGCCGATTGCGGGCCTGCTGGCAGACCGCTATGGCCGTCGTCGTACCATGATCACCATTACGCTGATGATTATCGCCTTTGCCCTAATGTTCCCTGTGCTGCTGGGTTCAGGTTCGCAGATTCTGGTGATGGGCTTCCTGCTGCTGGGCCTGAGCATTATGGGGCTGACGTTTGGCCCAATGGGCGCACTGCTGCCGGAGCTGTTCCCGACTGAAGTGCGTTATACCGGCGCGTCATTCTCATACAACCTGTCGTCGATTTTGGGCGCGTCCGTGGCACCGTATATCGCCACCTGGCTGAATGCGAACTACGGCTTGCAGGCGGTGGGCTTCTATCTGGCATCCATGGCGGTACTGACGCTGATCGCGCTGATTGCCTGTAAAGAGACGCGTAATCAGACGCTGTATGAAGCGGTGTGATGGTGGCTGTTTAGCGTGATGAAACCCGGCTCAGGCCGGGTTTTTTATTGGCTGGGGTTGGGTACGGTTTGCACGGTGCGCATAGATAACACTTAAGACCGGGCACATGGGTAACAGTGATAAATGTGTCATGGCCCCAGACGGCGTTATCATCACAGCTTAACTGACAAGCATTACGCCCAAAATGCTGTGCAGTGTTAACACTAAAGTACGGATTCCAGACATAAAAAACCCCGGCAAGCCGGGGTTCTTCGTGTGCTGAAAACGGTGTCGTGTGTGGCTTAGCCTGCAACCGCGATACGTTTCATATCAGTCATATAGCCACGCAGTTTACGACCAACCGATTCGATTGGGTGCTGACGAACGGCTTCGTTAACGTCACGCAGTTGCGCGTTATCAACCTGAGTGCCTTCAATCGCTTTGCCCAGATCGCCCGGCTGCAGGGTGGTCATGAACTCTTTCAGCAGCGGTACGGCCGCGAAGGAGAACAGGTAGTTACCGTATTCTGCGGTATCAGAGATAACCACGTTCATTTCATACAGACGCTTACGTGCGATGGTGTTCGCAATCAGCGGCAGCTCGTGCAGTGATTCGTAGTAAGCAGACTCTTCGATGATGCCCGCGTCGATCATGGTTTCGAAGGCCAACTCAACGCCCGCTTTCACCATCGCAACCATCACAACGCCTTTATCGTAGTATTCCTGCTCTTCGATTTTACCGTCGAACTGTGGTGCGTTTTCGAATGCAGTTGCACCAGTCTCTTCACGCCAGGTCAGCAGGTTTTTATCGTCGTTGGCCCAGTCAGCCATCATGCCTGAAGAGAATTCGCCAGAAATGATGTCATCCATATGCTTCTGGAACAGTGGCGCCATGATGGTTTTCAGCTGCTCAGACAGCGCATAAGCACGGATTTTCGCCGGGTTAGACAGGCGATCCATCATCAGGGTGATGCCACCAAACTTCAGTGATTCGGTGATGGTTTCCCAGCCGAACTGAATCAGTTTTTCGGTGTAAGCCGCATCGTGACCTTCAGCCACCAGCTTATCGAAGCACAGCAGAGAACCGGCCTGCAGCATACCGCACAGGATAGTCTGCTCGCCCATCAGGTCAGATTTCACTTCTGCAACGAACGAAGACTCCAGCACGCCCGCACGGTCACCGCCGGTTGCCGCAGCCCAAGCTTTAGCAATCGCCAGGCCTTCGCCTTTAGGATCGTTTTCTGGGTGAACGGCGATCAGGGTTGGTACACCGAAACCACGCTTGTACTCTTCACGCACTTCAGTACCTGGGCACTTCGGCGCCACCATCACTACGGTGATGTCTTTACGGATGGTCTCGCCTGATTCAACAATGTTGAAACCGTGTGAGTAACCCAGTGCTGCGCCATCTTTCATCAGTGGCTGAACCGCTTTAACGACTGCAGAGTGCTGCTTGTCTGGCGTCAGGTTAACGACCAGATCCGCCTGCGGGATCAGCTCTTCGTAAGTACCCACTTTAAAACCGTTATCGGTCGCTTTGCGGAAAGAAGCACGCTTCTCAGCAATCGCTTCTGCGCGCAGGGCGTAAGCGATATCCAGACCAGAGTCACGCATGTTCAGGCCCTGGTTCAGACCCTGAGCGCCACAGCCAACGATAACGACTTTTTTACCTTTCAGGAAACTTGCGCCGTCTGCGAATTCATCGCGTGACATGAAACGACATTTGCCTAACTGCGCTAACTGGTTGCGCAGATTCAATGTGTTGAAGTAGTTAGCCATGGGTACTCCGGTTAGATGTTGTGTTTGCTTTTGTTCAGTAACGACACTGCGTTCAGTGCCGCGAATGACCCCATCATATGACAGGAAATCCGTTGCTTAAATTGATATATTAACAACGTCACATTGCAGAATTTGCAACAACACGTTGAGGTGAAATGCGCATGGATTTACGAGACCTGAAACTCTTTCTTCATCTGGCCGAAAGCTGCCATTTTGGCCGCACCGCGCGTGCCATGCATGTTAGCCCATCCACGCTATCCCGCCAGATTCAGCGCCTGGAAGAAGATGTCGGTCACGCGTTGTTTCTGCGTGATAACCGCACGGTAACGCTCACGGAAGCGGGAGAGCGCCTCAAACAATTTGCTCAGCAAACCTTGCTGCAGTATCAGCAACTGCGCCACGTGATGGATCTGAATGGACCCTCGCTCAGCGGTGAGCTGCGCCTGTTCTGCTCAGTGACCGCGGCCTATAGTCATCTACCGCCGATTCTCGACCGCTTCCGTGCCGAGCATCCTCAGGTGGAGATCAAACTCACCACCGGTGACGCCGCTGACGCGATTGAGATGGTGCAATCCGGCGAAGCGGATCTGGCGATCGCCGGTCGTCCCGAGTCGCTGCCTGCCAGCATAGATTTTACGCCATTAGGCATCATTCCGCTGGTGCTGATCGCCCCGGCACTGCCTTGTCCGGTACGCAGCCAGGCCACTCAGGACGATCCAGACTGGTCACAGATTCCGTTTATTCTGCCGGAACAAGGGCCTGCGCGACGCGGTATCGATTTGTGGTTCCGTCGCCATCGCATTCCCAATCCGCAAATTTATGCCACGGTCTCTGGGCATGAGGCGATTGTTTCGATGGTGGCGCTGGGATGTGGTATTGCGTTGTTGCCGGATGTGGTACTGGAGAATAGCCCGGAACCGGTGCGTAATCGTGTGTTGACGCTGGAGAATGTCGAGTCGGTCGCGCCGCTTGAATTAGGCGTGTGCGTACAAAAAAAGCGGCTCGGGGAGCCGCTTATCAATGCGTTCTGGAACCTGCTGTAACTACTGCCCGGCGAGGAAGAAACGGAATGCCGGGTTGTTCGCCTCATCGTGCCATTCGTAACCCAATGCAGTGAGATGGGTGTCGAAATTCGGCTCCTGGTCGTTAGCTTCGAATGCCACCAGCACGCGGCCAAAATCGGTACCGTGGCTGCGATAGTGGAACAGTGAGATATTCCAGTGCGCGCCGAGCGTCTGCAAAAACTTCAGCAGTGCGCCCGGTGCTTCCGGGAATTCAAAACTGAACAGGCGCTCACGCAGCGGTTTCGACGGACGTCCACCGACCATGTAGCGCACATGCAGTTTTGCCATTTCGTCGTCCGACAGATCCACGACGTTATAACCACTTTCAGTCAATTGGTTGATGATTTCGCTGCGCTCTTCCAGCCCGCGTGTTAAGCGCACACCGACGAAGATGCAGGCGTTATCCGCATCCGCATAACGGTAGTTGAACTCGGTGATGGAGCGACCACCCAGCGTCTGGCAGAACTTGAGGAAACTGCCCTGCTGCTCTGGGATCGTCACCGCCAGTAACGCCTCGCGCTGTTCGCCAATTTCACAGCGTTCCGACACATAGCGCAGACCGTGGAAGTTGACGTTCGCGCCTGACAAGACGTGCGCCAGGCGCTCGCCTTTGATGTCGTGCTGCTGGATATACTTCTTCATACCCGCCAGCGCCAGCGCACCTGAAGGTTCCGCCACCGCACGCACGTCTTCAAACAGGTCTTTCACCGCTGCGCAGATGGCATCGCTATCTACGGTGATGATGTCATCGAGATACTCTTTGCACAGACGGAACGTTTCACTGCCGATGCGCTTTACCGCCACACCTTCAGCAAACAAGCCGACGCGTGCCAAATCCACCGGCTCACCGGCATCCAGTGCCGCTTTCAGGCAGGCTGAATCTTCCGACTCCACCGCGATCACTTTGATCTGCGGCATCAGCTGTTTGATCAGCACTGCCACGCCCGCTGCCAGACCGCCGCCACCGACCGGCACGAATACCCGATCGATATGCGCATCTTGTTGCAGCAGTTCCATCGCCAGCGTGCCCTGCCCGGCAATCACCGCCGGATGGTCGAACGGATGGACAAAGGTGTACCCCTGCTGCTCAGCCAGCTCAATCGCTTTGGCTTTCGCCTCATCGAAATTGGCACCAAATAGATAAGCCTCACCGCCAAATGCGCGCACTGCATCAACCTTGATGTCTGCCGTGGCCAACGGCATCACAATCAGTGATTTGATGCCCAGCGTGCTGGCTGAAAGCGCCACACCCTGCGCGTGGTTGCCGGCCGAAGCCGTGATCACGCCGCGTGCTTTTTGCTCTTCAGTCAGTCCGGCAATCATCGCGTACGCCCCACGCAGCTTAAAGCTGTGTACTGGCTGGCGATCCTCGCGCTTCACCAAAATGGTGTTGCCGAGACGCGATGAAATTTTTTCCATTTTTTGCAGCGGCGTGACCTGGGCAATTTCGTACACAGGGGCACGCAGCACCGCGCGCAAATACTCCGCGCCGTTCGGCGACGCGGGTAGCGGTTGAGACTCAGCCATCAGTTGTTAGCCTCCCAGCTTGGACTTATCGCGCACCGCACCTTTGTCAGCGCTGGTCGCGAGGGATGCATAGGCGCGTAACGCGAAGGAAACAGCACGTTCGCGGTTGTGCGGGGTGTAAGCCGCTTCGCCACGCGCCAGCTCTTTTTCACGACGAGCATGGATTTCGTTGTCTGGCAGATCCAGATGGATACGACGGTTCGGGATATCCAGCTCGATCATGTCGCCATCCTGGATCAGCGCAATGGTGCCGCCGCTCGCTGCTTCAGGCGAGATGTGTCCCACAGAGAGGCCGGAAGAACCGCCGGAGAAGCGACCATCGGTGATCAACGCACAAGCTTTACCCAAGCCCATGGATTTCAGATAGGTGGTCGGATACAGCATTTCCTGCATGCCAGGACCGCCTTTAGGCCCTTCGTAACGGATGACAACGCAATCGCCAGCCACCACTTTACCGCCGAGGATCGCCTCTACCGCATCATCCTGGCTTTCGTAAACTTTTGCCGGGCCTTTAAAGGTCAGCAGCTCAGCGTCAACGCTGGCGGTTTTTACGATACAACCATCTTCAGAGATGTTGCCGTACAGCACGGCCAGGCCACCATCCTGAGAGAACGCGTGTTCGCGGGTACGGATACAACCCTCTACACGGTCATCATCCAGCGTGTCCCAACGGCAATCCTGCGAGAAGGCCTGAGTAGTACGGATACCGGCCGGACCGGCGCGGAACATCTTCTTCACCGCTTCGTCTTGGGTCAGCATGATGTCGTACTGATCCAGGGTTTCGCGCATGCTCTGCTGCAAAACGTTGCGCGCAGTGGTGTCGATCAGCCCTGCACGATCCAGCTCGCCCAGAATGGCGACAACGCCACCGGCGCGGTGTACGTCTTCCATGTGATATTTCGGCGTACTCGGTGCCACTTTGCACAGGTGTGGCACTTTGCGTGAGAGGCGATCGATATCCGACATGTTGAACTCGATTTCGCCTTCCTGCGCCGCTGCCAACAGGTGCAGAACGGTGTTGGTGGAACCGCCCATGGCGATATCCAGCGTCATCGCGTTCTCAAACGCGGCTTTGGTGGCGATGTTGCGCGGCAGTACGCGCTCATCATCCTGCTCGTAATACTTTTTGGTCAGGCTAACGATGCGTTTACCGGCGTTGAGGAACAGCTCTTTACGGTCGGCATGCGTGGCCAGCAGTGAACCGTTGCCCGGTTGCGCCAGACCCAGCGCTTCGGCCAGACAGTTCATCGAGTTGGCGGTGAACATACCGGAGCACGAACCGCAGGTCGGACAGGCAGAACGTTCGATTTTATCGCTATCGGCGTCACTGACGTTCGGGTTGGCGCCCTGAATCATCGCATCGACCAGATCCAGCTTGATGATTTTGTCGGACAGCTTGGTTTTACCGGCTTCCATCGGACCGCCGGAAACAAAGATCACTGGGATGTTGAGGCGCAGTGACGCCATCAGCATGCCCGGGGTGATTTTGTCGCAGTTAGAAATACACACCATGGCATCGGCGCAGTGCGCGTTAACCATGTACTCCACGGAGTCGGCGATCAGCTCGCGCGAAGGCAGTGAATACAGCATGCCGCCATGACCCATGGCGATACCGTCATCCACCGCGATGGTGTTGAACTCTTTAGCGACACCACCGGCAGCTTCGATTTGCTCCGCCACCAGCTTACCCATGTCGCGCAGGTGCACGTGGCCCGGCACGAATTGGGTGAATGAGTTAACCACTGCGATAATCGGCTTACCGAAATCGGCGTCGGTCATTCCTGTGGCGCGCCACAGGGCACGTGCACCCGCCATATTACGGCCATGGGTGGTGGTGGCAGAACGGTACTTAGGCATGCTCTATTTACTCCAGTCTGAAATATGACGCGGGCGCAGCTGCACCCGCGTAACGGTCTTGTTATGGATTAACCTGATCCAACCAGCCGTACTTATCTTCGGTTTCGCCCGTGAACAGGCCGAAGAAGGCGCTCTGAATTTTGGTGGTCACTGGGCCGCGTTTGCCGGCACCAACCTGAATGCCATCAACGCTGCGCACTGGGGTGATTTCTGCCGCAGTGCCGGACATGAACACTTCATCAGCCAGATACAGCGATTCGCGCGACAGGGTCTGCTCACGCACTTCGATACCCAGATCGATCGCCAGTTTAATGATGGCGTCACGGGTGATGCCCGGCAGCGCTGAAGAAGTGAATGGCGGCGTGAAAAGAATGCCATCTTTCACTTCGAACAAGTTTTCACCCGCACCTTCTGAAATATAGCCGTTGGTGTCGAGAGCGATACCTTCCTGATAACCGTGGCGGCGCGCTTCGCTGCCCACCAGCAGTGAGGAAAGGTAGTTACCACCGGCTTTAGCCGCGGTTGGCAGGGTATTCGGTGCAACACGGTTCCATGAAGACACCATCGCATCGATACCGTTTTCCAGTGCTTCAGCACCCAGGTAAGCACCCCATGGGAAAGCAGCGATGATCACGTCGGTGGTGTAGCCATCTGGTGGGTTCACACCCAGGCCTACGTCGCCAACAAACGCCAATGGACGAATGTAAGCGCTTTTCAGTTTGTTCACACGAATCACTTCGCGGCAGGCTTCCATCAATTCATCAACAGAGGCGGCGATAGGAAAACGATAGATTTTGGCGGAGTCGTGCAGACGCTGCATGTGTTCACGGTGACGGAACACCACTGGGCCTTTGTGTGAGTCGTAGCAACGTACGCCTTCAAACACTGAAGTACCGTAGTGCAGTGCGTGAGACATGACGCTAACCTTGGCGTCTTCCCACTTAACCATCTCCCCGTTGAACCAAATAAAGTCTGCTTTCTTCGTACTCATTGCTATTTCCTTTGGCGACTAAGCGCGGATTTGTTGTGATGTCTGTTGCTGGATCTCGACACAGGCGACATCCATAAGTTTGCTTAACTGCGAAGACAGTAAATCGACAGAACGCTGGCTGGCAACGGTCATCTCGATATTAATGTTCTCGGCGTTAATCGCAGATGCCATGTTCATCGAGCACACCTGGAAGCCACGGTGGCGGACGACACGCAAAATGCGCTCCAATATTTCAGGACGGAAGCGAGCTTCGATAGACAATTGATGCTGGTTCATGCGGTTTTCTCCATCATGTTTGCGTTGCTGGCACCCGGCGGTACCAATGGCCAGACGTTCTCATGCTCATCAATCGAAACATGCAGGAAGTAAGGACCTTCACTGTTCAGCAGAGCATCAATGGCGTCGTCGACCTGATCTTTACGGCTAATGCGCTGGCCTGGGATATCAAACGCGCTGGCCAGCGTGAGGAAATCGGGGTTATCAGTGAGGATGGTCTCGCTGTAGCGGCCATCAAAGAACAGCTGCTGCCACTGGCGCACCATGCCTAAGCGTTGGTTGTCCAACAGCAGGATTTTCACCGGCAGCTTTTTACGTTTGATGGTACCCAACTCCTGGATATTCATCATGATGGAACCATCGCCTGACACGCAGATGACGGTGTCATCCGGACGCGCCACTTGCGCACCCACGGCAGCCGGCAGGCCAAAGCCCATGGTGCCCAAGCCACTGGAGGTGATGAAGTTCTCTGGCGCGGTGAAGCTCATGTGCTGCGCTGCCCACATCTGATGCTGACCCACATCGGTGGTAACCACGGCACTCTCGCCTTTGCGATCGGATACCTGTTTCAGCAACAGAGGCGCATAGATCGCTTCGCCTGGGTGATCGTAACGCCAGTCGAACTCGGCTTTCATCGCTTTGACTTCCGTGCGCCAGCCCTCAATCTGCAGCGGCATGCTCAACGCAGGCAGTACCTGGTTTAAATCACCCTGCAGCGAAACGTGCGCACGGCGCAGTTTGTTCAGTTCAGCGGGATCGATATCGATGTGGATAACGCTGGCGTGCGGCGCAAAGGTATCCAGTTTGCCGGTTACACGGTCATCAAAGCGTGCGCCAACAGCGATCAGCAAGTCACAGGATTGCACTGCAAGGTTGGCGGCCTTGGTGCCGTGCATGCCTAACATGCCGAGGTAAACATCACTGGACGGGTCAGCACTGCCTAAACCCTTCAGCGTAGAGACCATCGGAATGCCGGTTTCTTGTGCCATCGCACGCAATGCAGGAACGGCTTGCGCCATGCCAACCCCCCCGCCGATGTACAGCATGGGCTTATGCGCTTGTGCCATTAACTCGCGGGCTTCAGCGATGTGCTGCGGTGAATGGCTGATCGCCTCTTCAACGGGCAGCAGGTGCGGCGTTAAATCACCGCTGGCAATTTGAATGTCTTTTGGGATATCAACCAGAACCGGGCCCGGGCGGCCAGACTGGGCAATAGCGAAGGCCTCGGCCATCACGGAAGGCAAATCTTCAAGGGATTCGACGAGGAAGCTGTGTTTGGTGCAGGCTAATGACAAACCGAGAACGTCAATCTCCTGGAAGGCATCGGTACCGATAAAGGCTGACGAAACCTGGCCAGTGATGGCCACCACCGGGATGGAGTCCATCAACGCATCGGCTAAACCAGTGATCAGGTTGGTCGCGCCTGGGCCAGAAGTGGCGATACAGACGCCTGTTTTACCGGTGGCACGCGCATAACCAATCGCTGCCATCACCGCACCTTGCTCATGACGACACAGTAGGTGTTCCACGCCGCCATCGTAGAGCGCATCGTACACTGGCATGATTGCGCCGCCAGGATAGCCAAACACTGTGTCGACACTCTGCGCGCGTAAAGCCTGAACTACCCACTGTGCACCTGTCATGGTTATTCTCCTGTATTCCTAGGGGAACAACAGAATTTTATGCTACTGCTCATAATCTGTTCCTCGCTGATTCGCTGATATTTAGCCTGGTCAAAAAAAAACCCCCGGACCTTTCGGTGCGGGGGTTTTTGGAATTCCGGGCTTGATTTTTAAGCCTTTCTTTCTCCAAGCGATGCCCCGCACGGTGGGATAATAATCACCACCACGCTAATCACGACTAGGCTAATCACTTGTAGAAGGGCTTTCATGTGTTGTTTGTTTTTTCGATTGTTCGAAGTAATACCTACAGAGTTACCATAGTTATCCGGTCATTGACAATAATTTTCATAATGTTTTTTTATGACGCAAACGGCGCGTGACGGTTATCGCATTGTAAGTAAAAGGTTATTTACAGTTGTGATAATTTTTCATTACGCACGCGGCGTAACGGATATTTAGATTTTACGATCTGGATTCTAAAAGCAGCGAAAGGGATGCAAAAAACGGTAATTAATCGGAATCAGGTACCGATATTAGCAAATCGCATTCGCCATCTGCCATTTCAATAAGCATGATGAAGGCAACAAGGAGTTGTTATGTCTTTATCTAAGGTTTTAACCCGTGCGGCATTGGGTGTTCAGGCTCCACTCGTCACTGTAGAAGTGCATATCAGTAAAGGATTACCTGCTCTCACGCTGGTTGGCCTGCCGGAAACCACCGTGAAAGAGGCACGAGAGCGGGTACGTAGCGCAATCATCAACAGTGGTTTCACCTTTCCCGCCAAACGCATCACCATCAATTTGGCTCCTGCCGATCTGCCAAAAGAAGGCGGACGCTATGACCTTCCTATCGCCATTGCGATTCTCGCAGCCTCAGAGCAGCTTCCTGACGCAAAACTGGCGCAATATGAATTCCTGGGGGAGTTAGCCCTAAACGGCGCGCTCTGTGGCGTTCAGGCCGCGATTCCTGCAGCGATGGCAGCACTGCAAGCGGGCAGGAGGATGGTGTTAGCTGATGAGAATCAACAGGATGTCGGATTAATTGAACAAGGAGATACCCTGGTCGGGAAGCATCTGGTCGAGATTTGTGCCTTTCTTCATAACCAGACCGCACTGACGGTGGCCCGTTCTCAACCAGAACCCTTTGAACAGGCGGACCAAGATCTCAGCGACATCATTGGGCAGGAACAAGGTCGCCGGGCACTTGAGATCACCGCGGCAGGGGGTCATAACCTATTGTTGCTTGGACCACCCGGTACCGGTAAAACCATGCTCGCTACACGCCTGCCAGGTATTATGCCTCCGCTGAACGATCAGGAAGCGCTGGAGTGCGCGGCCATTAATAGTCTGGTCAGCAGCGGGACTGTTCACCATCAGTGGCGCAGACGGCCATTTAGAGCGCCACATCACAGTGCCTCACTCTATGCGCTGATTGGTGGAGGCTCATTGCCGCGACCCGGTGAAATCTCTTTAGCCCACAATGGTGTGCTGTTTCTCGATGAACTGCCAGAGTTCGACCGTAAGGTGCTGGACTCATTACGTGAGCCCATTGAGTCTGGAGAGATTGCGATCTCCCGAGCACGTGCCAAAGTGACCTATCCGGCGCGCTTCCAGTTAATCGGTGCCATGAACCCCAGCCCAACCGGCCATTATCAAGGCAGCCACAATAGATGCACGCCTCAACAGGTCCTGCGCTATTTGAGTCGGCTTTCCGGGCCTTTCCTTGACCGTTTCGATCTGTCGCTGGAAATCCCGCTCCTGCCGAGTGGCACCTTGAGCCAGAAACAAAAAGTCAAAGAATGCAGTGCAGATGTGCTTAAACGCGTGCTGACAGCCCGGCAGGCTCAAATGGAGCGTGCCGGTAAGGTGAATGCACATTTAACCAACCCGGAGATTATACGTTGCTGCTCGTTAGTACAGCAGGATGCCGAATGGCTGGAAGCAGTGCTCAACTCACTGGGTCTTTCCGTGCGAGCATGGCAGCGGATTTTAAAGGTGGCGAGGACGATTGCCGATCTGGCAGGTGAGGAGGTGATTTTGCGGCAGCATTTGCAGGAGGCGGTGAGTTATCGCAGCATCGACCGGTTACTGATCCATCTGCATAAAAGTCTGGAATAAAAAACGGGGCCTTTAGGCCCCGTTATTTTTAATCATCGCTATCGCTGAAGTCTTCCACCGTGTCCATCTGCGGCTTGCCGCCAGACAGGGTGTGGAAACGCTTAGGACGCTTAATGCGTGCGGTATATTTCGACCAGACGCGTTCAGCTTCCGTTTGCGGCTCACGAACACCACGACATACTTCTAAAAACGAACGCTCTTCATCGGTCGCTGGTTCGCGCTTAGCGAGGTCCAGTTCGTTGAAGGCGTAACCGTGGCGTTCCAGAAGCTGAGCTTCTTTAATGGTGAAATCACCATGACGCGAAAAACCACGTGGGTAATGTTTGTTATCAAAGAAACGATTTGTTGTTGCGAAGCTATCCGCCATTTTACACGCTCCTGACTCTCATATGGCCGTGCTATTTATGGCGCGGAGTATTAGATAGGCTTGACAGAGTGTAAAACAAAACATTTAAATCAGTACGACAAACAAATTTTGGGAGAATGCTGTGGATACGGAATTACTGAAAACTTTCCTCGAAGTGAGCAGAACACGCCATTTCGGGCGTGCTGCTGAAGCGCTTTACCTCACGCAATCTGCCGTTAGTTTTCGCATTCGCCAGTTGGAAAACCAATTGGGGGTTAACCTTTTTACGCGTCATCGTAATAATATCCGTCTGACTTCTGCAGGTGAGCGTTTATTGCCCTATGCAGAAAGTTTGATGAGTACCTGGCTGATGGCCAAAAAGGAAGTTTCGCACACACAACAACACCACGAGCTTTCAATAGGCGCCAGCGCATCGCTGTGGGAAGCCTATCTAACCCCTTGGTTAAAAACGCTTTATGAAAACCGTGAAAGTTTGCATCTTGAGGCGCGCATCGCGCAACGGCATCTATTAGTTAAGCAGTTGCATGAGCGTCAGTTGGATCTGTTAATTACCACCGAAGCGCCAAAAATGGATGAACTCACCAGTCAACAGATAGGTCATATTTCACTCGCACTATTTCGCGCACGTAAAACCGAAAAACGCGAAAAATATGATTACATCAAACTGGAATGGGGCGCAGATTTTCACCAGCACGAAAGTTATCTGTCCAGTGATGATGTCCCAGTATTAACCACAACATCAGCGCATGTGACGCGTGAATTACTTCACACCACTGGTGCTTGCGCATTCTTACCCGACTCCTGGCACAGCATTTATAGTGACCTGATGGTTATTCCAGATACACCTGTTGCCGTACGGCCACTGTATGCGGTGTGGTTGCAGAATAGCGATCAACAGGCGCATATTCGCCAACTGCTTAAATTTCCGGTATTGACTCAGTAATTGGGGGAGAGTTTGGGTGGATCGCAGTGAAACCCAAACGCTTTTCATGACTGAATTTGGGTTTCATTGCTGAATTTTGGACAAAAAAAATCCTTTGCCGAAGCAAAGGATTGTTTTCTGGCAGGGGCGGAGGGACTCGAACCCCCAACACCCGGTTTTGGAGACCGGTGCTCTACCAATTGAACTACGCCCCTAAATAGGGTGGCGGAACGGACGGGGCTCGAACCCGCGACCCCCTGCGTGACAGGCAGGTATTCTAACCAACTGAACTACCGCTCCACCGATACTGTACTGAAGTCAGAAAAACGTTCTGATTTCAGGTGTTTCGCCCTTTCAGTGTCAATTGAAAGGTCACGACCCGATAACGAGTCTTAATTTGATGCCTGGCAGTTCCCTACTCTCGCATGGGGAGACCCCACACTACCATCGGCGCTACGGCGTTTCACTTCTGAGTTCGGCATGGGGTCAGGTGGGACCACCGCGCTAAAGCCGCCAGGCAAATTCTTGGTGTTCTGTCCTGTGTCTTTTGTGCTGATGCGGCGTTGCCTTCTCTCGCGTTACTCAGTCACATACTTGTGTATGCTCCTTCGTTCCGTCTCGGTCGGCGCCTTGCCTCAGCGCAAAATCCTTCGGACTCATGTCCGCAGAACAAAACTAAATCTAAAATCCGGTGAACTAAGCTGAAAATCTACTTTGCGTCTCTTCAAAAACGCCTCTGGCGTTGTAAGGTTAAGCCTCACGGGTCATTAGTACCGGTTAGCTCAATGCATCGCTGCACTTACACATCCGGCCTATCAACGTCGTCGTCTTCAACGTCCCTTCAGGGGCATCAAGTGCCCAGGGAGAACTCATCTTGGGGCAAGTTTCGTGCTTAGATGCTTTCAGCACTTATCTTTTCCGCACTTAGCTACCGGGCAATGCCATTGGCATGACAACCCGAACACCAGTGGTGCGTTCACTCCGGTCCTCTCGTACTAGGAGCAACCCCCCTCAATTCTCCAGCGCCCACGGCAGATAGGGACCGAACTGTCTCACGACGTTCTAAACCCAGCTCGCGTACCACTTTAAACGGCGAACAGCCGTACCCTTGGGACCTACTTCAGCCCCAGGATGTGATGAGCCGACATCGAGGTGCCAAACACCGCCGTCGATATGAACTCTTGGGCGGTATCAGCCTGTTATCCCCGGAGTACCTTTTATCCGTTGAGCGATGGCCCTTCCATTCAGAACCACCGGATCACTATGACCTGCTTTCGCACCTGCTCGAGCCGTCACTCTCGCAGTCAAGCTGGCTTATGCCATTGCACTAACCTCCTGATGTCCGACCAGGATTAGCCAACCTTCGTGCTCCTCCGTTACTCTTTGGGAGGAGACCGCCCCAGTCAAACTACCCACCAGACACTGTCCGCAACCCGGATTACGGGTCTACGTTAGAACATCAAACATTAAAGGGTGGTATTTCAAGGATGGCTCCACGCAGACTGGCGTCCACGCTTCAAAGCCTCCCACCTATCCTACACATCAAGGCTCAATGTTCAGTGTCAAGCTATAGTAAAGGTTCACGGGGTCTTTCCGTCTTGCCGCGGGTACACTGCATCTTCACAGCGATTTCAATTTCACTGAGTCTCGGGTGGAGACAGCCTGGCCATCATTACGCCATTCGTGCAGGTCGGAACTTACCCGACAAGGAATTTCGCTACCTTAGGACCGTTATAGTTACGGCCGCCGTTTACCGGGGCTTCGATCAAGAGCTTCTCCTTGCGGATAACCCCATCAATTAACCTTCCGGCACCGGGCAGGCGTCACACCGTATACGTCCACTTTCGTGTTTGCACAGTGCTGTGTTTTTAATAAACAGTTGCAGCCAGCTGGTATCTTCGACTGCCTTCAGCTCCGTCCGCGAGGGACTTCACCTACCGACAGCGTGCCTTCTCCCGAAGTTACGGCACCATTTTGCCTAGTTCCTTCACCCGAGTTCTCTCAAGCGCCTTGGTATTCTCTACCTGACCACCTGTGTCGGTTTGGGGTACGATTTCGTGTTACCTGGAGCTTAGAGGCTTTTCCTGGAAGCAGGGCATCAGTTACTTCATCACCGTAGTGACTCGTCATCACACCTCAGCGTTAAAAGAGTTCCGGATTTACCTAAAACTCCCGCCTACATGCTTAAACCGGGACAACCGTCGCCCGGATAACCTAGCCTTCTCCGTCCCCCCTTCGCAGTAACACCAAGTGCAGGAATATTAACCTGCTTCCCATCGACTACGCTTTTCAGCCTCGCCTTAGGGGTCGACTCACCCTGCTCCGATTAACGTTGAACAGGAACCCTTGGTCTTCCGGCGAGCGGGCTTTTCACCCGCTTTATCGTTACTTATGTCAGCATTCGCACTTCTGATACCTCCAGCAGCCCTCACAGGCCACCTTCAACGGCTTACAGAACGCTCCCCTACCCAACAACGCCTAAGCGTCGCTGCCGCAGCTTCGGTGCATGGTTTAGCCCCGTTACATCTTCCGCGCAGGCCGACTCGACCAGTGAGCTATTACGCTTTCTTTAAATGATGGCTGCTTCTAAGCCAACATCCTGGCTGTCTGTGCCTTCCCACATCGTTTCCCACTTAACCATGACTTTGGGACCTTAGCTGGCGGTCTGGGTTGTTTCCCTCTTCACGACGGACGTTAGCACCCGCCGTGTGTCTCCCGTGATAACATTCTTCGGTATTCGCAGTTTGCATCGGGTTGGTAAGCCGGGATGGCCCCCTAGCCGAAACAGTGCTCTACCCCCGAAGATGAGTTCACGAGGCGCTACCTAAATAGCTTTCGGGGAGAACCAGCTATCTCCCGGTTTGATTGGCCTTTCACCCCCAGCCACAAGTCATCCGCTAATTTTTCAACATTAGTCGGTTCGGTCCTCCAGTTAGTGTTACCCAACCTTCAACCTGCCCATGGCTAGATCACCGGGTTTCGGGTCTATACCCTGCAACTTAACGCCCAGTTAAGACTCGGTTTCCCTGCGGCTCCCCTATACGGTTAACCTTGCTACAGAATATAAGTCGCTGACCCATTATACAAAAGGTACGCAGTCACCTAACAAGTAGGCTCCCACTGCTTGTACGTACACGGTTTCAGGTTCTGTTTCACTCCCCTCGCCGGGGTTCTTTTCGCCTTTCCCTCACGGTACTGGTTCACTATCGGTCAGTCAGGAGTATTTAGCCTTGGAGGATGGTCCCCCCATATTCAGACAGGATACCACGTGTCCCGCCCTACTCTTCGAACTCACAGAAGGTGTGCTTTTGTGTACGGGAGTATCACCCTGTACCCTGCGACTTTCCAGACGCTTCCACTAACACACCAGCTGATTCAGGTTCTGGGCTGCTCCCCGTTCGCTCGCCGCTACTGGGGGAATCTCGGTTGATTTCTTTTCCTCTGGGTACTTAGATGTTTCAGTTCCCCAGGTTCGCCTCGTAACACTATGTATTCATGTTACGATGATGCACAGAGTGCACCGGGTTTCCCCATTCGGACATCGTCGGCTGTAGCGGTTCATATCACCTTACCGACGCTTTACGCAGATTAGCACGTCCTTCATCGCCTCTGACTGCCAGGGCATCCACCGTGTACGCTTAGTCGCTTAACCTCACAACCCACAGGCGTTTTACAACGCATGCAAGCTGCAAGCATTTGAGAGACTCGAACATGTCATCATTCATTTCTTATTACGGAGAAATGAACCGACACGTCGTTTCAATTTTCAGCTTGTTCCGGATTGTTAAAGAGCAATAACTTCGCAATGCACTTAAAAATGCATTCGGAAGTTAGTTATCAACGTGGGGTTCGTTGATGGTGGAGCTAAGCGGGATCGAACCGCTGACCTCCTGCGTGCAAGGCAGGCGCTCTCCCAGCTGAGCTATAGCCCCATAGAGTTTGTGCAAAACGCTGCTTACCAGGAGAATTCTTTCGAGTTCAAGGCGTGTCGATGCGAAGCATACGTAATGTATGCGAGCCGTCGGCACAACGCGGAAATCGGAAGAATTTGGTAGGCCTGAGTGGACTTGAACCACCGACCTCACCCTTATCAGGGGTGCGCTCTAACCACCTGAGCTACAAGCCTGCAGGCGTTTTACGCTCTTCTTTAATTTCATCAGACAATCTGTGTGAGCACTTCGCGGGAAGGTATCTTCAGGTAAGGAGGTGATCCAACCGCAGGTTCCCCTACGGTTACCTTGTTACGACTTCACCCCAGTCATGAATCACAAAGTGGTAAGCGCCCTCCCGAAGGTTAAGCTACCTACTTCTTTTGCAACCCACTCCCATGGTGTGACGGGCGGTGTGTACAAGGCCCGGGAACGTATTCACCGTAGCATTCTGATCTACGATTACTAGCGATTCCGACTTCATGGAGTCGAGTTGCAGACTCCAATCCGGACTACGACGCACTTTATGAGGTCCGCTTGCTCTCGCGAGGTCGCTTCTCTTTGTATGCGCCATTGTAGCACGTGTGTAGCCCTACTCGTAAGGGCCATGATGACTTGACGTCATCCCCACCTTCCTCCAGTTTATCACTGGCAGTCTCCTTTGAGTTCCCGGCCGAACCGCTGGCAACAAAGGATAAGGGTTGCGCTCGTTGCGGGACTTAACCCAACATTTCACAACACGAGCTGACGACAGCCATGCAGCACCTGTCTCAGAGTTCCCGAAGGCACCAAAGCATCTCTGCTAAGTTCTCTGGATGTCAAGAGTAGGTAAGGTTCTTCGCGTTGCATCGAATTAAACCACATGCTCCACCGCTTGTGCGGGCCCCCGTCAATTCATTTGAGTTTTAACCTTGCGGCCGTACTCCCCAGGCGGTCGACTTAACGCGTTAGCTCCGGAAGCCACTCCTCAAGGGAACAACCTCCAAGTCGACATCGTTTACGGCGTGGACTACCAGGGTATCTAATCCTGTTTGCTCCCCACGCTTTCGCACCTGAGCGTCAGTCTTTGTCCAGGGGGCCGCCTTCGCCACCGGTATTCCTCCAGATCTCTACGCATTTCACCGCTACACCTGGAATTCTACCCCCCTCTACAAGACTCTAGCCTGCCAGTTTCGAATGCAGTTCCCAGGTTAAGCCCGGGGATTTCACATCCGACTTGACAGACCGCCTGCGTGCGCTTTACGCCCAGTAATTCCGATTAACGCTTGCACCCTCCGTATTACCGCGGCTGCTGGCACGGAGTTAGCCGGTGCTTCTTCTGCGGGTAACGTCAATCGATGAAGCTATTAACTTCACCGCCTTCCTCCCCGCTGAAAGTACTTTACAACCCGAAGGCCTTCTTCATACACGCGGCATGGCTGCATCAGGCTTGCGCCCATTGTGCAATATTCCCCACTGCTGCCTCCCGTAGGAGTCTGGACCGTGTCTCAGTTCCAGTGTGGCTGGTCATCCTCTCAGACCAGCTAGGGATCGTCGCCTAGGTGAGCCATTACCCCACCTACTAGCTAATCCCACCTGGGCACATCCGATGGTGTGAGGCCCGAAGGTCCCCCACTTTGGTCCGAAGACGTTATGCGGTATTAGCTACCGTTTCCAGTAGTTATCCCCCTCCATCAGGCAGTTTCCCAGGCATTACTCACCCGTCCGCCACTCGTCACCCGAGAGCAAGCTCTCTGTGCTACCGTTCGACTTGCATGTGTTAGGCCTGCCGCCAGCGTTCAATCTGAGCCATGATCAAACTCTTCAATTTAAAGTTTGATTTGCTGAAACCAGTTCAGCGATGCTCATCTGTAAAACGTCATAATGAATTTCATTATGTGTTCACTCGTGAGACTTGATATTTTTTACGTCCGGAGACGTTGATATCAATCCTGCGAGTGCCCACACAGATTGTCTGATAAATTGTTAAAGAGCGGTGCCGCGATTTCTCTAGCGGCGCGGGATGCGTATATTACGCTTTCCGCATTCTCAGTCAAGCATTTATTTTTGCTTTTCTGAAGGTTGCCTTGAAGACCACCTCCTGAACACATCACTTCGTAAACCGTTGTTCCGTGTCAGTGGAGGCGCAGTATAGGGATTTCTTTTGGGCTGACAAGCGCTAAATGCAAATTAAATTCTGAGTGTTGTTTTTTTCATCGAAACCCCACTAAATCGCCAGTTTTTCCAGCAGCGGGAAGCCATAACGCTGTAAAACCGGTGATAATTGCATCACCTCATCATCCATGCGCGTACAGAACGCCATATTCTGGCCAGAAGAAACCGCATGCGGTGCTTCATGCTCAAGTAGCCATACGGTTCGGCGCGCAATTGCCGCTCCTGAATCCACTAATCGCGTGCCTTCTGGTAACACCATTTGTAGTTCATCACGTAATAGAGGGAAGTGGGTGCATCCCAAAACCACCGTGTCAGGCGGTTCTTTCATTCGTAGCCAAGGTTGTACAGCGCGGCGCACATCAGACAGTTCCACCTCTTCGCCATGCAGCTTGGCTTCTGCCAGTTCTACTAATTCCGCAGATCCCAGCATTTCGATTTTGCATTCACGTGCGAACTGCGCCACCAGCTCGTGGGTGTAGGGGCGTTTTACCGTGCCACGTGTTGCCAGCAGTCCTACAACACCATTACGTGTCAGGCGTGCAGCAGGTTTGATGGCCGGGACCACACCGACAACGGGAAATTCGAAGCGCTCTCGCAGTGCCGGTAAAGAAACGGTACTGGCGGAGTTACAGGCGATAATCACTAGTGCCAGCGGGAAGCGTTGGGTGATAGCGTGAACAACCGCAACGACACGATCGACAATAAAGTCTTCGCTTTTTTCGCCGTACGGGAAACCTTCATTATCGAAGGCGTACAAATAGTGAAGGTCTGGCAACAATTGCCGGACCTCATCATAGACGGAGAGCCCACCGACGCCGGAGTCAAACACCAGCACGGTGGGACGCAGATCAGAAGCTGTAGCTGGCGCTGAGGTAATACTCCGTTCCTGGAGTTTGATAGCCATACACTGTCTCGTAGTCTTTATCGAACAGGTTGGCAATTCTACCACGAACGGTGAGCTGTGATGTGACCGGATACGACACTGCAAGATCCCATAAACTTACTCCACCCAATTTTACGCGCTGCGCGGTGTAGGAGTGGTTATAGTCGGTGTCGTAACGGTCGCCCAGATAATGATAGGTAATGGACCAGTCAAAATCGTAGATCGTCCAGTCGAGTTGATATTTCACCTGCTGCTTAGCACGGCGTACCAGCTGTTGGTTGGTTTCAGCATTGCGCGCATCAACATAGTCATAAGAGATCTGATGACTCAATGGGCCAGTGTCGAAGGACGCTGTAGCTTCGACACCTTTGATACGCGCTTTGTTGATGTTGTAATAAACGTAAGTGCTTGGGTCGCTATCGATTAGATTGTCGATGTCATTACGATAACCCGATACACGCCAGTTGACTGGCCCGGTCAGACCTTCAAACCCACCTTCCCACTGCTTGCTTTTTTCTGGCTTCAGATCCGGGTTGCCATAAGTCTGGCTGTAAAGCTGCCCCAGGTTTGGCGATTTAAAGGCCGTACCATAAGAAGCAAACACACTGTAGCCGTCAACAAACGCCCATGAAGCGCTGCTCTGCCAGGTGTTGTGCCAGCCAAAAGCATTATTGTCATCACCACGTACGGCACCTTCCAGCGTGACACTACCAAACTGCTGCTGCGCGGTCGCATAAATACCGGTATTACGTTGCTCCTGACCTTCAATAGTGGAGTTAGTGCCGGGTTCAGAAGTTTGTTTCTGCCAGTCCACGCCTCCACTCACCGCTCCGTGCCCTACCTGAACGGTATTGCCCCACTGCAGGTTATATTGCTGCACATCATCTAATGACGCCGTCGCATCATATTTACCGAGCTGCGGGCTGTAGTTGTAGTCCTTGGTATGGCTGTAACTGGCAATTAACTGGGATGAATAGATGCCCTGATTGAAGCGCAAACCGGTATCCCAGGTTTGGCTGTAAAGCTGGCGAGTATCAACAAAGGTGTTGGGTTCAACGTAAGTCGGATAGCCGTCGTAAGCAGTACGATTATCGAAGCCATAGCCACGGACAAACCCGCTAAATTGATCGTTAAACTGATGCTCTAACGACCCATACAGCGTCTTACTCATAAAGCCGTCGCGGTCTTTCTGTGCCGGATCGCCGTAAACATCAGGCAGATTGGCCACCACATCATAGCCCTTGGTGTAAGTATAGTTACCTGCCATGGTCAGCTTAGTGGCATCGCCCAGCATTTGCTGCGTAGAACCGTCGTAGCTTTGGTAGCCTTTTGAACCCATCCCCGCGGTCAAGGTAGTACCCGGTTTATCACGACCGGTAATAATGTTAACCACGCCACCAATCGCATCAGAACCATACACCGCAGAACGTGCACCACGGATATATTCGATGCGTTGCACCAGCGACAACGGTATTTGGCTTAAATCAGATGAACCGGAAATACCTGCCTGATTAAGGCGAATGCCATCAATGAGCACCAGCACGTGGCTTGAATTTGTGCCACGGATGAACATTGAGCTGGATTGGCCAAGGCCACCGTTCTGCGCGATATCCACGCCAGGTAAGCGCCGCATAACATCAGTGAGGCTTTTAGCCTGCCAGCGATCAATCTCATCACGGGTGACAACGGTAGTGGGAGCCAGCACTGAAGACACCGGCTGGGCGAAACGGTTAGCGGTCACGATTTGCGTATCATCATCCTGAGCGTATCCATATGCAGCCCAGAGTGAAAGCGCCGTTGCACTGAAGGCAAACAGCGTGGTTTTGCTTTTATTCATTTTTGTAAGCATCCAAAAGACGAAGCAGGATGCCGCAGGCCCACGATCGATAGCACGCGATGATCGTAGTAGTTGCGACGTCACACCGGCAGGTCTTCGGGCTGAGAATCATAAATGGTGAAAAACTTCCCATCCCGTAGGACAGTGTTTATCGATGCGATCACCACGACATTCATTTACCGCTGCGCGTCAGCTCCAGATTTGCACTGGATTCCCTTTTAACTCAAGGAGGCCGGCTGTCGCAGTCTAAGGTTAAGAAGGCCTGAAAGCCATCTTCCTCTCACAGAACTGGACATCAGCAGGTGAATGCCTACAATCGCCCGGCAAGCAGGCTTATTACCAGGATTGAAGATGACACCCGAACAGCTCCCGATTGAACAATACGACGCGCAACTGGCAGAGAAAGTCAGCCGTTTACAGGCGATGATGGCGCCCTTTGCCGCGCCTGACGTGGAGGTGTTCCGCTCACCGGTCAGCCACTATCGCATGCGCGCAGAATTCCGCATCTGGCACGAGGGTGACGATCTCTATCACATCATCTTTGATCAAGAAACCAAGCAGCGCATTCGTGTGGATCAATTCCCTGCCGCCAGCGAACTGATCAACCAGCTGATGCCAAAACTGATCGAGGCGATCCGTGATAACCCGGCGCTGCGTTTTAAATTGTTCCAGATCGACTACCTGTCGACGATGAGCAATCAGATCGTGATTTCGCTGTTATACCACCGCAAGCTCGAAGCAGACTGGACCGAAGCCGCGACCGTACTGCGCGACACACTGCGCGCCGAAGGTATTGACTTACAGCTGATTGGACGCGCAACCAAGACCAAAATCTGCCTCGATCGCGACTACGTCGATGAATGCCTGCCGGTGGCAGGAAAAGAGATGATTTATCGCCAGGTAGAAAACAGCTTCACTCAGCCCAATGCGGCCATGAACATTCAGATGCTGGAGTGGGCGTTGGACGTCACCCAAGGTTCGCGTGGCGATCTGCTGGAACTGTATTGCGGAAACGGCAACTTCTCGCTGGCACTGGCGCGTAACTTCCGCCGCGTACTGGCGACGGAAATTGCCAAGCCATCAGTGGCCTCAGCGCAGTACAACATTGCGGCCAACCACATTGATAATGTGCAGATCATTCGTATGGCGGCGGAAGAGTTTACTCAGGCGATGAATGGCGTGCGCAGTTTTAACCGTTTAGAAGGCATCGATCTGACGAGTTATGAGTGCGAAACCATTTTTGTCGATCCACCACGCAGCGGGCTGGATGAGGAAACGGTGAAAATGGTGCAGGCCTATCCAAGCATCCTTTATATCTCCTGCAACCCACAAACGCTGTGCGATAACCTGGCAACGCTGGGTGAGACCCACGAGATTTCGCGCCTGGCACTGTTCGACCAGTTCCCTTACACCCATCATATGGAATGCGGTGTCTGGCTGACGCGCAAAGCGTAAAACAAAACGGGAACCCTGTGGTTCCCGTTGTTGTTTTTAGCTTTTATTCTTCGCGCGGCGGAAGCGAGTGGCAATCCAGAACACCAACGCCACCATCAGAATGGTCGGGATAAAGTTGGAGCCGATATCCGGATATTCAGCACGCACCAGCGCGCTATACACCAGAATGCCCAGCAGGAAAAACGCCGCAGCCAGTGAAGGCATACCGTCCGGCATGTTGCGGTTCAGATAACGTTGATGCAGGCACCAGGCCGCCAGGCCCAGAGCAATCAACGGGAAAATCGAAAAGGGTACAAAAGTACTAAACAGCACCGAAAAGGAGCCGTTGATCGCTAAACCGGTGATAAAAGCCAGTAACAACGTTCCTTTATCGCGAGGGTTTTGCTCAATCATTTCATTATCCTTATCACATTACTCTTCGGTTTTTTCCAGGGTGACCGCCAGACGTTCCTGCTCCCGGCGATACCAGTAATAAGCACCTTTGGCGATCATGCGTAATTGCAGCACCAGGCGATCTTCCAGCTTGCGACGCTGTTCGATATCCACATCCAACGCTTCAGCACCTGCACTAAACACGATGGTGACCATCGCTTCAGCCTGAGCTTCAGTGAAACTGCGCGGCATGCGATTTTCCAGCTCAAGATAATCGGCCAGTTCAGCAATAAAGTGCTGAATTTCACGAGCGACCGCGGCACGAAACGCCGCCGAGGTTCCGGAGCGTTCACGTAATAAGAGACGAAAAGCATTGGGATTGTTCCCGATGAATTCCATAAAAGTGGAGACGGAAGTCTTGATGATGCTGCCGCCTTTCGCGATGCGCTGACGCGCCTGGCGCATCAACTGGCGTAGCATCAAGCCACTTTCATCGACCATGGTGAGACCCAACTCATCCACATCTTTGAAGTGACGATAAAATGAAGTAGGTGCAATCCCGGCTTCACGCGCGACTTCACGCAAACTCAGGCTGGCAAAACTCCTTTCTGCACTTAACTGACTGAAGGCTGCTTCAATCAGTGAGCGTCGTGTACGTTCTTTCTGTTGCGCCCTGACGCCCATGTTCCCGGCCTTTTGAGTGATCTTGCAGGCACTATAACAAACTTTTCAGCGTACAGTGGCGCAAACTTGTGAGCGTCTGTGAACCTCACGCTTTGTCAAAACTGGGCAATTTTCGCTGATAGAATTCAGAAGTGCGCGGCGAGATGTTAGAATCTCGTTGTAAAAATGTGATAGAAAAATAGGACGTACTGGTATGCAAAAGTCTTACGATTACGATGCCATTGTGATTGGCTCCGGTCCAGGCGGCGAAGGTGCGGCAATGGGCCTGGTAAAGCAGGGAGCGCGCATTGCAGTGATCGAACGCTACCATAACATCGGCGGCGGTTGTACTCACTGGGGAACCATCCCTTCTAAAGCCTTGCGTCACGCTGTCAGCCGTATTATTGAGTTCAATCAAAACCCCCTTTATAGCGATCACACCCGACTCCTGCGTTCTTCATTTGCTGACATTCTGAATCACACTGAAAACGTTATCAGCCAACAAACGGCGATGCGTCAGGGTTTTTACGAGCGCAACCGGTGTGAGCTTTATCAGGGCGATGCCCATTTTGTCGACGCCAACACCATTGAGGTTGAGCAACCGGATGGCACCCGCGAACGCTTAACCGCAGAAAAATTCGTGATTGCCTGCGGTTCACGCCCGTACCATCCAGCAGACGTCGACTTTACCCACCCACGCATTTACGACTCCGACTCCATCCTTAATCTGCATCATGAACCTGGCCATGTGATTATTTACGGCGCCGGTGTGATTGGTTGCGAATACGCGTCGATCTTCCGTGGGCTCAACGTCAAAGTCGATCTGATCAACACCCGCGATCGTTTACTGGCGTTCCTCGATCAGGAAATGTCAGATTCGCTCTCCTACCACTTCTGGAACAGCGGCGTTGTGATTCGTCACAACGAAGAGTTCGAGAAGATTGAAGGGGTGAGTGATGGCGTGATCATGCACCTAAAGTCAGGCAAAAAAGTGAAAGCAGATTGCCTGCTGTACGCGAATGGCCGAACCGGTAACACGGATTCGCTGGCGCTGGAAAATGTTGGCCTCGAAGCCGATGGTCGTGGTCTGTTGAAAGTGAACAGCATGTACCAGACTGCACAGCCACACATCTATGCCGTGGGCGATGTCATTGGTTACCCAAGTCTGGCTTCAGCGGCGTACGATCAGGGCCGTATTGCGGCGCAAGCCATCATCAAAGGCGAAGCCACTGCGCATCTGATCGAAGACATTCCTACCGGGATTTACACCATTCCGGAGATCAGTTCAGTGGGTAAAACCGAGCAACAGCTCACCGCGATGAAAGTGCCATATGAAGTGGGTCGCGCGCAGTTTAAACATCTGGCGCGCGCACAGATTGTCGGCATGCACGTGGGCAGCCTGAAAATCCTGTTCCATCGCGAAACCAAAGAGATTTTGGGGATTCACTGCTTTGGCGAGCGTGCCGCGGAGATTATTCACATCGGCCAGGCCATTATGGAGCAGAAGAACGGCGGCAACACGATTGAGTACTTCGTGAATACCACCTTCAACTATCCCACCATGGCTGAAGCCTACCGAGTGGCCGCGCTTAACGGGTTAAACCGCCTGTTTTAACGTGGTGCCCAGATAACCCTGCATGTGGGTTTTAATTGCTTCTGCCAGCTGCTCATAGCGGCTGCGCAGAGGCGAACCCGGACGATACACCAGTGCGATAGTACGCTGTGGAACCGGCTTATAGCACGGCAGATAACACACGCCGTCACGCACTCGCTCATTTGGCACCGCCAGTGAGGGCAACAGCGTAATGCCGCTTCCCGCCGCGACCATATTGCGCAGTGTTTCCAGACTGGTCGCGCGGAAATGGGTATCTTCATCTGCACCCGCTTCGAAGCAGAAGCCCATGGCTTGATCGCGCAAGCAGTGGCCATCTTCCAGCATCAGCAGCTTTTCGCCCGCCAGATCTGACATCGGGACACGATCGCGATCATGCCACGGGTGATCCTGATAGACAGCCAGTCTCATCGGTTCGTCGAACAGCGGTACCTCAATGAAGGCTTCGCTCTCTTTGACCAGCGCCAGAATGGCACAATCCAGCTTACCGCTGTCGAGCTGTGCCAGCAGTTGCTGGGTCTGCGCTTCATGCAGATACATTTCGAGTTTGGGGAAGGTCTTGTGCAGCATAGGGATGATATGCGGCAGCAAGTAAGGACCGGTAGTCGGAATCAAACCAATATGCAGCGGCCCGGACATGGCTTCACCCTGTTGGCTCGCCATCTCTTTCAGCACTTTCACTTCACGCAACACGGTTCGTGCCTGGTCCACCAGCAACAAGCCAGCCTGCGTAAATAACACCTTACGGCTGGTACGTTCCAGCAGCATCACACCCAGTTCATCTTCCAGCTTACGAATCTGTCCACTTAAGGTGGGTTGGCTGACATGACAAGCGTCAGCTGCACGCCGGAAATGGCGATGCTCCGCAAGCGAAACCAGATACTCCAGATCACGAATGTTCATTGATATCCTCCAAACCACGATAGCCCGTGGCGATAGATAGAATAGCAATGAACGATTAGCCCTATCAAGCAATGAACAGGAATAATACCGACCATACGAAGCAATGTAGAAAAGAAGCTGAGATGACATGGAGCATCACCTGCAATCAGCTTGAAAAATCGTGGTGTTGGCCGGGAGTGCCAGCCCTTGATGATGTGCCTATAACAACATGTAATTCTGAAGCTAGAGGTTGGCGGGCTACCGAAAAGGAGCCCGCTTTTTTTTCATCAGCTTAAACGCTTTTTCGCTTCGCTGATGGCGAACGCCACCTGTTGTGGTGCCACACCGCCTTGGGCGTTACGCTTATCCAGGCACGATTGCAGTGACAGGATCGGATAGACATCGTCCTCAATCACCGCACTGAACTGCTTCAGCTGCGCCAGGCTTAACGCTTCCAGCGCGACGCCCTGTTTGATCGCTTCTACCACTGTTTCACCCACAATGTGGTGTGCTTCACGGAAAGGTACGCCCTTCGCCACCAGATAGTCCGCCAGCTCAGTGGAGTTAGCATAACCTTGCTCTGCTGCCTCCTGGCAACGTGGACGTTTTACCTGAATGCCGTCCAGCACCAGCACCGCCATATGCAGGCAGTCTCCCCAGGTATCCAGCGCATCGAACAGCCCTTCTTTATCTTCCTGCATGTCTTTGTTGTAAGCCAGTGGCAGACCTTTCAGCGTCATCATCATGCCGGTCAACGCGCCCTGCACACGGCCACATTTGCCGCGAATCAGTTCCAGCGCATCCGGGTTTTTCTTCTGCGGCATCAGTGAGGAGCCAGACGTCACCTTGTCAGACAGTTCAAGGAAGCCCGCTTCACCGGTGTTGAAGAAAATCAGGTCTTCAGCAAAGCGTGACAGGTGCACCATACCGATCGATGCGTCAGACAGCAGCTCCAGTACGTGATCGCGGTCAGACACGGTATCAAGGCTGTTGCGGGTGGCAGAGGCGAAACCTAACCAGCCCGCCAGCTGCTGACGGTCGATTTCATACGCAGTGCCAGCCAGTGCGCCACAGCCCAGCGGGCTGACATCCAGACGCTTCAGGGTATCCTGCAAGCGGCTTTCATCACGCGCCAGCATCTCAACATAGGCCAGACACCAGTGCGCAAAGGTCACCGGCTGTGCACGCTGCAAGTGCGTGTAACCCGGCATGACTGCGTCTTGATTGGCTTCTGCGGTCGCCACCAAAGCCGATTGCAGCTCACGCGTTGCTTCAAGCAGCAGCGCAACCTGCTCTTTGCACCACAGTTTGAGATCGGTCGCGACCTGATCGTTACGGCTACGGCCGGTATGCAGTTTTTTACCGAGTGCGCCAACTTTGTCGATCAGTTTGCCCTCAACCCAGCTGTGAATATCTTCTGCGTCGCTTTGCAAAATCTGCTCTGGATTGGCGCGCACTTCTGCCAGCAGTTCATTTAATGCGGCTTCCAGCTGCTGTTGTTCTTCGCTGCTCAGCACATTGACGGTCACCAGCGCTTTTGACCACGCAATCGACCCGGTGATGTCCTGCTCAGCCAGACGATAGTCAAAACGCAGTGAGTCATTGAATTGTTTGAACCGTTGGTCTGCTGCCTGCGAAAAACGTCCGCCCCAAAGTGCCATCTGCTTTACTCCTGAATTCTGTTAAAGAAAGGGCGGCTCGCGGCCGCCCTTGCAAAAAATCGTCTCTGCTGCGGTATTACTTCTTCTGCTCGTTCAGTGCACGGATGCGTGAAGAGAGAGAGAACAGACGGATGAAGCCGCCCGCGTGGCTGTGGTCGTACACTTCGTCCTCGCCGAAGGTCGCGAATTCTTCAGAGTACAGGCTGTTAGCAGAGGTTTTCTGAATCGCGGTCGCCTGGCCTTTATACAGCTGCAGTACCACTTCGCCATTCACTTCTTCTGCCAGTGATTCAGCTGCCGCCTGGATAGATTTACGCAGTGGCGCGAACCAACGACCGTCGTAAACTACGTAAGACATCTCATGGCCCAACTGCTCACGCCATTTGAAGCTATCACGATCCAGCACCAGCTGCTCAACCGCACGCAGGGCGTTAACCATGATGGTGCCGCCAGGGGTTTCATAGCAGCCGCGAGACTTAATACCCACCAGGCGGTTTTCCACGATATCAATACGGCCCACGCCGTGCTTCGCGCCCAGCACATTCAGTTTTTCCAGGCACTGGAACGGACTCAGCTTCTCACCGTTTACGGCAACCACACGGCCTTTCTCAACGGTGACGGTCACGTTCTCTGGCTGGTCTGGCGCTTCCAGTGGATCAACGGTCCATACCCAGCAATCTTTGTTCGGTGCGTTCGCTGGGCTTTCCAGTACGCCGCCTTCGGTGGAGATGTGCCATGCGTTCTCGTCACGGCTGTAGATTTTTTCCAGCGAAGCGGTAGTTGGGATGTTGCGTACTTTCAGGTAATCCAACAGGGCTTCACGTGAACGCAGGTCCCACTCACGCCATGGCGCAACCACTTTCAGCTGTGGTGCCAGTGCGGTGTAGGTGGTTTCGAAACGCACCTGATCGTTACCTTTACCGGTCGCACCGTGGCACAGCGCGTCTGCGCCGACTTTCAGCGCCAGCTCAACCTGCGCTTTAGCGATGATAGGACGTGCCATTGAGGTACCCAGCAGGTAGGTGCCTTCGTACAGTGCGCCAGTCTGCAGCACAGGATAAACGTATTCGCTGATGAACTCTTCACGCAGGTCAGCTACGTGGCATTCAGAAGCACCAGACTGCAGCGCTTTCTTCTCAACGCCTTCCAGATCGGCTGGGTCCTGACCAATGTTGGCCACGAATGCCACCACTTCACAATCGCCGTAATTCTCTTTCAACCATGGAATGATGGCTGAAGTATCCAGACCGCCGGAATAGGCCAGAACGATTTTCTTAATCTTTTGCGTGCTCATGTCTTAAATCCTTGATTATGCGAGAATCCGGGTGCCAATCGACACGCCGTTGAAAAGGGTTGGCAGCTGTTCAGCATGACGCCAGCTAGCAATATCAACCGGGCGACCCAGCGTACGCGCTGCGTCGAGCGCCGCGTTCACTTTCACGATCATGCCATCAGTAATAATGCCTTGAGCAATCAACTGCTCTGCTTTCTCTGCTGTCATCTCTTCGATGCGCTGACCTTTGCCATCGAGAATACCGCTCACGTCAGACAACAGAACCAAATCAGCACCGATAGTTGCCGCCAGCGCCGTCGCCGCCTGGTCAGCATTGACGTTCATCAAGTCACCGCCATCAGTGATACCAATTGAACTGATCACTGGCATGTAGCCTGCACTTAATAAGGTATTCACCAGCGCAGGATTGCCAGGCGTGGCATTGCCCACGTGACCGAGCTCTTCGTCGAACTGCGCCACATTCACCAGGCCAGCATCGCCGAGGCATAAGCCCACTGCGCCAATGCCGTATTTCTTTGCCCACGCTAACAGCGTTTTGTTGGCAGTACCGGCCAGGGCACCGGTAATAATGTCAATCTGATCGGCTGGCGTCACGCGCAATCCGTTCTTCTTTTTCACTGGCAGGGCGAGCTTCTTCATCAGCTCGTCAACCAGGCAACCGCCACCGTGCACAATGATCAGCGGACGCTGATATTCATTACGATACGCCAGCAGGGCATCAAACAGACGGGCCAGCGCTTCTTCGCTATCCAGCAACACGCCACCCAGTTTAATGATCAATGGATTCATTGCAGTTTCCGTCCTTTAAATCAGTGACAGCGTTTCGGGGAAGCCGAAACGAATGTTCAAACACTGAACCGCCTGCGAAGAGGCACCTTTCAGCAGGTTATCTTCCGCCGCCACCACAATCAGGTGCTCGCCTTGCATGGCAAAACCGATATCGCAGAACGGCAAACCGACCACCCCTTTCAGCGCAGGCACGCCTTTGTCATACACGCGCACCAGCGGTTTGTCGTGATAGGCCTTGTGGAAAGCATCGGCGACATCTTGTTGCGTCACACCGGCTTTCAGACGGCAGGTGGTGGTGGATAAAATACCACGCGGGAAGCTGCCCAGATGCGGCGTGAAGATCACTGGCGTTCCCAAATGCGCAACGATTTCAGGGTGATGACGGTGGTTAAACAGCCCATAGGGTTGCAGGCTCACTTCACAGAAGCTGGTGCCAACATTGGCTTTACGCCCTGCACCGCTTACGCCGCTGGTGGCATTGATCACTGGCCACTGTGCATCGTTAAGCAGGCCCGCTTCAACCAGCGGTTTCAATGACAGCTGAGCCGCCGTTGGGTAGCAACCCGGCACGGCGACCAACTGTGCATCTTTAATTTTGTCGTGCTGCCATTCCGCCAGGCCGTAGACCGCTTTGTCCAGCCACTCCTGATGCTGATGGCTGAAACCATAATATTGAGTATAGAAAGCTTCGTCGTTGACGCGGAACGCACCGGAAAGATCGAACACTACGCAACCGGCTTGAAGGAAACCTGGTGCCAGATCGTGGCTGACTTCATGGGCAGTGCAAAGGAACACCACATCGACTTTATCGGCCCATTCTGAGGCATCACTCAACGGCTGCAGTGGCAAATCCACAATGCCTTTCAGCTGCGGATGCAGGTCCGACAGTAATTTTCCGGCATCCGGGCTTTGCGCTGAAACCGCCAAAGCGGTTATGTTCATATGCGGATGGCGATTCAGGTAAGTGGCAAGCTCTACGCCAGCATAACCACTGGCACCAACGATCAGCGTATTCAACATCAGGCTGTATACCTTATTACAGTCACACATTCCGGGTCGCGGCCTTGCCCCGTTGCCCACGATGCCGTTTGCAGAAGATTTCTCTCTTCACATGCAGACGACGTTATTGTATTTTTATTCACTATTAATGCATGAATATTGATACATCCTAACCCAAGGACCGTCAACAGTGAAGACAAAATTACCACCTTTTATCGAACTCTACCGCCAGTTGATTGCCACACCATCGATCAGCGCGACCGACAGCGCCATCGATCAGAGCAATGAAACTTTAATCAATTTACTGGCAGGTTGGTTCCGCGATCTGGGCTTCAGTGTCGAAGTACAACCGGTACCGGGTACGCGCCATAAATTCAACATGCTGGCACGCAGCGGATTAGGTGCGGGCGGCCTGCTGCTGGCGGGTCACACGGACACCGTTCCCTACGATGATGGCCGTTGGACGCGCGATCCCTTTACCTTGACTGAACACGACAACAAGTTATACGGCTTGGGTACGGCGGATATGAAAGGCTTCTTTGCCTTTATTCTGGATGCGTTGCGTGAAGTTGACGTGACTAAACTGAGCAAGCCGCTGTACATCCTTGCGACCGCCGATGAAGAAACCACCATGGCCGGTGCGAAGTATTTTTCGGAATCCACCCAGCTGCGTCCGGACTGCGCCATTATTGGTGAACCGACCTCGCTAAAACCGGTACGTGCTCACAAAGGTCACCTGTCGAATGTGATTCGTATTCAGGGCCAGTCAGGCCACTCCAGCGATCCCGCGCGCGGTGTCAACGCCATCGAACTGATGCATGAGTCCATTACCCAGTTGATGCAGCTGCGTAACACGCTGAAAACGCGTTATAACCACGACGGCTTCGCTATCCCCTACCCGACCATGAACTTTGGTCACATTCACGGGGGTGACGCCGCCAACCGAATTTGCGCCTGCTGCGAATTACATATGGATATTCGTCCGCTGCCGGGCTTAACCCTGAGCGATCTCGACGGTTTGCTGAATGAAGCCTTAGCACCGGTAAGCGAGCGCTGGCCAGGACGCTTAACCGTAGGCGAACTGCATCCACCGATTCCGGGCTACGAATGCCCTGCCGATCATGAACTGGTGAAAGTCGTTGAGAAACTGCTGGGTGTGCCGACTGAAGTGGTGAACTATTGCACTGAAGCGCCTTTTATCCAGTTGTTATGCCCAACATTGGTTTTAGGCCCAGGATCGATCAATCAGGCCCATCAGCCAGATGAATTTATTGATACCGCATTTATTAAGCCAACTCATGCGCTTATCACGCAGGTTGTACAGCATTTTTGCCACTGATTAACAATAGATGGGGCAATTCACTGTTAAAACAGCAAATTGCCCGGTCATTGTTCGGGATTTAATAATAAGAATAACTTATCTCGCTTCCTCTCAATTTAATTCTATGAATTTCCGGTAGTTAGCAGCGAATTATCGTCAATTTAAGTCAATTGACGTACAGGAAGAACCGTGGCTAGATAAAAGACGATGTTATGCCCGTTGGGTGTAAGGGTACTTTTAAGACGATGAGGGTGTCAGGGTCAAATGAACGAACAATATTCCGCAATGCGAAGTAATGTCAGTATGCTCGGCAAACTGCTCGGGGATACGATAAAGGATGCACTGGGAGAGAACATCCTCGAACGTGTGGAGACCATCCGCAAGCTCTCTAAATCATCCCGCGCTGGAAATGACACCGATCGTAAGGAATTGCTGAACACGCTGCAAAACCTCTCTAACGACGAGCTGCTGCCCGTCGCGCGTGCCTTTAGCCAGTTCCTGAACCTGACCAACGTGGCTGAACAGTATCAGACCATTTCCCGCAGCGGCGAGGGGGCGAATAACCCTGAGCTGCTGAAAAAAACCTTTGAACATCTGAAACAGCAGGGCGACCTGAGTGAAGCGGCGATCCGTCAGGCGATTGAATCGCTGTCGCTGGAGCTGGTGTTAACTGCGCACCCAACCGAAATCACACGTCGCACCTTGATTCACATGCTGGGTGAAGTGAATAGCTGCTTGCAGCAACTCGATCACAGCGACATCTCCGATTATGAGCGCACGCAGGTGATGCGTCGCTTGCGCCAACTGGTCGCGCAAGCCTGGCATACGGATGAAATCCGTAAATATCGCCCTACCCCGATTGACGAAGCCAAATGGGGCTTTGCAGTGGTGGAAAACAGCCTGTGGCAAGGCGTGCCGGCTTTCCTGCGTGAGCTGAATGAACAAGTCGAAGAGACTTTTGGCATCAAGCTGCCAGTGGACTTCGTCCCAATTAAATTCACCTCATGGATGGGTGGCGACCGCGATGGCAACCCCAACGTTACTGCGCCGATCACCCGTCATGCGATGCAACTGAGCCGATGGAAAGCCGCCGATCTGTTCCTGCGCGATGTGGGTGTGCTGATCTCTGAGCTGTCGATGTCTGAATGCAGCGATGAAGTGCGTGAGCTGTGCGGCGATCCCGAAGCGCTGGAACCGTATCGCATGATCCTCAAGCGCATCCGTGGCCAGCTGATGACCACCCAAGCGTATCTGGGGCGTCGTCTGAAAGGTGAACGCCTGCCGCGTCCGGCTGATTTGCTGGTGAACAACGATCAGCTGTGGCAACCGCTGTTCGCTATCTATCAATCGCTGCAACAGTGCGGTATGGGCATCATTGCCAATGGCCAACTGCTGGATACGTTGCGCCGCGTGAAATGCTTTGGCGTACCGCTAGTGCGCATTGATATTCGCCAGGAGAGCACCCGTCATACTGAGGCGATTGCTGAAGTAACGCGCTACCTTGGTCTGGGTGATTATGAAAGCTGGTCAGAAGCCGACAAGCAGGCGTTCCTGATCCGTGAACTGAATTCCAAACGTCCGCTGCTGCCACACCAGTGGGAGCCAAGCGACAACACGCGTGAAGTGCTGGACACCTGTAAAGTGGTGGCCGATGCGCCAGAAGGATCGATCGCTTCCTACGTGATTTCCATGGCAAAAACGCCGTCAGATGTGCTGGCCGTGCATCTGCTGCTGAAAGAAGCGGGCATTCCTTATGCGATGCCGGTTGCGCCGCTGTTTGAAACCCTTGATGACCTGAACAACGCCAATGACGTGATGACGCAGTTGCTGAACATCGACTGGTATCGCGGCTTCATCAACGGCAAACAGATGGTGATGATTGGTTATTCCGACTCGGCAAAAGATGCCGGCGTGATGGCCGCCAGCTGGGCACAATATGAAGCACAAGACGCGCTGATCAAAACCTGTGAGAAGGCCGGCATCACGCTGACGCTGTTCCACGGACGCGGTGGTTCCATCGGCCGTGGCGGCGCACCTGCCCATGCAGCACTGCTGTCGCAACCGCCGGGCAGCCTGAAAGGTGGCCTGCGCGTGACTGAACAGGGCGAGATGATTCGCTTCAAGTACGGTTTGCCAGAAGTCACCATCGCTAGTCTGTCGCTGTATACCGGTGCGATTCTGGAAGCCAACCTGATGCCGCCGCCAGAACCAAAGCGTGAGTGGAAGGAGATCATGAACGGTCTGTCAGCGCACTCCTGCGCGATGTACCGTGGCTATGTGCGTGAAAATCCTGACTTCGTGCCGTATTTCCGTTCCGCAACACCGGAACAGGAACTGGGCAAACTGCCGCTCGGCTCGCGTCCGGCGAAGCGTCGTCCAACCGGTGGCGTGGAGTCACTGCGTGCCATTCCGTGGATTTTTGCCTGGACGCAGAACCGCCTGATGCTGCCGGCCTGGCTCGGTGCGGGTGCCGCGCTGCAGAAAGCGATGGATGAAGGCCATCAGGATCAACTGGAAGCGATGTGCCGCGAATGGCCGTTCTTTGCTACGCGCCTGGGTATGCTGGAAATGGTGTTCTCGAAAGCCGACTTGTGGCTGGCGGAGTATTACGATCAGCGTCTGGTGGATAAATCGCTGTGGTCGTTGGGCCAGCAACTGCGCGATCAGCTGGCAGCGGATATCAAAGCTGTGTTGACCATCGCCAACGATGCGCATCTGATGGCCGACCAACCATGGATTGCCGAGTCCATCGCGCTGCGTAACGTCTACACCGATCCGCTCAACGTGCTGCAGGCTGAATTGCTGCATCGTGCGCGTGCGCAGGAAGATCGTGGTGATGAGCCAGATGCACGCGTTGAACAAGCACTGATGGTAACGATTGCAGGTGTTGCGGCGGGTATGCGTAATACGGGCTAGTGGTGAAAACGCTCATCATGAAGGGGCCAATGTGCCCCTTTTTTCATGGGCGTCGCGAGAAGAGGCGACAAATTACGTAAAGTCGCTGTCTCGTCCCTGATCGCTCGGCGGGCGCCATCCATGGCGCTCGACGCTTTACTCCATTTGCCGCCTCTTCTCACTCTGTAAGCCAGTGCCTATAAAAAAAGAGGACCCATTGGCCCTCTTATTCGTGATTCCGTTGTAGATGATCAGGCCAAGACAGGCGGACGCACACCCAGCGTGTGACAAATGGCGTAGCTCAGCTCTGCACGGTTCAACGTATAGAAATGGAAATCTTTCACACCTTCGCGTGACAGGATTTTTACCATGTCCATGGCGACACTGGCGCCGACCATTTTGCGTGTCTCTGGATCGTTATCCAACCCTTCAAACATTGCATTCATCCAGCCAGGTACACGAACGTTGGTCATGGTGGCGAAGCGCTGCAGCTGTTTGAAGTTCGATACTGGCAGAATCCCCGGCACGATTTCCACGTCAATGCCTGCCGCTACGCAGCGGTCACGGAAGCGCAGATAACTTTCGACATCAAAGAAGAACTGCGTGATAGCGCGATTGGCTCCCGCATCCACTTTACGCTTCAGGTTGATCAGGTCCGCTTGGGCACTTTTCGCTTCGGGATGCACTTCTGGATAAGCCGCCACGGAGATATCAAAATCGCCCACTTCTTTAAGCAATTCAACTAAATCCGCGCCGTACATCTCGGGTTTGCCGCTGCCAGGCGGTAAATCGCCACGCAGCGCCACAATATGACGGATACCGTTTTCCCAGTAATCACGTGCAATCGCACGCAGTTCATCACGAGTGGCATCGATACAGGTTAAATGCGGCGCCGCTTCCAGGCCGGTACGATCTTTAATGCCTTTAATGATGCTATGCGTACGGTCACGCTCGCCTGAGTTGGCACCGTAGGTGACGGAGAGAAATTTAGGCTTCAGGCTGCTGAGTCGATCGATGGAGCTCCACAAGGTCTCTTCCATTTCACTGGTGCGCGGCGGGAAAAACTCAAAAGAAACATTAATTTGCCCGTTCAGCTCAGCCAGGCTTTGGTTCAGCGCTTCGCGTTGATTGGCGTGAAAGAAACTCATCCTGTTACCTCGTCATCACATCGATTATTTTGCGGCCCCCGAACATCCATACGTTTAGACGTCCAGATGCTTAAATTGAACGATTACGGGGTTAGCGTCAACCTAAAATTAATGTACAGGCGTGACAATAATTCAACCAATGTGAAAGAGTTTCATGAAAAGAGGGAAATGCAGACGACGGACGCCGTCTGCAGGATAGGTAAGATTACAGCAGTTGCGCGAGGCGGTTGATATCAGATTGCAGTGCGCCCGCCGTGACATCGCGGCCTGCGCCTGGCCCACGGATCACCAGCGGATTATCACGATACCAGCGGCTTTCGATGGCAAATACGTTATCACACGGCAGCAGCGAGGCGAGCGGATGCTCAGGACGCACCGCCTCAACACCAACGCGCGCTTTGCCATTCGCGTCGAAACGCGCCACGTAGCGCAGAACTAACCCCATCTCCTGCGCGGCCTCAAGGCGTTGCAGCATCTGGTCGTTAAGATCGTCGGCGTTCTCGAAAAAGTGATCGATAGATTCGTCTTCGCAATCCGCTGGCACCAGCGATTCGACACGCACCTGGTCTGGCTCAATGTCATAACCGGCTTCACGCGCCAGAATCACCAGCTTGCGCATCACGTCCTGACCCGATAAATCAACGCGTGGATCGGGCTCGGTTAAGCCCTGCTGCCAGGCCTGATCCACCAGCTCACTGAACGGCACCGTGCCATCAAATTGCAGGAACAGCCACGACAGCGTACCGGAGAAAATGCCGCTGATCGCCAGAATGCTGTCACCGCTTTCACGCAGATCGCGCACCGTATGGTTGACCGGCAAACCGGCGCCCACGGTGGCGTTATACAACCAATGGCGACCGGTTTTCGCGAAGGCATCACGGATCTGGCGCCAGCTTTGACCACTTGATGCCCCCGCCACTTTATTTGCACTGATGACGTGGAAACCGTGACTGGCAAAATCAAGGTACTGCTGGGCCAACGGCGCACTGGCAGTGACATCCAGCACCACTAAATCATCAAACGGGTGGGCGCGCATCCACAGGAACAATGACTCTTCATCGCGCGCTTCGGCTTCATCTTCAAAGAAAGCCAATGCGCGGCTGGCATCAAGACCTTCATAGCTCAGCAGGCTGCGGCTACTGTCCACCACACCCGCCAGCACATATTCAAAACCGGTCCGCGCCGATAAACTTTCCTGCTCGCGAGCAAACAGCTCCAGCCAACGCGAACCGATATTGCCTTTGCCGAACAGCATTAAACCAATGCGTTTTTCCGCGCGGAACAGCGACTGGTGCAGTCCCTGAATCAGATGCTGGGTTGGGCCGACACGCAGTACCGCAACGATGCTGATATGGTCTTCTGACTGCCAGACAAACTCAACCGGCTGATCTTTAATTTGCTGCCAGAAACGATGGCTGTGCAGAGGATTGCGCGTCACGCCTGCCCCCACCAGCGCCACCAGCGCTAAGCCATCACGCAATTGCAGATGACCCGGCAGCGCGGCGTCCTGCAACAGGTTAAAGGCGCTGTTCACCACTTCTGAGGTGTAGCAGAGTTGCAGCAACCGACGGTCAGGATGCACGCCAATCGCTAACGGACGCAGTTGCGCCCGCTTCAGCAGCAGATCGATCTCTTTCTGCTGGGTTTTAAAGTCATGGTTGTCTGGGATCTGAATCTCCACCAGACACACGTCGTCATGGCTGGTGACGATACGCGCGCCGGTGCCAGAAGCCAGCACGCGTTCAATGCGCGTGGAACCCTGCTCTGGCTGGTAACTGCAACGCAGTTGCAAATCGATATCGCTATTTGAGACTGGCTGTAACGTGCGGGTATGCAGCACCGGGGCAGCGAGACGTGCCAGTTCGCTGGCTTCGTCTAAACGCAGCAGCGGTAACAGACAAGCATCGGAGACTTTACGTGGATCGGCACTGTAAACCCCGGCCACGTCACTCCAGATGGTCACGCGACTGACGCCAGCCAGCGCACCAATCTGCGTGGCCGAGTAATCCGAACCATTACGGCCCAGCAACACGGTTTCACCGGCATCGCTGCGGCTGATAAAGCCGGTCACCACCAGACGTTTATGCGGATGCTGTGCCAGCAATGCCTGCAACAACGGCCAGGATTTGCCTTCATCCACCTGTGGCTGCGCAGCACGCTCGGCACGCAGGAAGTCACGTGCATCCAGCCAGGCCGCTTCAATATCACGCTGGCTAAGTACCGCGGCCATCAAACGCGCCGACCAAAGTTCGCCATGACCGACGACTTCGGCATAGACCGCATCGGTGATGGTGCCATCCAGCAGTGCCGCAAGACGTTCCAAATCACGAATAAACGAAGCCGTCAGGGTTTCAGCAAATTCAGCAGGCAGCAGCGCAGCAATCAGCTCGCTGTGGTAACGCCGTAAAGCTTGTTGCACCTGATGCGCAGATAGGCGATCGCTCTGGCTCAACTTGAGCCAGCTAATCAGCTGATTGGTGGTACTGCCTGCGGCAGAGACCACCATTAAGTCGCCCGGCTGGCTGTAATCCGCCATGATGCTGGCAACACGCTGATAACAACGCGCATCGGCCAGGCTACTGCCACCAAATTTATGCAACTGCTTGTTCGGCGTTCCCGCGCCTGCTGAAATCGTCATGCTTAGTCCTCGGCTGCGATCCGGAAGGCATTATCCAGATCGGCGATTAAATCTTCGTGATCTTCAATTCCGACAGAAATACGCAACAGCGTTTCCGAAATTCCCGCTGCGGCACGCGCTTCCGCAGACATACCGGCATGCGTCATGGTCGCGGTATGCGAAATCAAACTCTCTACGCCACCCAGCGATTCTGCCAGGGTGAACAGCTGCAGCGCTTTCAAGAAGCGGCGCAGACGTGCTTCATCAGCGTCGAGTTCAAAACTGAGCATCGCACCAAAGCCACGCTGTTGACGTACCGCATACTCATGACCCGCATTTTCCGGCAGAGATGGATGATACAGTTTTTTCACCAGCGGTTGTTGCTTCAGGTAATCAACAATTGCCAGCGCATTACGTTGTGCGGCCGCCATACGTGGTGCCAGCGTGCGCAAACCGCGCAGCAGCAGGTAGCTATCAAACGCTGCGCCGGTTACACCAATATTATTCGCCCACCAGGCCAGTTCGGTTGCCACGGCAGGATCTTTAGAAATCACTGCACCCGCCACCACGTCGGAGTGGCCATTCAGGTATTTGGTGCAAGAGTGGATCACCAGATCGGCGCCCAATGCCAGCGGGTTCTGCAACGCCGGGCTCAGGAAGGTGTTATCCACCACGCTGACGGCACCAGCTTCACGCGCCGCCTGGCAAATACCGGCGATATCCACCACGCGCAGCAACGGGTTGCTTGGGCTTTCGACCAGCACCAGCTTCGGTTTTTCAGCCAGTGCCGCGGCCAGTGCTGCTTTATCACCCTGATCGACAAATTTGACGCGATAAGCGCCACGCTTGCTCAGGCTGTCGAACAGGCGATAGCTGCCGCCGTAACAGTCATGTGGGGCCACCAACAGGTCGCCCGGCTTCAGGAACACGGTGGTCACCAAATGGATTGCCGACATCCCGGTATTGGTCAATACCGCGCCCACACCACCTTCCAACTCGGCCAGCGCGCGTTGTACCACATCACGCGTAGGATTTCCGCGACGTGAGTAGTCATGCGCACGCGGTTCGTTGAAATCGAGAAAGTTGTAGGTGCTGGAAAGATGAATCGGGGGGACAACGCAGCCATATTGCTCGTCATCATTCAAACCGCTGCGTACTGCGATGGTTGCCTGTTTACGCGTCATGGTGCTTACTGTTCCTGAAGTGTAATAAGAAGTGGCAACAGGATAACATTCAGCGCATAGACGTCAATACATCTGGACATCTAAATGTCTTTGCGTATAGATTGAGCAAATCATCAATAACCGCTAAAATTACGCGTCATCGCCTGGTGTTCAGCGCGCTTTCCTGTGAAAAGCGATGTTTAAGCATAAAACCGGCAGTTTAAGCGGTCAGGCATCGAAAAATCGGGCATAATCAACGGATTTCCCCATATTCAACTTTTATTGATTAAGGTAACCCATGGCTGAATGGAACGGCGAATATATCAGCCCTTACGCTGAGCACGGTAAGAAGAGCGAGCAGGTCAAGAAAATTACAGTTTCTATCCCGCTGAAAGTGCTGAAAATTTTAACGGATGAGCGCACCCGCCGTCAGGTGAACAACCTGCGTCATGCCACTAACAGCGAATTGCTGTGCGAAGCCTTTTTGCATGCTTTCACCGGGCAGCCTCTGCCAAATGATGTTGATCTGCGTAAAGAACGCAGTGATGAGATTCCGGAAGAAGCCAAACAGATCATGCGTGAGATGGGCATCGATCCCGATACCTGGGAATACTGAGTCCAGAAACAAAAAAACCCAGCCTTGGCTGGGTTTTTTCTTGCTGCCGAATCATGAAGATTCGATGGCAAATAATCTTATTTCTTGCTGCCTGGGATGCTGAAACGCTTGTTGAAGCGATCAACACGACCACCAGAATCAACAACACGCTGCTTACCAGTGTAGAACGGGTGGCATTTGCCGCACACGTCCAGGTTCAGGGTACCAGTCATGGTTGAACGGGTGTTGATCACGTTGCCGCAAGAGCAGGTGATGGTCACAGCTTCGTATTTCGGGTGAATACCTTGTTTCATGGGAGAACCTCATAAAAGGCCGTGTCGCTCTCCGTGCCAGGCGAACCTGCACAGCACCACACGCGGTTGAACAATTAAGTGTATCTTTGACGAGTCGTCTCATCAAAGGCGGCATAGTATACAGAATTTGACCGCACCAGGCAAATCCCGGCGATCTATACCCGCTGCTGAAGCGAGCGTGTACACTACTTCTCCTTTTGACAGAACCGGATAGAGATCGACATGCCCGTTGTTCAGGTTGCCCTGCCCGTTCCGCTGCCTCGCCTGTTTGACTACCTGCTGCCCATCGACGCGCCGCAGCCGGTGGTCGGTAGCCGCGTGAGCGTACCGTTTGGCAATCGCAAAATGATTGGCATTGTGGTGAAGATTCAAGAAAGCAGCGATCTGCCTCTGACGCAGCTAAAGCAACTGGAAAGCGTGCTGGACGATCAGAGCCTTTTCTCTCCCGCACTGTGGCGCATCCTCAACTGGGCAGCAAGTTACTATCATTACCCACTCGGCGAAGTGCTGAGCCACGCGTTGCCGGTGCTGTTGCGCCAGGGTAAACCGGCTCAGGAATCCCCGCTCTGGCAGTGGGTGATCAACGACGCGGGACGTGAAGTGGCGATGGAAAGCCTGAAGCGTGCGCCTAAGCAGCAGCAGGCACTGGCGGCACTGCGCCAACAGCCGCTTTATCGCCACCAGGTCAGTGAACAGGATCTGACTGATGCTGCGCTGCAATCGCTGCGCACAAAAGGGCTGTGTGATCTGCGTGAACACGCGCCGCAAATGCACGACTGGCGCACCACCTTTGCCGTAAAAGGCGATCGCCTGCGCCTGAACACCGATCAAGCCATGGCAGTAGGTGCGATTCGCAGCGAAGACGAGCACTATGCCCCTTGGTTACTGGCAGGCATTACCGGTTCCGGTAAAACGGAAGTCTACCTCAGCGTGCTGGAGAATGTGCTGGCACGCGGCAAACAGGCGCTGGTGCTGGTGCCAGAAATCGGGCTGACGCCCCAAACTATCGCCCGCTTCCGCGAACGATTTGATGCGCCCATCGATGTCCTGCACTCTGCACTCAACGACAGTGAGCGCCTGGCAGTGTGGCTGCGTGCGCGCCGCGGCGAAACGGCGATTATCATCGGCACGCGCTCGGCCTTGTTCACGCCGCTGGCCCGTCCTGGCGTGATCATTATTGATGAAGAGCACGACAGCTCTTATAAGCAGCAGGAAGGCTGGCGCTATCAGGCTCGTGATTTGGCGGTGTTCCGTGCGCACGAGGAGGATATTCCTGTCGTGATGGGTTCAGCCACGCCGGCGCTGGAAACCCTGCACAATGTGCGCGTCGGGAAATATCGCCAGCTCAATCTCACCAAGCGCGCTGGAAATGCCAAACCGGCTTTGCAACAGCTGATCGATCTTAAGGGCCAGCAGCTAAAAGGCGGCCTGGCCCCTGCGCTGTTAGGCAAAATGCGTCAGCATTTACAGGCCGATAATCAGGTGTTGCTGTTCCTTAACCGACGCGGATTTTCTCCGGCGTTAATGTGCCACGACTGCGGCTGGTTAGCCGAGTGTCAGCGTTGCGATAGCTATTACACCCTCCATCAACATCACCGCCAGTTGCGCTGCCACCATTGCGACAGCCAGCGCCCGCTGCCAAACCAGTGTCCTGGCTGTGGTTCGACGCATTTGATGCCGGTGGGTGTAGGGACCGAACAGCTGGAACAGCAGCTCAGCACACTCTTCCCTGGCGTGCCGGTATCGCGCATCGACCGTGATACCACCAGCCGCAAAGGCGCGCTGGAACAACATCTGGCCGATGTACATCGCGGGGGAGCCCGCATTTTGGTCGGTACGCAGATGCTGGCCAAAGGCCACCATTTCCCCGATGTGACGCTGGTATCGCTACTGGATGTCGATGGCGCGTTGTTCTCCGCTGACTTCCGGGCCGCCGAACGCTTTGCGCAGCTGTATACCCAGGTCGCGGGCCGCGCTGGACGCGCCGGAAAACAGGGTGAAGTGTTGCTACAAACCCATCATCCGGAACATCCCCTGTTGCAGACGCTGCTCCATCGCGGCTATTTCGCTTTTGCTGATGAAACCTTGCTGGAGCGCCAATCCGTCCAACTCCCCCCCTGGACCAGCCATGCGCTGTTTCGGGCTGAAGACTTGGATAACGCGCAGGCCGCCGAATTTCTGACGCAGCTGCGTAATTTGCTGGAAGCCAGCCCACTGAAAGATGAAGCCATGTGGTTGATGGGTCCGGTTCCTGCTCTGGCGCCGAAACGCAGTGGACGCTGGCGTTGGCAACTGCTGATACAGCACCCTTCACGCAAACGCCTGCAACAGTTGCTCAGCAGTTCATTGCCCTTAGTCTCAACCTTGCCAGCCGCGCGTAAAGTGAAATGGACGCTGGATATCGATCCTACTGAGAGCTAAGCCACATCACATCTGCGAGCCAGATCGAAAAAAGTCGCACAAGTCACAATTTTTATGCAAATTAAGTAACAACCTCATCCGGCGTTGGGTTATCAATAGTGCCCATCCCGGCTGAAGCCCGGCAATGTCTGAAAATCAATGCGCTGTACCGCGTCAGGAGTTATACGTTGGACCAGAAGCAACCTTCATCTGCTGCCACCATGAAAGATGTGGCCGAGAAAGCCGGCGTTTCAACCGCCACGGTATCTCGTGCGTTGATGAATCCAGAAAAAGTCTCGGCTGCCACCCGGCAGAAAGTTGAACAGGCCGTCATTGACGTAGGCTACGCGCCACATGGATTGGCGCGCAACGCCAAACGCGGTGAAACTCAAACCATTCTGGTGATTGTGCCGGACATCTGTGACCCCTTCTTTAGCGAAATCATTCGTGGCGTGGAAGTGACTGCCGCTCAGGAAGGTTATCTGGTGCTGATTGGTGACTGCGCGCATCAGGATCAACAAGAAAAAACCTTCCTGAACCTGATGCTGACACGGCAAATCGACGGGATGGTGCTGCTGGGTTCACAGTTGCCATTCGAGGCGGGTATTGAAGATCAACGCAATCTGCCACCGATGGTGATGGGCAATGAGTTTGCCCCAGAAATGGCGCTGCCCACGGTGCACATCGATAACCTGACCGCAGCCTTTGAAGCGGTCAACCATCTGCTGCAACTCGGCCATCGCCAGATTGCGTGTATCACCGGCCCTGAGCACATCCCACTCTGCCAGTATCGTTTGCAAGGCTATATTCAGGCGCTGCGCCGCAGCAATATCGCCATTGACCCGACGATGATTGTCCACGGTGATTTCACCTTCGAAGCAGGCGCTAATGCGCTGAAACAGTTAATGAGCTTACCGATCCCGCCTAAAGCGATATTCTGTCACAGCGATTTGATGGCGCTGGGCGCGATGAATCAAGCACGTAAACTCGGCATGCGCATTCCTCAGGACCTTTCCGTGGTGGGTTTTGACGATATCGAGCTGGCACAGTATTACGATCCACCGCTGACCACCGTCGCCCAGCCGCGATTTGCCATCGGCCGCGAAGCGATGCTGCTGTTGCTCGATGAGTTACAAGGTAAGCGGGTCAATAACGGGTCTCGCCTGCTGGATGCAGAGCTGCGCGTGCGCGGGAGCACGGCACCCGCCGCAAAACGTGAAAAATAACGATGGAACCCTGCATTTTCAGCAGATTCTTAAGGCAGACTCTGCTGGTCAAAGTTCCAGCCCTTGAGTAACATGGCGCATTCCTTGCCGGGCAATTAACAGTACATTTACAGGCCCATTGGCATTTTTTAAAGGGTATCAGAACGAAAGTGGCACAGAGAGATTATGTAGGCCGCGGGCGTTCAACAGGGACGCGTCGCAAAAAACCCGCAGCGGGCCGCAGCAAGAAAAGCAAAGGCGGCTCCGGCACCTCAAAGCTGATGATGGTACTGGCCGTGGCCGTGCTGGTCACCTTTGCCGGTGGTTTATGGTTCATCTCTCATCATAAAAAAGAAGAGACTGAGGTTATTCCGAATCATAAAGCCAACGGCAACGGCCTTCCGCCTAAGCCGGAAGAGCGCTGGAAGTACATCAAAGAGCTGGAAAATCGCCAGATCACCGTGCCAACGCCGACTGAACCGTCTGCTGGCGGTGGCGTGCAGTCGCAAACCCAACTCACTGATGAACAACGTCAGCTGCTGGAGCAGATGCAGGCGGATATGCGCCAGCAACCCACGCAGCTGAACGAAGTGCCATGGAACGAGCAAACACCTGCGCAGCGCCAGCAAACCTTGCAACGTCAGCAGCAGGTGCAAGTTCAGCAACAGCAATTACAGCGCCAGCAGCAACAGTTACAACAGCAGCAGCGCCAACAGCAGATTCAGCAGCAGCAGGCCACGCGTCAGCAGCAGCAACCCGCGCCAATTACCCGCGAGCCGGTGCAACAGCCGAAACCGCAGGAGACGGCAAAAGCGAAGCCGGAAGAGAAGGCCACTGCTCAGCGCTGGATGGTGCAGTGTGGATCGTTTAAAGGTACCGATCAGGCAGAATCTGTGCGTGCGGGGCTGGCATTCGAAGGTTTCGAAAGCCGCATCACCACCGGCGGTGGCTGGAATCGCGTGGTTATCGGACCGTTTAAAGATCGCAGCAGCGCGGACAGCACCGTCAAACGCTTACACAGTTCCGGCCACAGCAGCTGTATTCCTCTCGCATTACCTTAAAGACGAGCGGCAAGTGCACTCCCCCTGAGCATACAACAGGGGTGAGCGTACCTCGCCAGCTCACCTGCCCTGTCAAGTAAGACAAATCTTGGGGTTGAAACCCTCTAAACTTGCCCCATATCTGGTTGCATGATACTCCGCGCTCTGTGCGCGGCGTTCCTTTTCCACTGCAACAAGGGGTCTGCCCGTGACAACAATAGTAAGTGTACGACGCAACGGCCGAGTCGTAATTGGCGGTGATGGCCAGGCGACTCTCGGCAATACCGTGATGAAAGGCAATGTTAAGAAAGTGCGTCGTCTCTACAACGACAAAGTCATCGCTGGTTTTGCTGGCGGTACTGCAGATGCCTTCACCCTATTTGAACTGTTCGAGCGCAAGCTGGAGATGCATCAGGGTCACCTGGTGAAAGCCGCGGTCGAACTGGCAAAAGACTGGCGCACCGATCGCATGCTGCGCCGTCTTGAAGCACTGCTGGCGGTCGCTGATGAAAACTCCTCGTTGATCATCAGCGGTAACGGTGACGTGATTCAGCCGGAAAATGACCTGATTGCCATCGGTTCTGGCGGACCTTACGCCCAGGCAGCGGCACGCGCCCTGCTGGAGAACACGGACATTGGTGCGCACGATATCGTAGAGAAAGCGCTGAACATCGCGGGTGATATCTGCATCTACACCAACCACAACATTAACTTCGAAGAATTACCGTCTAAGGCGTAAGGATTAAAATCATGTCTGAGATGACTCCCCGTGAGATTGTCAGCGAGCTTAACCGCTTCATCATTGGCCAGGATGGCGCCAAGAAGGCCGTCGCGATTGCGCTGCGTAACCGCTGGCGCCGCATGCAGCTCGACGAAGAGCTGCGCCATGAAGTGACACCAAAAAACATTCTGATGATTGGCCCGACCGGTGTCGGTAAAACCGAAATCGCTCGCCGTCTGGCAAAACTCGCTAACGCACCTTTCATCAAAGTTGAGGCCACTAAATTCACCGAAGTCGGTTATGTCGGTAAAGAAGTGGACTCGATTATTCGTGATTTGACCGACTCCGCTATCAAGATGGTGCGCAGCCAGGCGATCGAGAAAAACAAATACCGTGCCGAAGAGATGGCTGAAGAGCGCATTCTCGATGTGCTGATCCCACCGGCAAAAAATAACTGGGGCCAGGCGGAGCACACCGCTGAACCTTCTGCTGCACGCCAGTCTTTCCGCAAGAAGCTGCGTGAAGGCCAGTTGGACGATAAAGAAATTGAGATCGATCTGGCGGCCTCTTCTGCCGGTGTTGAGATCATGGCTCCTCCTGGCATGGAAGAGATGACCAGCCAGTTGCAGTCGATGTTCCAAAACCTCGGCGGTCAGAAGCAGAAAGCACGCAAGCTGAAGATCAAAGACGCGATGAAGCTGCTGATCGAGGAAGAAGCGGCAAAACTGGTGAATCCGGAAGAGTTGAAGCAGGACGCTATCGAGGCTGTTGAGCAGCACGGTATCGTTTTCATCGACGAAATCGACAAAATCTGTAAGCGCGGCGGCCAGTCTTCCGGTCCTGACGTTTCACGTGAAGGCGTGCAGCGCGACTTGCTGCCGCTGGTAGAAGGTTGCACCGTTTCAACCAAACACGGCATGGTCAAAACTGACCACATCCTGTTTATTGCTTCGGGCGCATTCCAGGTGGCGAGCCCATCGGATCTGATTCCAGAACTGCAGGGTCGTTTACCGATTCGCGTTGAGCTGCAAGCGCTGACTGTGAATGACTTTGAGCGCATTCTGACAGAACCTAATGCCTCCGTTACCGTGCAGTACAAAGCGCTGATGGGCACAGAAGGTGTGAATGTCGATTTCACCGAAGACGGCATTCGTCGTATCGCTGAAGCCGCATGGCAGGTCAATGAAACCACCGAGAACATCGGTGCGCGCCGCCTGCACACGGTGTTGGAACGTCTGATGGAAGACATCTCCTATGACGCCAGCGATCGTAGCGGTGAATCCATCACCATTGATGCCGAGTACGTTGGCAAGCATCTGGACGTGCTGGTGGCAGACGAAGATCTCAGCCGCTTTATTCTGTAATCGTCTCATCGATGTGCGATGCCCGGCCACTGCGCCGGGCATTTTTTTTGCGCAGGATATTGATGCAGCGCTTTTTTTGACGGTTGATGATTTTGCCAACAATCCTCAGATAGCGATATACTTACCCCTCCTGTGGCAAACAGACGATACCCTCATGAAATACGATACTTCCGAACTCTGTGACATCTACCATGAAGAAGTGAACGTGGTTGAACCGCTCTTTTCAAATTTTGGCGGACGCACCTCATTCGGTGGACAAATCACCACAGTGAAATGTTTCGAAGACAACGGCCTGCTCTATGATTTACTCGAAGAGAATGGTCGGGGTCGTGTGCTGGTCATTGACGGCGGAGGTTCCGTACGTCGCGCGCTGGTGGATGCACAACTGGCACGTCTGGCCGCGCAAAATGAGTGGGAAGGATTGGTGGTTTACGGTTCCGTGCGCCAGGTTGACGATCTGGAGGAGCTGGAGATCGGCATTCAGGCGATTGCCGCGATTCCCGTAGGCGCTGCAGGTGAAGGTATTGGTGAAAGTGACGTTCGCGTTAACTTTGGTGGTGTCACCTTCTTCTCCGGTGACCACTTGTATGCCGACAATACCGGTATCATCCTGTCGGAAGACGCACTCGATATCGAGTAAGCCACAAAATACACCTTAAATACTTCGAGTCCCCTCATGGGGCCTACTCTTGGTGCAGGAAGGCAGCCAACGCACCTGCGGCTTGAAGTATGACGGGTATAAAACGGGTGCCGAGGCACCCGTTGGTTTAAGCGCTGATGTTTAAATACTGGCTTAAACCTCTTCCATTTTTCCCAGCAGTGCACGCAGGCGCTCCTGCCATACATGCTGCTCTTCTTTCAGATGCTGGTTTTCACGTACCAGTGCATCCTGGTTGCCAGAAGCCTGGCTGGCTTCGTTGCGCAGCGTGTTGTTCTGATCTTTCAGCTCTTCAATTTCCATCTGCAGCAGAGTGATGGTATCAATCGCCTGCTGTACTTTCGCTTCCAGTTTTTCGAACACTTCAAATGACATCTTTCTGACCTCTCCTAAATCTCTTGCAAGGCGTTGATGGTGCTGGGACTGCCTTGTTATGGTGCGTCCAGCCACGATGTCCCGATTGTATGTAGCGAGACCTTGCAAGTCCAGCGGCACAGGGCCTGCAACGCTAGTCTGTAACACTTTTCAGTTAATGCTTAAAAAAACGCTCACGTTCGCGCATTTTTGCGCGCGGTCACGGTATTGCACCCAGTGACAGCAGGGTTAATGGGTCATAAAGAAAAGCAAAAGACGCGAAAACGCGCATTTTTATGACGCAGTACACATATTTCGATTTCGCTATTTCTCGTTTATGCTCGTTAACGATAAATTCACATCAGCCCTACATAAGAGCTGGGTGACTCATGGATTGAGAACAAAAACTGATAAAATTTAACCTCGCTTCAGGAATACCATTATGAGTCAGACAACGAACACACTAAAAGGTCAGTGCATCGCCGAGTTTCTCGGCACCGGTTTGATCATCTTTTTTGGTGCAGGCTGTGTGGCGGCGCTGAAACTGGCGGGTGCCGCATTCGGTCAGTGGGAAATTTGTATTATCTGGGGTTTAGCTGTCTCCATGGCAGTTTATCTCAGTGCTGGCGTGTCAGGTGCGCATTTGAATCCAGCCGTTACCGTCGCGCTGTGCCTGTTCGCTAACTTCGAAGGCCGTAAAGTTCTGCCCTACATCCTGGCGCAGGTTGCCGGAGCCTTCTGTGCGGCAGCGTTGGTTTATGGTCTCTACTACAATTTGTTCTTTGATTATGAAGTCAGCCATCAAATGGTACGCGGTAGCGTGCAGAGCCTCGACCTGGCCGGCATCTTCTCTACCTATCCAAACCCACACATCACTGTAGGTCAGGCTTTCCTGGTGGAGATGGTGATTACGGCAGTGTTGATGGCGGTGATTATGGCACTGACTGACGACGGCAATGGTGTGCCTCGTGGTCCGCTGGCGCCGCTGTTAATTGGTCTGCTGGTTGCCGTGATTGGCGGTTCAATGGGCCCACTCACCGGCTTCGCACTGAACCCGGCACGTGACTTTGGTCCAAAACTGTTTGCCTTCATCGCCGGTTGGGGTGACGTGGCCTTTACCGGTGGCAAAGATATTCCTTACTTCCTGGTTCCGATTTTTGGCCCATTAGTGGGTGCCTGCCTCGGAGCCTTCGGTTACCGTTCACTGATTGGCCGTAACTTGCCTGTCAATGTGGCGGAAGCCAGCAAAACAGAAAAACCGGTCGCACGCGCTGAGCAGCGTAAAGCGTAAGTTTCATCGTTAATCATCAGGAAAATAAAATGACTACGACTGATAAAAAATACATTCTCGCGCTCGATCAGGGCACGACCAGCTCCCGTGCCGTGGTACTGGATCATGACGCGAACATCGTCGCCGTCTCACAGCGTGAATTTACCCAGATCTACCCGAAAGCGGGCTGGGTAGAGCATGACCCAATGGACATCTGGGCCTCACAAAGCTCAACGCTGGTAGAAGTGCTGGCTCATGCCGACATTCGCTCTGATGAAATTGCCGCGATTGGTATCACTAACCAGCGTGAAACCGCCATCGTGTGGGATAAAGAGACCGGTAAGCCAATCTACAACGCCATTGTCTGGCAGGATCCGCGTACTGCGGACTACTGTAACAAGCTGAAGAAAGAGGGACTGGAAGAGTACATCCAGCACACCACCGGTCTGGTGATTAACCCGTACTTCTCCGGCACCAAAGTGAAGTGGATTCTCGACAACGTGGAAGGTGCGCGTGAGCGTGCAAAACGTGGCGAGCTGCTGTTCGGAACCGTTGATACCTGGCTGGTGTGGAAAATGACACAGGGCCGCGTACACATCACCGATCACACCAATGCCTCGCGTACCATGATGTACAACATCCACAAGCTGGAGTGGGATGAGCGCATGCTGGAGATCCTTGATATTCCGCGCGAAATGCTGCCGGAAGTTAAAGGCTCTTCTGAAATCTACGGCCAGACCAACATCGGTGGTAAAGGCGGTACGCGTATTCCTATCGCCGGTATTGCAGGTGACCAACAGGCAGCGCTGTACGGCCAGCTGTGTGTGCAACCTGGCATGGCGAAAAACACTTACGGCACTGGCTGCTTCATGTTGATGAACACCGGTACCGAAGCGGTGACCTCCACCCACGGCCTGCTGACCACCATCGCCTGCGGCCCACGCGGTGAAGTGAACTATGCACTGGAAGGTGCGGTGTTTATCGGCGGCGCGTCCATTCAGTGGCTGCGTGATGAGATGAAGCTGATCAGTGATTCAACTGACTCTGAATACTTCGCGCTGAAAGTGAAAGACACCAACGGCGTTTACATGGTGCCAGCCTTCACCGGTCTGGGCGCACCATACTGGGATCCGTATGCGCGTGGCGCCATCTTTGGTCTGACACGTGGTGCGAATGCTAACCACATCATCCGCGCGACTCTGGAATCCATCGCTTACCAGACGCGTGACGTACTGGAAGCCATGCAGAATGATGCCGGTACGCGCCTGCAATCCCTGCGTGTTGATGGCGGTGCGGTTGCCAACAACTTCCTGATGCAGTTCCAGTCAGACATTCTGGGTACCCGCGTTGAGCGTCCAGAAGTGCGTGAGGTCACAGCATTAGGCGCCGCTTACCTGGCGGGCCTGGCGGTTGGCTTCTGGAGCGATCTGGAAGAAGTGCGTGCGAAAGCCGTGGTTGAGCGCGAGTTCCGCCCAAGCATTGAAACCACCGAACGTAACGTACGTTACGCTGGCTGGAAGAAAGCTGTCGCGCGCGCACAAGCGTGGGAAGACTCAGAGTAATACTCAACTGACCCGCGGCACCCTGCCGCGGGTTTTTCTACCCGTCTCACTTTCCCCTCCGTGCTACACTGCTTGCCTGTTTTTTATCAGGTGCAACCATGAAACGAGAACTCGCGATTGAATTTTCCCGTGTGACCGAAGCCGCTGCGTTAGCGGGCTATCACTGGTTAGGACGCGGCGATAAAAATGCGGCTGACGGCGCAGCCGTTCACGCCATGCGCATTATGCTCAATACCATCGATATCGACGGCCAGATTGTGATTGGCGAAGGCGAAATCGATGAAGCCCCGATGCTGTATATCGGAGAAAAAGTCGGTACCGGCCGTGGCGACGCGGTGGATATCGCCGTAGACCCGATTGAAGGCACACGCATGACGGCCATGGGCCAGGCCAACGCGCTGGCCGTGCTGGCGGTGGGCGATAAAGGCAGCTTCCTGCACGCACCTGATATGTACATGGAAAAGCTGATTGTCGGGCCGGGCGCACGTGGGACCATCGATCTCAATCTGCCGTTGGAAACCAACCTCAAAAACATCGCTATCGCACTCGATAAACCCCTCAGCCAACTGACCGTCTCGATTCTGGCCAAACCCCGCCACGATGCGGTGATTGCGCAGTTGCAGCAACTCGGCGTGCGCGTGTTTTCCTTCCCGGATGGTGATGTGGCCGCATCCATTCTCACCTGCATGCCAGACAGTGAAGTTGATGTTCTCTACGGTATCGGCGGCGCGCCAGAAGGCGTAGTGTCAGCGGCAGTGATCCGTGCGATGGATGGCGACATGCAAGCCCGCTTGCTGGCGCGTCACGACGTCAAAGGGGATAGCGAAGAGAATCGCCGTCTTGGCGAGCAAGAGCTGCAACGTTGCGCCGAGATGGGCATTAAAGCCGGAGAAGTGCTGAAGCTGGAGGAGATGGCGCGTAACGATAACGTGATTTTCGCTGCCACCGGCATCACCACCGGTGACCTGCTGAAAGGCATCACCCGCAACGGTAACATCGCCACCAGCGAAACCCTGTTGGTGCGCGGCAAATCACGCACCATTCGCCGCATCCAGTCGATCCATTATCTGGACCGCAAAGACGCGGCGCTGCATCAGTTTATCCTGTAATCGCCTGTTTGCCGCTCTCAGGATGACGTGAGAGCGGCCACCAGCACAGCAACATCACCAGTGACGTCACAAACATCAGCATGCCAAGGCTGGACTGATCGTGCTGAGGTAACAGCGCGGATAGCCAGGCAATCACGCCTGAACCCAAATTCTGCAAGCCACCAATCAGCGCACCCGCACTGCCCGCTAACCAGGCATAGGGTTCCATTGCGCCAGAGGTCGCCAGCGGGAACAGCATACCGGCACCAAAGAAGAACAACGCGGCTGGCACCAGCAGCGTCCAGATATTCATGATGCCGAACCAGGCTGGGACCCACATCAATAAACCAGCCAGCAAGCAACTGTTGACGCCATACCACATCAGCGTGTGCCAGGATTTCTGCTCACGCCCGGCAAACCATGCGCCAAAGAACGCCGCCGGAATGGGCAGAATAAACAGAATACTGACGGTCAACCCATCAAGACCCAGCACACCTCCGAGCAGCACGCCACAGCTGGCCTCAAACACCGCGATGCCTGCCAGTGCGCCAATCAGCAGTAGCAGAAAGCGCACAAAATTGCCGTCACTGAGCAACGTGGCATAACGACGCAGGAACGGCGTAGCAGGCGTTTCAACGGGACGCGTTTCCGGTAACCACCGCGCCATAGAGGCCGTTACGCCCACACACAGCAGCAGCAGGAAGGCGAAACAGGCGTGCCAGCCAAACAGATGCGTGAGCAATGCGCCTATCACCGGTGCCAGCAGTGGGCTGACCAGAATGCCCATATTCAGCAGACTGTTAGCCTGGCGCAGCGCAATACCCGAATAGAGATCGCGTGGCATGGTGCGCGCCATCACACCCGCCACGCCAGTCCCCAGCCCTTGCACCGCGCTGCCGAGGACTAAAATGTGTAGCGAGGGTGCGAACATGGCGATCAACGCGCCCACGGCAAAGATCGTCATGCCGATAAGGATCACCGGGCGACGACCAACATTGTCTGACAGTGGGCCGTAGATCAGCTGCGATCCGCCATAGGTCATCAAGTATGCGGCCATCACCTGCTGCATGGTGCCGCTGCGCACATTGAGCGCTTCCGCCATGTTGGCCATCGCCGGAACATAGATCGTTTGCGCCATCTGACCCACGGCCACTAAAACGATCAGCATGAATAACAGGAAGCGGTTTTGCGTTTTATTTTTCAACATGGAACAAAATGTCTGCCTGAGAAACAAAATTAAGACAGCATGAAAAAATGCCATCTGAAATGAATGGCGGCAAAAATATCAGGATTGAGTGACAAATCGAGAGGTGAGCGCAAAGTGGTTTACGCGCAGGCGGCAAGCTTATGTACCAGGCTTGTAAAGTGGTCGCTACAGTTGCTGATCTGTGCGCTCCATTTGTCGCTGAGAGCGCTTTGCCCGGCACAGGGCTGGAAATGAGCTGGCTGGCTGACGATGATAGTGACATGCCTGAATAATCAACAATAAGGAGCGATCATGGCAGAGTGGATCAATGCTGAAGTGAAAGAAGTGAAAAACTGGACCGACGCACTGTTCAGCCTGCGCGTTACCGCGCCCATTGATGCTTTCACCGCCGGGCAATTTGCCAAACTGGCGCTGGAGATTGACGGCGAACGCGTACAGCGCGCTTACTCTTATGTGAATGCCCCGCAGGATCCGCTGCTGGAGTTTTATCTGGTCACGGTACCGGAAGGTAAACTCAGCCCGCGTTTACAGGCATTACAGCCTGGCGATCAGGTGATGGTGACCAAAGAAGCCGCAGGATTTTTTGTGCTCGACGAAATTCCCGACTGCCGCACCCTGTGGATGTTGGCTACCGGCACCGCAATCGGTCCCTACTTGTCGATTCTGCAGCAAGGTGAAGGCCTGGAACGTTTTGACAATATTGTGCTGGTTCATGCCGCGCGCTATGCCGATGACCTGAGCTTTTTACCGCTGATGCAGCAGTTGCAACAGCGCTATCAGGGCAAACTGCATATCCAAACAATGGTGAGCCGCGAAGAGATAGCCGGTTCACTGCACGGCCGTGTGCCACAATTGATAGAAAGCGGAGCATTAGAACGTGCCGTTGGCTTGCCGATGACAGCTGACACCAGCCACGTGATGCTGTGTGGCAATCCACAAATGGTGCGTGATACCCAGCAGTTGTTGAAAGAGTCGCGTGATATGCGCAAACATTTCAAACGCAAACCCGGTCATATGACCAGCGAACATTACTGGTGATAAGTGCGGTGTGATTAATGTCAGATTTTTCTCAGTGCGAGTTTTGACTTTGGTCGGTAAAAACCGTTCTAATCATGGGCTAAGTGAATGATTTAGGGCCGAAGCAATGAAGAACCTGCCAGTCGCGCTGCTTGTTAGCCTCGCACTGACATTTCCCGCCTGGGCGGAGGATGCACCTGCGCAGGATCGTAGCGATCATCTGCCCGCTGCGCCCTATTTGCTGGCGGGCGCGCCCACCTTTGATATGACCATCGCGCAGTTCCGCGAAAAATATAATGCGGCGAATCCAGAACAGCCGCTGCTGGAATATCGCGCTATCGATAATCGCGACGACAAGAGCAACCTGACGCGCGCTGCCAGCAAAATCAGCGAAACGCTGTACGCTTCCACCGCATTGGAGCAAGGCACCGGAAAAATCAAAACGCTACAAATCACCTGGCTACCGGTTCCAGGCCCTGACATGAAAGCCGCGCAGGCCCGCGCCATGGATTACATGACCGCCCTGCTGCGCTTTTTCATGCCGGGATTGTCACTTGAAGACGGACGCAAAAAACTCGATTCCCTCCTCAGTGCCGGTAAAGGCGTGCGCTATTTTGCTCGCAACGAAGGTGCACTGCGTTTTGTGGTGGCAGACAACGGCGACAAGGGTTTGACCTTCGCGGTTGAGCCAATAAAACTCTCGCTTGCGACCCCCTGATCACTCCGGCAAAAATGACGAAAAGCAAAGCCAGCGGCACATTTGATCTCTATACTGTCTGGCAGACATCGCTGCCCGATGGCAGCGCTATTTCATGAATCGCGTTATGCGGAGGAAAGAATGCGACATCCACTGGTTATGGGTAACTGGAAACTGAACGGCAGTAAGCACATGGCGGGCGAGCTGATCGAAGGTCTGCGCAAAGAGCTGTCAGGTGTGGAAGGTTGTGGTGTAGCGATTGCCCCACCGGCTATCTATCTTGACCTGGCAAAACACGCCATTTCCGGTAGCCACATTGCACTGGGTGCTCAGAACGTCGACGTTAACCTGTCAGGCGCATTCACCGGTGAAACCTCCGCAGACATGCTGAAAGACGTCGGCGCGAAATACATTATTATCGGCCACTCTGAGCGCCGTACTTACCACAAAGAAAGTGACGAGTTCATCGCGAAGAAATTTGCGGTGCTGAAAGCGGCTGGTCTGATTCCCGTCCTGTGCATCGGTGAAACCGAAGCAGAAAACGAAGCGGGCAAAACCGAAGAAGTGTGCGCACGTCAGATCGACGCGGTACTGGAAACTCAGGGTGCTGCTGCCTTTGAAGGCGTGGTTATCGCTTACGAGCCAGTCTGGGCGATCGGTACCGGTAAATCAGCCACCCCTGCACAGGCTCAGGCCGTGCACAAATTCATCCGTGACCACATCGCGAAGAAAGATGCGGCGATTGCTCAGCAGGTGATCATTCAGTACGGCGGTTCTGTTAACGATAAAAATGCGGCAGAACTGTTCACCCAGCCAGACATTGATGGCGCGCTGGTTGGCGGTGCATCACTGAAAGCGGACGCTTTCGCAGTTATCGTGAAAGCCGCTGCGGCAGCGAAAAACGCTTAAGCTGTAGACTGCGGTTTAAAGGGCGGCCCAAGGGCCGCCTTTTTCATCATTACACGTAGCGGCGCAATTTATTGCGCGATAAATCGCGCCGCTACGGTTGGGTAGTGAGGGCGCGCATTGGCGGTCGTGGGTTTTATTAATGCAAAATCTGGCATTGATGGTCCTGCAACTCTTCCGCCGAACCGCTATTCAACTTCAGCCAGTTCCGCTCCAACGCCAGTAACGCCAGGCGACCATCCGGTAACGCGACCAATGCCAGCCCATATTTCCCCATCTCACTGCGTGCATTTGGCACTTCTTCTGCCAGACGGATAAATGCGCTTTGTTGCGCCAGTTCAGCGGTCGAAAGCGTACGAATCAGATAATGATGTTTGCGCAGCGTAGCGGATTGCCACTGCTCGTTAAGTCGTGCCGTCATGCTATCCAACTGCTGGCGAATATCTGGACGTAAGCAGGAAATGTGGATGTGCAGCTGATTCTGCGAGCGACCATATTGCGCATTTATCGCCAGCGACAGTGCGCTATCATCAATCGGCGCACCGCGTTTTTTCGCCAGTAAACTGCGCTGCTGCCAGGCGGCAGCAAACAGATTTGGCGTAGTGGGTTCGAGAATGATGGGGCTTTCCATGCCGGTGATTTTCTCAATCGGCATCAGTAAAAACTGTAATGGCCCGTTGAGGTCTTTTAACGTGACATAACCCTGAGCAGTGTTAACCTGCTGGCAAGGGGCAGGATTGCCGCTCTTAGCCATATTGGGTACGCACTTCTCACTGATGATCTGCCATAACGCATTAGAATTTTTCTGGAAGTGAAAGGCACTGACGATCAGCCCCACTATCAATAGCAGCAACAACACGGTCAATAACTTCAGGGTACGACGACTTCCCTGCATGGCCTGGCCCTCTGTTCATCACCTGCCTGCATCCTCGCCTGCCGAATGGGTAAAGTCACGGACTTTTGCTGCCACGCAAAGCAAAACGGCCAGCGCAAGGCTGACCGTTTCAATTTAAAGATGATGCGATTACGGTTTCATCACCTGATCATAGCTGCCACCATCGGCGAAGTGGGTTTTCTGGGCCTGTGTCCAGCCACCAAACTTACTGTCGATTGTGAAGAGTTTGACCGGGGCAAAAGTACTGGCAAACTTCTTGGCCACTTCAGGATCGCGTGGACGATAGAAGTTTTCCGCCGCGATGGTCTGGCCTTCCGGTGAGTAAAGGTACTTCAGATACTCTTCGGCGACTTTGCGCGTGCCCTGCTCATCCACCACTTTGTCTACCACGGAAACCGTTGGCTCCGCCAGAATCGACTCGCTCGGGGTGACGATTTCAAATTTGTCTTTACCCAGCTTATTCACCGCCAGATAGGCTTCGTTTTCCCAGGCAATCAGCACATCGCCAATACCACGTTCAACAAAGGTATTGGTCGCGCCGCGCGCGCCGGAATCCTGCACTTCCACATTCTTGAACAGCGCTTTCACATAAGCCAGCGCTTTGGCCTGATCGCCATGGTTTTGGTCCAGTGCCCAGCCCCATGCGGCCAGATAGTTCCAACGTGCGCCGCCAGAGGTTTTCGGGTTCGGGGTGATGACCGAGACACCAGGCTTAATCAAATCGTTCCAGTCATGGATGCCCTTCGGGTTGCCTTTGCGTACCAGGAACACGATGGTTGAGGTGTAAGGTGCGGAGTTATCAGGCAGGCGTTTGATCCAGTTCTTATCGATACGACCACGGTCAGCAATGGCATCCACGTCAGACTGCAGCGCCAGCGTCACCACATCGGCACGAATGCCGTTGATGACTGAGGTTGCCTGCTTACCTGAACCGCCGTGCGACTGGCGAATCACCACGTTGTCGCCGGTCTCTTGTTTGTAGTGAGCGCTAAACGCTTTGTTGTACTGCTCGTACAACTCACGCGTTGGATCGTAAGAAACGTTTAACAGCTGGATATCCTTTGCCAAAACACTGGTTGAAGCCAGTAACAGGGTGACACCAATACTCCACTTGTTCATTGCTTGCTCTCCCGAGGTCGTTATAGAACAAGACTGACACAAACCAATCCATAGATTAAAGAATTAAAAAAGAGTGTTTATAACTTTGGGGAATATAAGGTTGCACAAAAAAGGGCGCGATTAAGGTCGCGCCCTGATGCAGTTTGATTAGTAGAGTTTTTTCGCAGTGTCGAGCCAATCGCGTTTGAACGGACGCTTCATGTTCTCAATCGCATCGATGATGTCGTGGTGCACCATCTTCTCGTTTTGGATACCGACGCAACGGCCGCCGTAACCCTGCAACAGCAGCTCAATAGAGTAAGCACCCATGCGTGAAGCCAGAATACGGTCATAGGCACATGGCGCACCGCCACGCTGAATGTGACCAAGTACGGTGGCACGGGTTTCACGTTTGGTTTCCGCTTCAATGTAATGTGCCAGGTCGTCGATATCACAGATGTGCTCAGTGATCGCCACAATGGCGTGCTTTTTACCTTTAGCGATACCGGCTTTGATCTCTTCCACCAGCTCTTCGCGGGTGTAAGGGATTTCCGGCAGCACGATAAATTCGCAACCGCCAGCAATCGCAGCAGCCAGGGTAAGATCACCGCAGTAACGACCCATCACTTCAACGATAGAGATACGCTGGTGTGAAGATGAGGTGTCGCGCAGACGGTCAATCGCTTCCACCACGGTCTCCAGTGCGGTGAAGTAACCAATGGTGTAGTCGGTTCCTGCTACGTCGTTATCAATGGTGCCAGGCAGACCAATACACGGGAAGCCCATTTCGGTCAGACGCTTGGCACCCATGTAGGAGCCGTCACCGCCAATCACCACCAGCGCATCAATGCCGCGCTTTTTCATGTTCTCAATCGCGACCTGGCGAACTTCCTCATTACGGAAATCCGGGAAGCGCGCAGAGCCAAGGAAAGTGCCGCCACGGTTGATCATGTCTGACACGCTGTAACGGTCGAGGTTGATCATGCGATCTTCATACAATCCCAGATAGCCGTCGTAGATACCAAAAACTTCAAGGCCTTCACTCAGCGCGGAACGGACAACTCCGCGAATGGCTGCGTTCATGCCTGGGGCGTCACCGCCGCTGGTCAGTACTCCGATTTTTTTGATCATGACAACCTCTGGATTGTTCAAAACTAAGGATTATTCCTGCCTGCCGACCGGTGTAAACCCATTCACGATCGTGCGGCTTAATAGTTGCAGATAGTATATCAAAGGCTTGATGCTGAATTGATTCAGGTCAGACAAGTTTTCGCTAATTTTTTACAGAGTTGTTAGCGTTACGTCATTTTTATCACGCAACGCCATGATATTTAACCGCTAAAACTGAAAAAAACCTTGCTGATTTTCAGGCACCACCGAACAGGGATCCTGATGAATGATTACGTCAGAACCGGGAAATTTTTGCCGCAATGCTTGCTCAATCTGATCGGCCACCTGATGCGCCTGCAGCAACGGCAAGTGATCATCCATTTCCAGGTGCAGCTGTATAAAACGCGTCGGCCCAGACTGACGCGTACGTAACGCATGCGCACCACGTACGCCTGGCCAGTCACTGACGACATCAATAATTGCCTGTTTTTCTTCTTCCGGCAACGCGCGATCCAATAGCGATTGCACCGCTTCATAGCCCATACGCAATGCGTTATAGAGAATGTAGACGCCGATCCCCAAGGCGAATAACGCATCTGCCCTGACAAAACCATAGCTGCTTAACACCAGGGCAACCAGAATTGCGCCGTTCATCACCACATCGGATTGATAGTGCAGCATATCCGCTCGAATGGCCTGGCTACGTGTGCGCCTGACAACCCAGCGCTGGAACGTCACCAGCAACAACGTTGAGAACAGAGCAACCACCGTCACCACAATGCCTACCAGCGGCGAATGCAGCGTATTGGGTGACGCCAGGTGCTGAATACCGGTGAGGAAGAGAAACAGGGCAGAACCAGAGATGAACATGCTCTGAGCCAGCGCTGCCAGTGACTCCGCTTTACCGTGACCAAAGGTATGATCATCATCGGCTGGCTGTAATGAATAGCGCACCACTAAGAGGTTAGTGAGTGATGCCGCAATATCGACCAGTGAATCGACCAGTGCGGCCAGCATGCTGACTGAACCGGTTAGCCACCAGGCAAAAACTTTGACGATTAACAGCAGTGTCGCCAATGTCGTTGCTGCCAGCGCCGCCCGATTGACGAGTTTTGCATAGGAGGGATCCATGCCTTGCCTCATTAAAGCGCACGCAAAAGCGCCACGCCGTTGTTAAATCATGGCTAAAGTTTATCATCGGCCAGCTTAAGGTGCGTGAATTGAATATTAAGTTAATGATGCGTCAGCGCAATGACAGGCAAAAAAAACCCCGCCATCATGGCGGGGAAGACAGGGATGGTGTCTATGGCAAGGAAAACAGGGATACTATGTTACTGGTTACTGCTGGTACTACTCACTGCATGCAGCGGTGGTGATGGCTGCAATCCGGAGAGCTGACGCATATTGTTGAGACGCCGCTCATAATTCTGCTGCAATAACGCTTGCTGTGCAGGCGTAAGCAGGTGATACATCTGGTTACGAACCCGAGCCATCTCAACTTGCAGTTCAACCTGCGCGCGGGCTTGTTTTTCTGCCTGCTGGCGGATAGCCGATTCGTTAAATTTGTCTGCAATGACAAGGTCATGCATAGTTTCAATGTCCTGAACGCTCAATACGGGGCGTTCGTGTCGCGCTTGCTGCATCAGGTCTCGCATCTGTTGCCGCTGTTGTTCAGTCAGCTCAATGCCATCGAACATGTGGCTTTGCGGATTTTGCGTCATACTGCCTGTCGTCAATCCGCTGTTCTGATGCATCTCGTCAATCGTCGTCGTGTCTGCTGCTTCTGCGCTGGCGTGACTGAGAACCATCGCTGAGGCAATGACGACGGCGGTTAAGTAGCGCATCGTTTACTCCCAGTTCGTTCCGTTTTGCGATTCAACGAGAGCTAGTGTACGGCGATGGCTGCAAACATCCGTCAGGGGGTGTAAAACTACGTAAAGCGTTGGATTGCAGGTCATGGAACACGGTATTTTGCCTGCGGAGGGCAATAAAAAATGAATAAAATCCTGTTGGTTGATGACGACCGCGAATTAACTTCGCTGCTTAAAGAACTGCTTGAAATGGAAGGTTTTGAGGTGATTGTCGCCGGTGATGGCGAGCAGGCGCTCAACCTACTGGACAACACCGTTGACTTGTTATTGCTCGACGTCATGATGCCGAAAAAGAACGGTATCGATACGTTGAAAGAATTACGCCAGCAACATCAGACCCCGGTCATTATGCTGACCGCGCGTGGCAGTGAGTTAGATCGCGTTCTAGGCCTTGAGCTGGGCGCGGACGACTATCTGCCAAAACCGTTTAACGACCGCGAACTGGTAGCGCGTATCCGCGCTATTTTGCGCCGTTCAAACTGGAGCGAACAGCAACAGCAGCATGACAACAGCTCGCCAACGCTGGAAGTGGATTGTTTACGCCTGAATCCCGGTCGCCAGGAAGCCAGTTTCGATACTGAAACACTGGATCTTACGGGTACCGAATTCACCCTGCTTTATTTGCTGGCACAGCATTTGGGTCAGGTGGTTTCGCGCGAACATCTAAGCCAGGAAGTACTGGGCAAACGCCTGACGCCGTTTGACCGTGCCATTGACATGCATATCTCTAACCTGCGTCGTAAATTGCCGGAACGTCGTGATGGTCATCCGTGGTTTAAAACTCTGCGCGGACGCGGCTATCTGATGGTTTCGGCATCATGATTGGAAGTTTGACCACCCGCATCTTCGCCATCTTCTGGCTCACGCTGGCGTTGGTGTTGATGCTGGTTTTGATGGTGCCCAAACTCGACTCGCGCCAGATGACATCGCTGCTGGAAAGTGAGCAACGACAGGGCACCATGATTGAACAGCACGTTGAAGCTGAGCTGTCACAAGACCCGCCTAACGATTTGATGTGGTGGCGTAGGCTATTTCGCGCCATCGATAAATGGGCGCCGCCGGGGCAACGCTTATTGCTGGTGACCAGTGAAGGCCGCGTCATCGGCGCTCAACACAATGAAATGCAGGTGATCCGTAACTTTATTGGCCAGGCAGATAACGCCGATCATCCGCAGAAGAAGAAGTATGGTCGAGTGGAAATGGTCGGCCCCTTCGCCGTGCGCGATGGCGAAGACAATTACCAACTTTACCTGATTCGACCTGCCACCAGTTCGCAGCTGGATTTTGTTAACCTGTTATTTGATCGACCTTTACTGCTGCTGATTGTCACGATGCTGATCAGCTCGCCACTGCTGTTATGGCTGGCGTGGAGCCTGGCTCGCCCGGCACGCAAACTGAAGTATGCGGCCGATGAAGTAGCAAGCGGTAACTTACGCCAGCATCCTGAACTGGAATCCGGCCCACAGGAGTTTCTCGCCGCAGGATCGAGCTTCAACCAAATGGTGAGTGCGCTAGAACGTATGATGACTGCTCAACAGCGCCTGCTGTCTGACATCAGCCATGAACTGCGCACGCCGCTTACGCGCCTTCAGTTGGCCACAGCGCTGCTGCGTCGTCGTAACGGTGAAGGTAAAGAGCTACAACGTATCGAAACGGAAGCACAGCGCCTGGATGGCATGATTAACGATCTGCTGGTGCTGTCGCGCACGCAACACAAAAATGCGCTGGTGAGTGAAGCGATGAAGGCAAACCAGCTTTGGAATGGCGTGCTGGAAGACGCCAAATTCGAAGCAGAGCAGATGGGTAAAACCATGGATGTGCCTTACCCGCCTGGCCCATGGCCGCTCTATGGCAACCCGCATGCGCTGGAGAGTGCGTTGGAAAATATCGTGCGTAATGCGTTGCGCTATTCCCACAACCACATCAGTGTCAGCTTCTCAGTAGATATTCAGGGTATCACTGTCCACGTCGATGATGATGGCCCAGGCGTCAGTGCCGAGGATCGCGAACAGATTTTCCGTCCGTTTTATCGCACAGATGAAGCGCGCGATCGTGAATCCGGTGGCACCGGTTTAGGTCTGGCGATTGTTGAAACGGCCGTCCAGCAACACCGAGGTTGGGTGAAAGCGGATGACAGTCCACTGGGGGGCCTGCGTCTTACGCTGTGGTTACCGCTGTACTCCGCTCGCCAATAATTTGCTATGCTTCGGCCCTCGTTTCCGGGGGCCTTATGCTGAACATCGTTTTATTTGAACCTGAAATCCCGCCAAATACCGGCAATATCATCCGCCTCTGTGCGAACACCGGCTTTCAGTTGCATCTGATTGAGCCGCTGGGCTTTGCCTGGGATGATAAACGCCTGCGCCGTGCCGGGCTGGACTATCACGAATACACCTCGCTGAAGAAACACGCCAATTATGCGGCGTTTCTCGCGTCAGAAGCCCCACAGCGCCTCTTTGCCTTAACCACCAAAGGGACACCGGCACATAGCGCGGTAAGCTATCAGAAAGGGGATTATTTGCTGTTTGGTCCAGAAAGCCGTGGATTACCGGCAGAGATTCTTAATGCGCTGCCTGCAGAGCAGAAGATCCGCATTCCGATGATGGCGGAAAGTCGCAGTATGAACCTGTCAAATGCGGTATCGGTGGTGGTGTATGAAGCGTGGCGCCAGCTTGATTACAGTGGCGCACTGATCAAAAGCTAGATGCCGTCGCCGTATTCAAAACCGGCGCCATTGAAGAGTTGATCCATATCCATTGATGGCTTATCACTGGTGGGTTTGCCGACGATGCGCGCCGGTACGCCTGCCGCTGTGGTATGCGGGGGGACGGGTTGCAAGACGACCGACCCGGCGCCAATTTTCGCTCCGCGTCCCACTTCAATATTGCCCAGAATCTTGGCGCCCGCCCCAATCATCACGCCTTCACGGATCTTCGGATGGCGATCGCCGCTGGTTTTACCGGTACCGCCTAACGTCACCGACTGCAAAATCGACACGTCGTTTTCCACCACCGCCGTTTCACCAATGACGATGCCCGTTGCATGGTCGAGCATGATGCCGCGACCAATACGTGCAGCCGGGTGAATATCCACGGCGAAGGAGACTGAGATTTCATTCTGCAGGTAAACAGCCAGAGCGCGACGCCCCTCTTTCCACAGCCAGTGGCCAATGCGATAGGCTTGCAACGCATGGAAGCCTTTCAGATAGAGCAGAGGTGTGGAATATTTATCGACGGCCGGGTCACGCATACGCACTGCCTGGATATCATAAGCCGCTGAGACAATCATCTCTGGGTCTTCACGATAGGCTTCTTCAACGATCTCGCGCACGGCGATGGCAGGCATAATGGGGTTCGCCAGTTTGTTCGCCAGCATGTAGCTCAGCGCACTGCCGAGGTTCTCATGCTTGAGCAATGTCGCGTGATAAAAACTGGCCAGCATGGGTTCACAATCAGCCAGCGCTCTGGCTTCAGCTTTGATGTTGTTCCAGACCAGTTCTAACTCTTCTGACGACATTGCTCTGTGCTCCCGATAAAAAAAGCGCCTGAGAGGCGCTGCAGGTGGTTTAGCTGGGCATCCGGCTTCAGCTTTGGCTGTTTTCGTCCTTCCTTGCACGGCCAAGTAAACTCAATGCTGCCTCTCGCGCCGATTTTTCGCAATACAAGACCTGATAAATCTGCTCAGTTATCGGCATCTCGACACCCATTCGTGCCGCCAATGCTTTGACTTCTTTAGTGTTTCGATAACCTTCTACAACTTGTCCGATAATGCGTTGTGCCTCATCAACGCTCTCACCCTGCCCCAGCATCATGCCAAAACGACGGTTGCGTGATTGATTATCGGTACAGGTCAGCACTAAATCGCCTAGTCCCGCCATCCCCATAAAAGTGGTGGGATCAGCACCTAACGCAGCTCCCAGGCGGCTCATTTCTGTCAGGCCACGCGTGATGAGCGCGGTTCGGGCGTTAGCGCCAAAACCGATACCATCAGAAATGCCAGCGCCAATGGCGATCACGTTTTTCACGGCACCGCCAAGTTGCACACCGATGAAGTCCGGATTGTTATAAACGCGGAAGCTTTTACCGCAGTGCAGTTTTTGCTGCAGATCGTCAGCGAATTGCGCATCCGTAGCTGCCAGCGCAATGGCGGTTGGCAATCCTGCCGCAAGTTCTTTCGCAAAGGTTGGTCCGGAAATCACCGCCAGCGGAATGCTATCGCCCAGAATTTCACGTGCGACATCCTGCAATAAACGCCCGGTTTCTTTCTCCAGGCCCTTAGTTGCCCAGACAATGCGAGAATCCGCGCGCAGATGTGGCTTAAGCTGAGTCAGCACGTCGCCAAAAACATGGCTGGGCACGACCACAAGCAGATCGCGGCTGGCATTAACGACTGTCGCCAGATCGGCCTCAGGGGCAAGATTATCGGGGAAAGGAACATCGGGCAGGAAAGCGGTATTGCATCGGTCAGCTTTGAGCTGCGCCACGCTTTGTGGGTTGTGGCCCCAAAGTAATACCGGATGGCCGTTGCGGGCCAGAGTGATGGCCAATGCGGTGCCGTACGAGCCGGCACCGATGACGCTAATAGAAGCGTTAAGTGTAGTCATCAGGCATCCTGACGTGGCGCTTCGCCTTCACCTTGCTGCTGCAGATAGTTCATGAACAGGGCATCAAAGTTAACTGGCGCCAGATTGAGCTGCGGGAAAGTACCACGCGATACGAGGCTGGTGATGCACTCACGCGCATAAGGGAACAGAATGTTCGGGCAGTAAGCACCCAAGCAATGCGCCATCTGCGTACCTTCAATACCGCCGATAGTGAAGATACCTGCCTGCTGTACTTCACACAGGAACGCGGTGTCTTCACCCACAGTTGCGGTCACAGTCACACGCAGAACGACTTCGTACACTTCATCAGCCAGCTGAGACGAAGCTGTGTCCAGATCCAGCTTCACTTCAGGTTCCCACTCTTTCTGGAAAACCTGAGGGGCATTTGGCGCTTCGTAAGAAACGTCTTTGGTATAGACACGTTGAATCTGGAACTGCATTTCGTTAGTAGAATGTTCTGACATGTGACTAAATCCTGTGAGTTAAATTGTCTTATCGAGAAATTATGCCTGGAGTAAGGGATCCAATCCCTGACGCCCATCCAGCGCGTAAAGATCGTCACAGCCACCAATGTGCTGTGCATCAATAAAAATTTGTGGAACCGTTGTACGCCCGCTGCGTTGGATCATTTCTTCACGTTTCGTCGCGTTCCCATCAATAGGAATCTCCTTGAACGACACGCCTTTTTGATCCAGCAACGCCTTTGCTCTGTGGCAATACGGGCAGGTCACTTTGGTATAAATCTCTACATTAGCCATGCGGATACCTCAGGGAATTATTTACCACGTACCAGCGGCAGGTTCTCACCACTCCAGCCGCTCACGCCATCTTTCAGCACAGAAACGTTCTCAAAACCTGCGGCACTCAATTTCGCTGCCGATTCACCCGCGCTTTGGCCGGTGGCACATACCACAATTATGGGCTGTGACTTGTGCTTTTCCAGGTCGGCAAAGCTGCCTTTTTTAATATCAGCGGCGGCAACGTTAATCGCCCCTGAAATGTGTCCTTTGCGATAGTCATCGCGCGAGCGCACGTCTACAACCACCGCGTCCTCTTTGTTAATCAGGTGGGTTGCTTCGCCACGGCTGATGGTTTTTATCTTAGAGAACATTCCTTTAACGGTGGTCACAATCACCAGAACGAGTAAAACAACCCATGCCAGACTAAGGATGGTGTGATTGCTTGCAAACTGCATAATATCTTGCATGAGGGGTAACGACTCCAGACCGGGCTAATTAAGCTAAAACAAGGGTTCTGAGTATACCTGCGCCACTTCTCATGTACAGTCGTGAAGCGGGCAGAGTTACGATTTGTGCGTCATTTTCCAAAAAAAGTGTTCTAATCGCAAAATTAAGACAAAGTTAATGCCAGTAAGCTCGGCACGGACATCTTTCGTTAAGCAAAACCCGCCCGGGATAACTGGTAAGCGGCTGTTCATCGTGGAATAATTATCGACTATGAAGGGAAAAGCGACCGTTACACACACAAGGACTCGCCACAACGGCCCAGCGCATCCGTTGTTATTTTTCTGGTCCGAAATCTCCCGAAGCCTGCTCTGTGCGGGCGCGCTGTTGTTGCCAATTGCCGCTCACAGCGCCGATGACAGCAAAACACAGCTGAAATCCATTCAGCAAGATATCGCCGAGAAAGAAAAGAGCGTCAAAGCGCAGAAACTGCAGCGCAGCAAGCTCCTTGACCAACTGCAAAGCCAGGAAAAAGTGATTGCTCAAGCCAGCCGTCAATTGCGCGAAACACGTAATAGCCTGACCGCGCTGAACGGCGAAATCGCACAGATCACCACCTCTATCTCTCACCTGGAAAAACAGCAGGCCCAGCAGGAAAAATTGCTGGCGCAACAACTGGATGCGGCGTTCCGCCAGGGGCAGCACAATGGTTTGCAATTGCTGTTAGGTGGTGAAGAAGCGCAGCGCAGTGAGCGTATTCTGGCTTATTTCGGCTATCTCAATGCCGCACGTCAGAAAAACATCGACGATCTCAAACAAACCCAGCAGCAGCTCGCGGAACAGCGCCAGGCATTACAAGGCAAACAGGAACAGCAGAAATCGCTGTTGTCACAGCAGCAAACACAGCAAACCAAGCTGGAAACCGCCAGTGCAGCACGCAAGAAAACGCTGACGGTGCTGGAAAGCTCGCTGGAAAAAGATCAAGCCGATCTGGTCGAAATGCGGGAAAACGAAAGCCGCCTGCAAGATAAAATTGCCAAAGCGGAACGTGAAGCACGTGAACGTGCGGAACGCGAAGCACGCGAGGCAGAGAAAGTTCGCCAACGCCAGGCGCAGGCAAAAGCCAAAGGTTCCAACTATCAGCCCACGCAGAGCGAGCGTGAACTGATGGCACGAACCGGCGGACTTGGCAGGCCTGGAGGTCAAGCTCTGTGGCCGGTCAACGGACGCATAGAACATCGCTTCGGCGAATCCATGCAGGGCGAACTGCGCTGGAAAGGTCTGGTGATTGATGCACCAGAAGGTACAGAAGTGAAAGCCATCGCCGATGGACGCGTACTGATGGCCGACTGGCTGCAAGGCTACGGTCTGGTTGTGGTGCTGGAACATGGTAAAGGCGACATGAGTCTTTATGGCTACAACCAAAGTGCGCTGGTGAGCGTCGGTACTCAGGTGAAGGCAGGACAGCCTATCGCTTTAGTGGGTACCAGTGGCGGCCGCGGCACGCCTTCGCTCTACTTTGAAATCCGACGCCAGGGAAAGGCCGTCAATCCACTACCGTGGTTAGGAAGATAAGTGTTGTTTCAGCCCCAAAAGCTTTCAATCGCGCTCTGTGCGCTGTTTTTGTCACTTTCTGCTCAGGCCGGCAAACTTTCGATAGTCATCGACGACTTCGGTTACCGGCCTGTAGAAGAGAACAAAGTGTTGCAAATGCCAGCGGCGATTTCCGTCGCTGTACTTCCCAATGCACCACACGCGCGTGAAATGGCGACCAAAGCCCATCAGGGCGGCCATGAAGTGTTGATCCATCTGCCCATGGCACCGCTTAGTAAGCAGCCACTGGAGAAAGATACCCTCACTCCGGAAATGAGCAGCGAAGAGATCGCACGCATCATTCGCGATGCAACGGGTAAAGTCCCGTTCGCCGTGGGCCTGAACAACCATATGGGCAGCAAAATGACCTCAAGCCTGCCCGGCATGCAGAAAGTGATGCAGGTACTCAACCAGTACAACTACTACTTTCTCGATAGCATGACGATTGGCAACAGCCAGTCCATTCCAGCCTCGCAAGGCACGCATGTAAAAGTACTCAAACGCCGCGTATTCCTCGATGACAGCCAGAATGAAGCTTCGATTCGCGAGCAATTCACCCGCGCAGTTAAACTGGCACAGCGTGATGGCTATGCCATTGCGATTGGTCATCCGCATCCGACCACGGTTCGCGTGTTGCAACAAATGCTGCCATCGCTGCCTGGCGATATCACCTTGGTACGCCCAAGCCAGCTACTGAATGAACCGTTGCATCAGGGATCCGGCCCATCCTCTCAGCCAGCAAAACCGCTGCCCACCAAGTTCCATGCGCCGGGCGTGTGTAAGGTGAGTAAACCGCTACCGCCAGTACCACAAAGCCGTGCGGTGGATCTGATCATCGAGCATGTTTCAGAAAGCAAACTAATCAAACAGTTAGGTTCGCTTTTCTAAGCTAATCGTCAACAACATGAAAAATTAACGTCAGTGCCATTCGGGACTGGCGTTTTTTTCGTTATGATAACGAAATTATTTCCCAGCATTGATGTCAAATTTGCCAGGTTCTTAGGGTTAATCGGATTAATGAAAAAGATTTGGAAAATAAATTTAATCAATAACGTACTGAGTTTGCATGCCAGACTGAGTCAGATTGATAAAAATAAGCAGCCGTTAAGTTCAAATCATGAATTTGAACGCATTGTTATTTTCTCAACGACTGCATTAGGGGATTTACTCTTCAACACCCCAGCCATTAAAGCCATAAAACGCCGTTACCCTGCTGCCAAACTTATGCTGGTATCCAGTGATAAAAACCGCGATCTGGTCGAAAAAAGTGAATGGTTTGATCAAGTCGCCATCTGGGATAATAAAATTGTTCGTGCACCGAACTTGATTAGAAAAATACGTCAATTCCAACCAGACTTAACATTACTTTTACATTCAAGCCTGGGTTACGATATTTTATGCTCCCGCCTTGGTGGTTCAAAGTATATCATTCGAGATAACTTTCGCCATGACAAACCGGTATTTAACCATTGGCTGGATAAATACTCGACCAGCGTAGATGGCCATATCATTCAACGCAAAATGGATTTAATTAGCGTTTTAGGCTGTGATCCGGCCGATATTAAAATGCAGTTTCCGATTGCGGTTAATAAAACGCCGCGCAGCGCTCTGAGTCCAACCATTGGTTTTCAGATGGGGGCATCAGGTAAAAATCGCTGCTGGCCTGTTGAGCATTTTGCTCAATTAGCAGAACGTATTTTCACTGACATTGCTGACTCGAAGGTGATATTGACAGGTGCAGGACAAGACCAGCCAATTGAAAAAGAGTTCTTCAAAATGTTGCCTGAAAAATATCACTCCCGAGTGACGTCTTACATTGGAAAAACCCGTCTTCCAGCGTTGATTGAACTCATCAATTCGATCGATGCATTAGTCACCGGAGACACCGGTCCGCTGCATATTGCCATTACAGCCCAAACGCCAACGGTGAGCCTGTACGTCAGCGCTAACCCACGGCATACAGGCCCGTATCAGGATTTATCGATTCATAAAACGATTCGCATAGAACCGGAAGCAGGCGACGACGCGATCTACCCATTGCGGAAAATCAGCGTCGATACCGTTTTGCAGGAATTGAAGATGGTGATTAAAAAATAATTTCACTGCCAGGTTAGGTTAATAACCTGGCGGATTATTTCTGAGGAAAAAGCACATCCGGCGTGGTTTTTTCAAAAATATCATCGCCTAATCCACTATTTAAACACAAATTATAGGTTTTGATATTTGCGCGGCCCAACTCTCTACTTGCATGCAGAAAAGCAGGTCTGATGATGCTTTCAAAATTAGAAGAGAGAAAACTGGGTAATTTATCTCCCTCACTTTCATAAAACCTTGGCGCGTCAAAGTTATTCATATCGACACCGGCCAATAAGATACGATGAGCACCTAACCACGCGGCAATTTGCAGAGCCCAATAGGCAACGGTACCTGCATCGAAAATCCCCTGACGGATATCCCATGAAAACCCTGCACGGGGTTCAGTGGGGAATATTTTAATGCCGTTTTTTTCTCGGTAATACCGTTCGTAGTCATAGGGCATAACCTTTTCACGGAACACCTTGAAGCTGAGATCTTCGATAATTGCCAATCGACACTGGATGTCGTTTAACAACACGCTCTTAAGCATGTCGTTCAAACAGTGCACAGTGGTGAAAAGCACTAAATTTTTGTCCGCCAGCACGTCCTTAACCAGATTTGCACGTTGCTTAACAAACCCACGATCCACAATGACATAATAAGAAAACTTAACATTATTACGTAAATGATAGGCCCCATTAACACCAATAAAAGTGGTATCGGACAGCTTTTGCAAATCCAGTGAATTGATAGACGGCCCTGTGGCGAGAATGGTCACATCGCCAGACACCTTCGCATGAAGATCACTCAGATTTTCCAGGGGAACATTTTTTCTGCAGTACGATAATTTCTGAATATGATCTTCATCTGCACGTTGAATCGCAATATACGGCCAAAAGTTTTCGTTGTGCCGCATAACCCTGGCATGGGTATAACGATACAATTGCTTGAAGATCGAGTCCATTCAGAGTAATTCCCGCAATTTATCCATGACCCTGTTGGCAGAAATTGCCTGCATGGTGCCATCTTCACCGCGTAGTTCATGCTGATTTTGACCATATCCCCCAATCAAGCCTGGATCGGTTGGCCCAAAGAGCGTGATGTTGGGCCGGTCCAGCGCGGCTGTCAGATGACTCAAGCCGGTATCCACAGAGACCACCGCACGCGCGCCAGCTAACTGCTGCGCAACCTGTTCCAGCGTAAGCTTTGGCAGCACCTCAACATGTGTAAACCCCTCAGCCATTCTTAATGCACGCTGATGCTCATGCTCTGCCCCCCAAGGAAGCTTTATTTTCAGGCCCGTTGGCTGTACCAGCTCTATCAGTTCACGCCAGTGCGATTCCGGCCAGTGTTTATTGTCACGCGTGGTCGCGTGCAGGAACACCAGGTACTGATGTGCATCCTGAGGCAGCATGGAGAGGAAATGTCGGGCAATTGCATAGTCGCCTTGCGTAGCCGGTTTTTCATATCCAAGGCTTTTGGCAAACAGTTCCCGCGTTCGCTCAACGGCATGCTGTTGCTTATTGATTTCATGACGTTTGTCATACCACCAGCTGGCAAAAGGCTCACGGGCACTCCGGCTGTCTTGCCCGTGTTTGATCCCCTTAGCCAAGCGCGTGACCAGCGCAGCACTTTTAATCAGGCCTTGCGCATCAATGATCACGTCATACTCACGCGATTGCAGGTCACGCTTGAAAAGCACACGCTCTTCACGCTGCTGGCTGCCAAACCAGTGTTTACGCCAGCGGCGAATGGCAACCGGCAGGACTTTATCCACTGCTGGGTGCCAGCCTGGGATTTGAGCGAAGTTCTCTTCCACTGCCCAATCAAAACGGATGCCCGGCATGGCCTGCATCGCATCGGTGAGTGCAGGTAAGGTATGCAGCACGTCTCCCATTGAGGAGGTTTTAACAATCAAAACGTGCATGGCTACTCCCGCACCGGCTGCAGCAGCGCACTCAGTTCCTGATGAACGCGAGCAGGCTGAATATCAATTAAACTCTGGTGATAGCCTTCTTCGGCATCACCCTTACGCACTTTGTGATAGCCCGTGATCAGACGAATAACGCGAGCCTGATGCGACAATGGCGGCGTGAAATCCGGGCTGCTTGGGCCATACAACGCCACAAGTGGGCGATTCAGCGCGGCAGCAATATGCATTAAGCCAGAGTCATTACTGACAACGGCAGCACAGTGAGCAATCAAGATAACGGCCTGCTCCAACTGCGTGTCACCGGCCAGATTTTTGCAGTGTGCACGCGCGTCGTCTGATAGCGTTTGCACAATAGTGTCACCGGTTTCACGATCCTTAGCCGAGCCGAACAGCACAACCTGATAGCCTTCACCAATCAGTTGTTCCGCTAAGGCAGCATAGTGGTAATGCGGCCAGCGCTTAGCCGGGCCAAATTCAGCCCCTGGGCAAAACCCAATAACCGGACGATCGGCGGAAAGTGAAAATTGCGCGGCCGTCATGCGCTTTTCTTCATCATCTACGCGCAGTTGCGGCCAGAGCAAGGGCTGCGGTAACTGCTGGGCAGAAGATACTGGCTGATCATAACCCAGCGCCACATAACGCTCGACCATCAGCGGAAATGCCGGTTTATCCAATACGCGCACATCATTTAGCAAGCCATAACGCATCTCACCACGCCAACCGACACGGCGTTTAATTCCGGCAAAAAACGGCACCAGCGCCGATTTAAACGAGTTAGGCAGCACGTAAGCGCGATCATAGCCACTGGCGCTGAGAGATTTCCCCAAACGACGCCGCTCACCCAGCGCTAAAGCACCATGGCCAAGCGGCATCGCCAGCGCCTGATTGACCTCTGGCATGCGTGACAGTAAAGGCCGACACCAGGCCGGCGCCATCACATCAATCACCGCATCTGGATGCTCAGCCTTGAGCGTGCGATAGAGACTTTGCGACATCATCATATCGCCGACCCAGGATGGGCCAATAACCAGAATTTTCATCGCTGGTGCCGGATTCCTTATGCGTTACGGTTCAGCCAGGCCATGTATTCACCCACACCCTGCGCGACAGTTTTGAACGCCTTGTCGTAACCCGCTGCACGCAGGTTGGTGAGATCGGCCTGGGTGAAGGCCTGATAGCGACCCTTCAGCTTGTCTGGGAACGGAATGTACTCAATCTGGCCTTTCTGGTGGAAATTCAGTACCGCATCCGCCACTTCCTGGAAGGATTCCGCGCGACCCGTGCCGCAGTTATAGATACCCGAAATGCCGTTCTCCCAGCACCACAGGTTAACCGCAACCACATCATCAACGTGGATGAAGTCACGGCGGAAATCGTCGCTGCCTTCAAACAGTTTCGGATTTTCACCGCCGCCGATCTGGGTGTTGAGGTGGAAAGCCACGCTGGCCATGCTGCCTTTATGCCCTTCGCGTGGGCCGTATACGTTGAAGTAACGGAAACCACACACCGGCGAATTCGCCTCTGGCAAAATCTGACGCACATAGTGGTCAAACAGCATTTTTGAGTAGCCATAGACGTTGAGAGGCTGCTCGTACTGGCGTTCTTCGATGAAGTTCTCATTACGGCCGCCGTAGGTGGCGGCTGAAGAGGCATACAGGAACGGAATTTCACGTTCCAGACAGAAATGCAGCAGGTCTTTTGAGTACTGATAGTTGTTATCCATCATGTACTTGCCGTCCCACTCGGTGGTCGCTGAGCAAGCACCTTCATGGAACACCGCTTCAATGGGACCCAGATCTTCGCCGGACATGATGTAAGAGAGGAATTCCTCTTTATCCATGTAATCCGCGATATCGAGGTCCGCGAGGTTCACGAATTTGGTGCCGTCTTTCAGATTATCCACCACCAGAATATCGGTAAGACCGCGATCGTTCAGCGCTTTAACAATGTTGCTGCCAATCATGCCAGCGCCACCGGTTACGATAATCATATGCTTTGCCTTTAAACAGTTTGGGGTGAAACAGGAGGTTTCACGCACTAATGCCTAACATCATAACATTTCAGCCCGAGACAGGCAGCCAGATGACTCTGCAACGGCTGCACAAATCGCAACCATCACGTGAACTATGCTGCAAAACTGAGATTTCCCTGGCGTAAATGTCGGCACGATGCTTTTCGATCAGTAATATGTGCCAAAATTTTGCTATCTGAGGAGCAGAATCATGTCCAGTCAGTTTTATTCGCAAATCCGTCAACAGCTTGAGACAACACGTCAGGACGGATTGTTCAAACAGGAACGCACCATTACGTCGGCACAGCAGGCGGAAATCACCGTCGCCAACAGCCCACCCGTCATTAACTTCTGCGCCAATAACTATCTTGGCCTGGCTAATCATCCTGCGTTAATACAGGCAGCCAAAGAGGGCATGGATTCGCATGGTTTTGGCATGGCGTCGGTGCGCTTCATCTGCGGAACTCAGGATATTCATCAGCAGTTAGAACACAAGCTGGCGGCGTTTCTGGGCATGGAAGATGCCATACTTTTCTCCTCCTGTTTTGATGCCAACGGCGGTCTGTTTGAAACCCTGCTCAGCGCGGAAGACGCCATCATTTCTGATGCGCTCAACCACGCCTCGATCATTGACGGTGTGCGCTTGTGCAAAGCGCAGCGATATCGCTATGCCAATAACGATATGAGCGAGCTACGCATCCGCTTGCAAGAGGCGCGTGATAAGGGCGCGCGTCACATCCTGATCGCCACCGATGGCGTGTTCTCAATGGATGGCGTTATCGCTAATTTGCAGGGTATTTGCGATTTAGCCGACGAATTTGATGCAATGGTGATGGTAGATGATTCTCATGCTGTTGGCTTTGTCGGCGCATCCGGGCGTGGCTCACACGAATATTGTGGCATCATGGACCGCGTTGATATCCTGACCGGCACCTTAGGTAAGGCGTTAGGCGGCGCATCCGGTGGCTACGTGGCCGCCAAAAAAGAGGTCGTCGAGTGGCTGCGTCAACGTTCACGCCCTTACCTGTTCTCTAATTCGCTGGCCCCCGCCATCGTCACCGCCTCACTGCGTGTGCTGGATTTGCTGAGTGAAGGCGATGGCTTACGCCAACGTCTCTGGGAAAATGCCCGCTTCTTCCGCGAAAAAATGACAGCCGCAGGCTTTACGCTGGCGGGAGCCGATCACGCCATTATTCCGGTGATGTTGGGTGATGCCAAAGTGGCACAGCAGTTTGCCAGCCTGCTGCAACAGGAAGGTATTTACGTCACGGGCTTCTTCTATCCCGTGGTGCCACAAGGTCAGGCGCGTATCCGCACGCAGATATCTGCCGGGCACACGCAGGCACAGCTTGAGCATGCCGTCGCGGCCTTTACGCGCATTGGCCAACAGCTGGGTGTGATTACAGGAGCGGCAAAATGAAAGCGCTGGCTAAATTAAAAGCCGAAGAAGGCATCTGGATGATCAACGATGCACCGATTCCAGAACCTGGCCATAACGACCTGCTGATTAAAATTCGCAAAACCGCGATTTGCGGCACGGACGTGCACATCTACAACTGGGATGACTGGTCGCGTAAGACTATTCCCGTCCCGATGATCACGGGCCACGAATATGTCGGTGAAGTCGTGGGAATGGGTGAAGAGGTTAAGGGATTTTCAGTTGGCGATCGCGTTTCGGGTGAAGGCCACATCACCTGCGGCCATTGCCGTAACTGCCGCGCCGGGCGCACGCATCTCTGCCGCAACACGGTTGGAGTGGGTGTCAATCGTCAGGGCTGTTTTGCTGAATATCTGGTTATCCCCGCTTTTAACGCTTTCAAAATCCCCGACAATATTCCGGATGAACTGGCCGCGATTTTCGATCCCTTCGGCAACGCCGTGCATACCGCGTTGTCCTTTGATCTGGTCGGTGAGGATGTGCTGATCTCTGGCGCGGGTCCGATTGGCATCATGGCGGCGGCAGTATGCAAACATGTGGGTGCACGTAATGTGGTGATCACCGATATCAACGAGTATCGGCTTAGTCTGGCACGCCAGATGGGAGTCACCCGCGCAGTCAACGTAGCGCAGGAAAATCTGCGTGATGTGATGGCGGAATTGGGCATGACCGAAGGTTTCGATGTTGGGCTGGAGATGTCTGGCGCCCCCCCAGCGTTTCGCACGTTATTGGACGTCATGAACCACGGTGGGCGCATCGCCTTGTTGGGGATCCCCCCGGGTGAGATGGCCATTGACTGGAATCTGTTGATCTTTAAAGGATTATTCATCAAAGGCATTTATGGCCGTGAGATGTTTGAGACTTGGTACAAAATGGCGGCGCTGATTCAGTCTGGTCTCGATTTAACGCCCATCATTACACACCGCTACCACATCGATGATTTCCAGCAAGGATTTGACGAGATGCGCTCTGGTCGCTCTGGGAAAGTGGTATTGAGCTGGGATTAACTGTTTGCGGGAGGTAAGCAACCCTCCCGCAGGCTCTATCGACTCAATGCCAGATACTGCTGACAGATTGATAAAGTATCAAACCCGGCAAATGCATCGGCCTGTATGAGTGGCGGATGCTGATAAATCTCCTGCATTTTCTCCGCCAGGGATTCCGGATTAAGTTCGGACAGACCACGCGCTAAATCGCCCTGCAATAACCACTCTGGACCGCCGGGACAACGGGTGCTTACCACAGGCGTGCCGCAGAGCATCGCTTCGATGAGGACGTTTCCAAAGCCCTCGCTATCCGAACTGACAATCAACATGGTTGCCCGGCTTATCCAGGCATACGGGTTCAGCGTAAAGCCCTGGAAAATCACCCGGTCGGCGATACCCAACGTCTGCGCCTGCGCTTGCAGGGCGGCTTTGCGTTCAGGTGAACCCTGGCCTAACAGCACCAGAGGCTGTTGGATATTGCTCAATGCATAGGCTTTAAGCAGACGGTCATGGCGCTTAGTTTCGTGGAAGCGCCCCACATGCACCAGGAAACCGGCTGGCGGCACGTCAGCGGGCTCGGCGGCCAGTTGTCGAATTTGCTCAACATCGAATGGGTTGCCAATCACCGCTTCACGTGAGGGCTGCACGGCAAAAGCAGACTTGAGATCTTCAAGCACCGCGGGCGAGACACCCACCACGTTGCGTCCCTGATAAACCTGACGGATTTTACGTGCCTTCAACCAGCGAGATAACCCGGTGCGATGCCCCAAATAAGATGCAGAGAATACGCCATGCAGGCAACACCAGGTCTTCTCCTGCCGGAGTGCCCGGCTGCGGCGCACAATACGATCGGTTTTGTGCAGATGTGAGACCACAAGATCGAATTGACCGCCCTCTTTTTCCGCCTTCCTGACGGCGGCATCCAGTAAACGAGCACGCCGACTGAGTTCGGTCAATTTGCGCCACGGCTTACGGTTGGTGTCCTGAATGACGTGATAATCCACGCCTTCTGGCAACGGATACTCGCACACTTTGCGCAGAGAAAAGAGTGAGACTCGATGCCCCAGCGCCAACATACCAGCAACCAGCGTCAACACCACCTTCTCGGCGCCGCCGCCTGGTAAACCATCGATCACCATCAGTATGCGTTTTGACAAATTGTCCTACCTATCAGTTTTAGAAAACGGGTGAATGCCAGCTATGCGTGGAGAATATTAACGCACATTCATCCCCCTTTTCGCCTGTTTACTGCCGAGACAAATAGTTTTGCGTCACTGCAGGGCACAGCGTAACATTGCGATTTTATTGGCCTCAGGCGGCGAACATGACCCGGCACGCGTTCCTTATTACCATTGACACCGAAGGCGACAATCTCTGGCGCAATCACCGCTCAATCACCACCAAAAACACCGGCTATCTGCCACGTTTTCAGGCGTTGTGCGAACGTTATGGTTTTAAACCCACCTGGCTGACCAACTATGAAATGGCGATTGATCCTGCGTTTGTCGAATTTGGCAAAGATGTGATTGCCCGTAAGCAAGGCGAAATCGGGATGCATCTCCATGCCTGGAACAGTCCACCCGAAGCCCCGCTGACTGACGATGACTGGCGCTGGCAGCCTTTTCTGATCGAGTACCCCGATAGCGTGCTGCGTGACAAAGTCGCTTATATGACGGATCTCCTCGAAGAAAAGTTCCAAACCAAAATGTTAAGTCATCGCGCCGGTCGCTGGGCATTTGATGAACGCTACGCTGCGATCCTGACTGAGTTGGGCTATCAGGTAGACTGTTCGGTCACGCCACGTGTGAACTGGTCCTACACGCGCGGTGCGCCGCAAGGTAACGGCGGCACTAACTATACCCATTTCCCGGCCAAACCTTATTTCATCGATCCACAGGATATTTCGCGCAGTGGTGATTCATCGCTACTCGAAGTCCCGATGAGCATCCAGTACAAGTATTCCGCATTGATGAATGCGTTCAAACAGGGTGCTTACCGACTACGCGGTAAACAAAAAAGCCCTGCTGTGCACTGGTTGCGCCCATCGGGTGGCAACATTGCAGATATGAAGCGCGTCGTGGAGATGTCACTGGCGGAAGGGAACAATTACACCGAGTTTATGTTGCACAGCTCCGAATTCATGCCCGATGGTAGCCCAACGTTTAAAAATGAACGTGACATCGAGCAGCTATACGAAGATCTCGAAGCGCTGTTTAGCTGGTTGGCACCGAACTTTGTCGGCCAGACACTGGCGGAATATTACGCCAGCTTCACACGCCAGCAGGCTCAGCGCTGAGTTCCTGCCAGGCCTGCCAGACCGTTTCCAGAGTGACATCGCTGCATTCACCGGAAGCGGTCTGCATAATATGGTACTTTCCAGACCACGGATGCCAGATGCTGGCATTGGTATCGCCAAAGAACACCACCTGCTTTTTATGTAAACCTGCGGCCAAATGCATCTGGCCACCATCGCTACACAAAATTTGTTCACAGCGGTCAAAACCGGCAATCAACTCACGCACTGACGCAGTTGGGTAACGTGCTGCGCGGGCTGAGTTTACTTGTTCCATCAGCTCATCGGCGCGTGCGGCATCGCCTTTATCATTGGCATCCAGTGTGCCTTGCGGCGACCAGAAAACCAGTACCCGCGCCTGCTCATCTTCCAGCAATTTATTAATAAAAGCGGCATAAGATGCCACCGGCCAACGGCGTTTTGGGCTGCGGCTACTGATATGAACACCGAAGACTTTACCCGGCGCGGGAAATAATGCTGCGACGCGTGCGCTCGCCGCTTCGCGTTCTGCCTCCGCGAGGTAGAGATTGACCTGAGGGACCGCGGGGTAGGCATCCGTTAATGCCGAAAGATAAGAGTAGGTGTGCTCAACCTGATGCTTGCCGTGAAAATCTGTTTTCTGGAAGGGATGATCCAGCTGCGCATCTGCCTGGGCGGCGCCGATAATGTTGTGCGCGCCCGCCAACTTCGCCAGCCTCAGGCTGTATTTGCAAGGCACAGGATTGGCCAGAATGGTGGCATCAAATCGGGTTTTACGCAGTGCCAGCATGATCTTCACCCGTTGCCAGTAAACGCCCAGCGTGGTCTCATTTTTGGCGCGATGCTTGGCTTTCTTATACACATACAGACGGTCAACATGGGGATTGTAACTCACCACATCCTGCGCAATTTTGTTCACCAGCAAAGTGATGGTTGCTTCTGGAAATGCCTGTTTTATGCCTTCCAGTAAAGGAGTGGTACAGACCATATCACCGATATTATCGCGTCGGATAACGAGTATATTTTTCATGCTAAGACCCAGGTGTATAAAGATATATGCTGCGCTTTTCGGCTATCACCATTCCTAAAAGTGCGAAAATGCTAGCGAGCTAACTACTTTTGACCATAAATGTCCAAAAAGTTCTGAATTCCTTAGCAATAATTAACGTAAGAATTTCGTTAATTACTGATAAAAACATCACAACAATGTCGGAAAATGCTCCCTTACTCTCCATCATCTCGCCGATGTACAACGCCGGTGCGATGCTCGAGACTTTTATGCAGTCCCTGCTGACGCAAACGCTAAGCTCACTGGAAATTATCATCGTTGATGATGGCTCCACCGATGGCTCAGGTGAACGGGCCGATGCCTACGCGCAGCAGCATTCTCATGTACGTGTCATCCATCAGGCCAATGGCGGAGTTTCACGTGCACGTAATGCCGGGCTGGCCGTCGCAAGGGGCAAATACGTCACTTTCCCAGACGCCGACGACACCATGAACCCGGCGATGTATCAAACGCTGGTCGAGATGGCAGAAAGTGATGAGTTAGACGCCGCGCAATGCAACGCTGAATGGTTCTTCAAAGCCAGCCAGACCACCAAACCGCTGATTCCTCTGGATCGTTTAAGGAGCACCCAAGTGCTCAGTGGGCCAGAGTGGCTGAACACCGCGTTACAGACCCATCGTTATATGCATGTAGTGTGGCTTGGTATTTACCGCCGCGAACTGATTGAACAACTCAATCTCACCTTCGAGCCGGGACTACACCATCAGGATATTCCCTGGACCACCGAGTTTATGTTCAACGTCAAACGTGTGCGCTATACCGATCAGATGCTGTATCGGTATTACATGCACGATGCATCGATCAGTAATCGCAAGCGCACAGGTCAGCGTAACGTGGAATATCAACAGCACTACCTGAAAATCGCGCAGATGCTGGAAGAGATCAATACAAGCTATCGCACACGCATTAAAATTTATCCGGCATTTCACTATCAGATTACCCGTGAAGCACTCAGCGTCTGCCACTCCATCCGCCGCGAGCCCGAAGAGAGCGCACGCCAGGCGATGATTGCGGATATCTTTGCCACTCAAACTCACAAACGAATGCTGCGTAACGCACGCGGTGCCAGACAGTGGTATCAGTTAATGTTGTGGTTGAGCCGGATTTATCGCTGGCGTAAGAAATAAGCGCCGCGGCTGGCTTTCGCACCCTGGGGGTTTGCCCTACAATCAGCTCACTGAATTTTGAGATCATTTGAGTATGGCAAGCCCGATTCCAGCCCAGTTTGCACCGAAAAATATTCTGCTGATTAAGCTGCGTCATCACGGCGATATGCTGCTGACCACGCCGGCTATCAATGCACTACGCCAGCGCTATCCCCAGGCCAATATCGACGTCCTGTTGTATAAAGAGACGCGGCCAATGCTGGAAGCACATCCCGCCATCCGTCAGTTGCATATCATCGATCGTAACTGGAAAAAGGAAGGCGGCTGGCAAAAGTTTCGCCATGAAATGGCCCTGCTCTCTGCGGTCCGTGCCTGCCATTATGATGTGGTGATTAACCTTGCCGATCAGTGGCGCAGTGCGATCATTACCGGCTTTTCTGCCGCACCGGTTCGCATCGGCTTTGCCTTTGCGAAGCGCGATAATGCACTCTGGCGCTGGTGCCATAATCACTTGATATCCACTCAGAACTACAATCAGCTGCACACCGTTGAGCAAAATATGGCGGCGCTGGAACCACTCGGCATCAGTGCGGAAGGTGCGAAAGCCTCGATGCACTTTAGCGCAGCCGATCAGCAAAAAGTGCAGGCTGTTTTGGCGCAGCAACACGTCACCGGCCCGTTTATCGTGATACAGCCGACCTCACGCTGGGTATTCAAATGCTGGGAAGATGAAAAAGTCGCGCAGCTCATCGATACGCTCACTGCCGATGGCCACACCGTTGTCCTGACCGCAGCACCGGATCAGAAAGAGCAGGCGATGATCGCTAACATTCAGTCGCTCTGCCATAGCCAGAACGTGGTGTCACTGGCTGGGCAGCTCTCACTACCGCAACTGGCGGCGTTGATCGATGCAGCGCAACTGTTTATTGGCGTGGATTCAGCCCCAATGCACATGGCCGCCGCGCTCAATACGCCTTGCCTGGCACTGTTTGGTCCCACCAAGCTGCATCACTGGCGTCCGTGGGGTGACAATAATCGCGTCATTTGGGCCGGTGATTATGCTCCGCTGCCATCCCCCGACGATATCGATACAAAAACCGAGCAGCGCTATCTCTCCGCGATTCCCGTTGAGGATGTGATTGCCGCCGCAAGGAGTTTTTTGCATGACTAAGTTACGCCTGGCGATTGTCCGGCAGAAATATCGCCCGGATGGCGGTGCTGAGCGCTTTATTTCACGTGCGCTGGAAGCGCTGGATAGTGAACAGCTCGATCTCAATATCATTACCCGCAGCTGGCAGGGCACGCCCAATCCGGCCTGGCATCTGCACATTTGCAATCCCGCTAAATTTGGCCGCGTCTCACGCGAACGCGGATTTGCGCGCGCCGCACGCGAATGCTGGGAGCGCGAAAAGTTCGATATCGTTCAGAGTCACGAACGTATCGCGGGCTGCGATATCTTTCGCGCCGGTGACGGCGTGCATCGCGTGTGGCTTGAGCAGCGGGCACGCATCGTCTCGCCCTGGCAGCGTTTAAGCGCCAGCCTCAGCCCTTATCATCGCTATGTATTGCAGGCTGAAGCGGAAATGTTCAACACGCCGTCCTTAAAAGCCGTCATCTGTAATTCAGAGATGGTCAAACAGGATATTTTGCGTCATTTCACGCTCGATGGCAGCAAGATACACGTCATTCATAACGCCATCGATAGCCAACGTTTTCAGCCAGCCACAGAAGCCCAGCGCTATGCCATGCGTCAGCAACTGACATTGCCGCAAGATGCCACGGTGATGATTTATGTCGGCTCCGGCTTTGAGCGCAAAGGATTGAAAGCCGCCATTAGCGCATTGGCCAACAGTGACCGTTATCTGATTGTCGTTGGTCAGGATAAGCAGTTGTCGCGTTATCAGCAGTTAGCTAACCAGCTTAACTGTCTTGATCGCCTGCGCTTTGTTGGCGTACAGCAGGATGTCCAGCCGTACTATCATGCGGCTGATTCACTGCTGCTGCCGACGCTTTATGATCCTTTTCCGAATGTGGTGCTGGAAGCGATGGCCTGTGGTTTAGCAGTAATCACCAGCACGGGCTGCGGTGGTGCAGAATTCATTACAGCAGGTCAAGAAGGCTTCGTTTGCGATGCGTTGGATATCAAAGCGTTAAATGATGCCATTATGGCGACACCTGCGCTTTTACAGAATTCTGCCATGGGCGAAGCCGCACGCCGCAGAATCGAACCTTTTGGTCCGCAACGACTGGCGCAGGCACTGACCTCACTTTATCAGCAGGTACTGAAGGCCAGCTGACGAAGTGGTATGAGCAGGCGGCCAGTTTCTGATAACATGCCGCCTTTCATGTGTTTTTTGACGCGAACCTGTCGTAACGATAACTATGACAACTCTATACACAGCCCTGCTCTATCTGATTCAGCCATTCATCTGGCTGCGCCTGTGGCTGCGCGGTCGAAAAGCACCGGCCTATCGTAAACGCTGGGCTGAGCGCTACGGCTATTGCGTTGGCAAAGTGCAACCGCATGGCATTGTGCTGCATTCTGTTTCCGTGGGCGAAACCCTGGCCGCGGTACCCTTGGTACGCGCACTGCGCCATCGCTACCCAACGCTCCCCATTACTGTCACCACCATGACGCCAACCGGTTCGGAACGCGCCCAGTCTGCCTTTGGCAAAGACGTGCATCACGTCTATCTGCCTTACGACTTGCCCGGCTCCATCAACCGTTTCCTCGACACCGTCAATCCACGTCTGGTGATCATTATGGAAACTGAGCTGTGGCCCAACATTATCCGGATTCTGCATCAGCGCCAGATTCCTCTGGTGATTGCCAACGCGCGCCTGTCTGAACGTTCGGCCAAAGGCTATAAAAAGCTGGGCGGCTTTATGCGTGACTTGCTGCAACGCATTACGCTGATTGCGGCGCAGAACAGCGAAGATGCCGATCGCTTCCTCAGCCTCGGACTTAAACGTTCACATCTGGCCGTCACGGGCAGCCTGAAGTTTGATATTTCTGTCACCCCTGAACTGGCCGCAAAAGCCGTCACGCTTCGCCGCCAGTGGGCTTCGCGCCGCCAGGTGTGGATTGCGACCAGTACTCATGAAGGTGAAGAGACCATCATTCTTGATGCCCATCGCCGTCTGCTGCAGCAATTCCCAGACCTGCTGCTGATTCTGGTACCACGCCATCCTGAACGTTTCAAAGATGCCTGCGATCTGACGCAAAAACGCGGCTTCAGCTTTATTCTGCGCAGCAGCGGTGAAATTCCGTCCAGCGAAACGCAAGTGGTGATCGGCGATACCATGGGCGAACTGATGATGCTGTACGGCATTGCCGATATCGCCTTTGTCGGCGGAAGTCTGGTCGAGCGCGGCGGCCACAATCCACTGGAACCGGCAGCGCATGCCATTCCCGTATTGATGGGGCCGCACATCTGGAACTTCAAAGATATCTGCGCCAAGTTGCAGCAGGCGGAAGGTTTGATCACGGTTACCGATGTGATTTCGCTGGAAAAACAAGTCGCTAACCTGCTGCAGGATGACGACTATCGCCGCTACTATGGCCGACATGCCGTGGAAGTGCTGCATCAAAACCAGGGCGCATTACAGCGTCTGCTACAGTTACTCGAACCTCATTTACCGCCGCGAGCTCACTAACTCATGTCGCAACGCCAACGTCTCTCCGTGGTGATGATCGCCAAAAACGAAGCTGAACTGCTACCTGAGGCGTTAGCCTCGGTCAGTTGGGCCGATGAGATTGTGCTGCTGGATTCCGGCAGTCAGGACGCTACGGCAGACGTTGCCCGTGCACTGGGCGCACAGGTTTATCAGGCGGAAGGTTGGGATGGCTTTGGTAAACAGCGTCAACGCGCGCAGGCTTTTGCCAGCGGCGATATGATCCTGATGCTGGATGCCGATGAGCGTGTGACGCCTGAATTACGCCGTGCGATTGAACACGTCCTGGAGCAACCCGCAGCGAATACGGTTTACAGCCTCGGACGCAGTAATTTGTTCCTTGGCCGCTTTATGCGCCATAGTGGCTGGTATCCGGATCGCGTTCTGCGCCTGTATCCACGCGCACTCAACTACAACGACAACCTGGTGCACGAATCGCTGGATACGCAAGGCGCGCCAGTTGTTGCGCTCACCGGTGATTTGCAGCACCTCACCTGCCGCGATCTGATCGCTTTTCAGCGCAAACAGATGAATTATGCCGAAGCCTGGGCAGTTGAGCGTTTCCAGCGCGGCAAACGCTGTGGGCTTTTCTCCATTTTCAGCCACACCTTGGGGGCGTTCCTCAAAACCCTGTTACTGCGCGCCGGCTTCCTTGATGGCAAACAGGGCTGGATTTTGGCTGTCGTGAACGCACAGTACACCTTCAACAAATACTCGGCGCTCTGGGCGCTGCATCACACCTCAACACAAGGCCGCGTATGAGCACTAAAGCGATTTATCCCGGCACGTTTGATCCCATCACACTGGGGCATCTGGATATTGTCACGCGCGCGGCGCAAATGTTTGACCGCATCGTGGTGGCCATTGCCGCCAGCCCGAGCAAGAAACCGTTGTTCTCACTGGATGAACGCGTGGATTTGGCGCGTCAGGTGACAACGCATCTGCCGAATGTCGAGGTTGTGGGTTTCAGCGATCTCATGGCGAATTTTGCCAAAGCGCAAAACGCCAATGTGCTGGTGCGGGGATTACGCGCCGTATCAGATTTCGAATATGAGCTGCAACTGGCACAAATGAATCGCCATCTGCTGCCTAACCTGGAAAGCGTTTTTCTGATGCCGTCCGAAGGTTTCTCTTTCGTCTCATCGTCACTGGTGAAGGAAGTTGCACGTCATCATGGCGATGTGCAGGCATTTCTGCCTGCCGTAGTGCATCAGGCATTGCTGGCGCGACTGGCGCAGCAACCTTGATTTAGTGCTGACAGCGTGGGCACCAGAAGGTGCTGCGCTGGCCATGTTTACCGCTGACAATCGGTGTACCACACGCGCGACACGGCTCTCCCGCCCGGCCATAGACCTGCAGTTCCTGTGCAAAATAGCCCGGCTTACCGTCCGTTTGCAGGAAATCACGCAGCGTAGTACCGCCTTGTTCAATTGAGCGCAGTAACACGGCTTTGATGGTGGCAACCATCAGCTCTGCCTCTTCGCGGCTTAAACTCATCGCTGGGCGGTCGGGCAAGATTCCAGCCGTAAACAGCGATTCGCTGGCGTAGATGTTGCCCACGCCGACCACCACTTTGTTATCCATCAGCCACTGTTTAATCACCGTACGTTTACCGCGTGACTTCTCAAACAGATAAGCACCATCAAATTCGGCACTGAGCGGCTCCGGGCCAAGATGCGCCAACACACTGCTGCCTTCCAGGTCAGCGGTCCACAGCCAGGCTCCAAAGCGACGCGGGTCGGTGTAGCGCAGCACTTTGCCGTTACTCATCACTAAATCGACGTGATCGTGCTTCGCAGCCGCCTGTTCGCCGGGCAGAATACGCAAACTACCGGACATGCCGAGGTGAATGATAATCCAGCCATGCGGCAGTTCCAGCAGCAGGTATTTTGCGCGACGCTGCACACTCAGCACGGGCTGGTCGCTTAGCGCATGAATTTCGTGCGAGACCGGCCAACGCAGGCGAGGGTTACGCACCACCGCATGCAAAATCGTTGCGCCCACCAGATGTGGCTCAATGCCACGTCGGCTGGTTTCTACCTCTGGTAATTCAGGCATGTCATCTCCTCAACAAACCGCAGAAACAAAAAACCCGGCCGAAGCCGGGTTTTTAGCAAGAACACCAAAATTACTTAATTTTGGCTTCTTTGTAGATCACGTGCTGACGTACAACCGGATCGAACTTTTTCAGTTCTAATTTCTCTGGTTTAGTGCGCTTGTTCTTCGTGGTGGTATAGAAGTGACCTGTACCAGCAGAGGAAACCAGCTTGATCTTCTCACGAATACCTTTAGCCATGATTCAGTTCCTTAGTACTTCTCACCACGGGCGCGGATTTCGGTCAGAACCGTATCAATGCCCTTTTTATCAATAACACGCATACCTTTAGCAGATACACGCAGAGTAACGAAGCGCTTTTCGCTCTCAACCCAGAAACGGTGAGAGTGCAGGTTCGGCAGGAAACGGCGTTTCGTCGCGTTCATTGCGTGGGAACGGTTGTTACCCGTCACCGGACGCTTTCCAGTTACCTGGCAGACTCGTGACATTTCTATTCTCCAAAAATCAAATAAGCTCGAGCTTTAAAAACTAGGTTTTGGCCGCCTCGTCAGGCCTTAGCCCGCCAGGCGAGTTCCATGTGAACCCGCTAAGCTGACCCAAACGCCAAACCCGAGATTCTCAAAGGTGGCGTAGTATACGCCGCTCAGGCGGTGTGCTCAAGTCCCGAACAGATAAAGATCCCTATGGATCGCGCGAAAATGCATCATTTCTGCCCAACCAGACGCATGTTTTACAGCCAGCCGCGCTCAGCGAAAGAAGTGTACTCGCCGCGACCGATCACCAAATGGTCAAGCAAACGAATATTCAGTAAGGCACAAGCCTGCCCGATTTTACCGGTGATATCGCGATCGGCGCGACTCGGTTCAGCGATGCCAGAAGGGTGATTATGCGCCAGAATCACGGCAGCGGCGTTGAGTTTCAGCGCTTCACGCACAATTTCACGTGGATGTACCTCAACGCTGGCAATGGTACCGGAAAACATCTTCTGTGCTTGCAAGACACGATGTTGGTTATCCAGAAACAGCGCCATAAACACTTCGCGTTCCTGATGCGCCAACACGCTTTGCAGGTAATGACGCGTCACCTGCGGATTTTCCATCACATTTTCCCGTGCCAGCTGGCTGGCAAAAAAGCGCCGTCCCAGCTCAGCTACCGCATGCAACTGCGTAATCTTCGCCGAGCCCAACCCTTTGATCTTCCCCAGCGCCTCATGGCTCGCCGTCATGATGCGATAAAGTGAACCAAACTCATTGAGCATCAGCTGTGCCAGCAGCATCACGTTGGTGCCTTGACTGCCCGTGCGCAAAAATATTGCCAGCAGTTCTGCATCGCTCAGTGATTCCGCGCCCTTTAACGCCAGCTTTTCCCGTGGTGCCAGTTCTGTCATTGCCTTGCCCTCCCTGCGAAGTGGCGATTGTGCGCGCCAGCCAGGTTTCACACCAGCAAGCAGGTTGCGATTTCAGAGACGGCTCGCAAAGGCCGCAGGCAGTGAAAAGGCGAGTAGCGGATTTTGTGATAAAGTTCCCTCCATCTGCCGCGTGTGACGCAGCAATCCGTTTTGAGTTGAGGCCAGAAACATGACGGGATTAGCCGGTAAAAAAATTCTGCTCGGTGTCAGCGGCGGCATTGCTGCTTATAAAGCTCCTGAGTTGGTGCGTCGGCTGCGCGATCGCGGCGCTGACGTGCGTGTGATGATGACCGAAGCCGCGAAAGCGTTTATTACGCCGTTGAGCTTACAAGCCGTTTCTGGCTATCCGGTATTTGATGATCTGCTCGACCCCGCCGCCGAAGCGGCAATGGGCCATATTGAGCTGGCCAAATGGGCTGACCTGATCCTGCTGGCTCCCGCCACGGCTGACCTGATCGCGCGCCTCGCCGCAGGTATGGCTAACGATCTGGTCACGACGGCCTGCCTCGCCAGCGCAGCGCCCCTGGCCATCGTGCCCGCCATGAATCAACAAATGTATCGCGCGGCCATCACGCAAGAGAACTTGCAGCGTTTACATCAACGTGGCGTCTTGATTTGGGGCCCGGATAGCGGCAGCCAGGCCTGCGGTGATATCGGCCCTGGGCGTATGCTTGATCCACTGGCCATTGTGGCTTATGCACTTGAATGGGCGGCGCCCGTCAACGATCTGCAACATCTCAACATTATGATCACCGCCGGTCCAACCCGTGAAGCGCTTGATCCGGTGCGCTATATCAGTAATCACAGCTCGGGAAAAATGGGTTACGCCATTGCCGCGGCGGCAGTCAAACGCGGTGCCAACGTGACACTGGTGTCCGGCCCGGTCTCGCTGTCAACACCGGCGGGCGTGAAGCGTGTTGATGTGGGCAGTGCACTGGAAATGGAAGCCGCCGTGATGGCGCAAATCAGCCAACAACATATTTTCATTGCCAGTGCTGCCGTGGCAGACTACCGGGCGGCATCCATTGCCGCAGAGAAAATCAAAAAACAGGGTGGCGATGATAACGTCACGCTGCAGTTGGTGAAGAACCCAGACATTGTCGCCGGTGTTGCCGCATTGCAGAAAAATCGCCCTTATGTGGTGGGATTTGCTGCCGAAACCCAGAATGTGGAAGAATACGCGCGGCAAAAACGGGTGCGGAAAAACCTGGACCTGATTTGCGCCAACGATGTGGCGCAGGCCGGACAGGGATTCAATAGCGACACCAATGCTCTTCACCTTTTTTGGCAGGAAGGAGAGAAAGTCTTACCGCTCAGTGATAAGACGCTCCTTGGCCAACAATTAATAGACGAGATTGTCAGCCGTTATGATGAAAAAAATCGACGTTAAAATTCTTGATGCGCGTGTGGGTAATGAATTCCCGCTGCCAACTTATGCAACCCCAGGTTCTGCAGGCCTCGATCTTCGCGCCTGCCTGGATGGTGCTCTGGAGATCACCCCAGGCATGACCACGTTGGTGCCTACCGGTTTGGCAATTCATATTGCCGATCCTTCACTGGCAGCAGTGATTCTGCCGCGTTCGGGCCTGGGTCATAAGCACGGCATCGTGCTGGGTAACCTGGTCGGCTTAATTGACTCCGATTATCAGGGTCAGTTAATGGTGTCGGTCTGGAACCGTGGTCAGGACAGCTTCACTCTGCAACCTGGTGACCGCCTGGCGCAACTGGTGTTCGTACCCGTTGTGCAAGCCGAATTCAATCTGGTAGAAGAATTCGACACCAGCGATCGCGGTGCAGGCGGCTTTGGTCACTCTGGCCGCCAGTAACACGCGACACTTTTCGCTAAGCCATCTTTTTATTTCTCATCGCCACAGGCCATTGCGCTTGTGGTAGATGAGGCAGTATTGCCTGTTTTTGGTGAATCTCAGGGGTCTTGAAGGTCATGGCAGAAAAAAAAGTCGCGAAACGGAATCGTCGCGAAGAGATTTTGCAGGCGCTGGCGCAAATGCTGGAGTCGAGCGATGGCAGTCAGCGCATCACCACCGCCAAGCTGGCAGCCAATGTAGGCGTTTCGGAAGCGGCGCTGTATCGTCATTTCCCCAGCAAAACGCGCATGTTCGACAGCCTGATCGAATTTATCGAAGACAGTCTGATTACTCGCATCAATCTGATCCTGAAAGATGAAAAAGAAACAGTTGCCCGCTTGCGTCTTATCGTGCAATTGATTCTGGGATTTGGTGAGCGTAATCCCGGGCTGACGCGCATTCTGACTGGGCACGCGCTGATGTTTGAACAGGATCGCCTGCAAGGGCGCATTAACCAGCTGTTTGAACGCATTGAGGTGCAGCTACGTCAGGTGATGCGTGAGAAAAAAATGCGTGAAGGTGATGGTTTCCAAACCGATGAAACGCTGCTGGCGAGCCAACTGCTGGCGTTTTGTGAAGGGTTACTGTCGCGTTATGTGCGCTCTGAATTCCGCTTCCGTCCCACCGCGGATTTCGACACCCGCTGGCCATTGATGGCCGCGCAGTTAGTGTAATCATGAGTGGGTGCACCTCAAAGCGCACCCTACGAAACGTCGCAGTAGGGTCGCCATTCATGGCGACCGTCATCATACAGCGAGATTATATCCCGTACTCTTTCCGATAGGCTCGCACTTTCGCCAGATGGTCCGCCATCTCCGGCTTCTCTTCCAGGTAGTCAATCAGCTCCGCCAGCGTAATGATAGCGGTTACTTTGCACTGGTAGTCGCGCTCGACTTCCTGAATGGCAGAGATATCACCCCGTCCACGCTCCTGACGATCCAGAGAAATCATCACGCCCGCCAGCGTCGCGTTATGCGCACTGATAATATCCATGGATTCACGAATTGCCGTGCCTGCGGTGATCACATCATCCACCAGCATCACTTTACCCTGCAGCGGGCTGCCCACCAGCAAGCCACCTTCGCCGTGGTCTTTGGCTTCTTTGCGGTTAAAGCAATAAGGCACGTCACGGTCATGGTGGTCGGCCAGCGCCACCGCGGTGGTGGTCGCAATCGGAATGCCTTTATAAGCTGGGCCAAACAGCAGATCGAAGTCCACACCACCGTCTACCAGTGCCTGCGCATAAAAACGTCCCAGCAGCGCTAAATCACGTCCTGTATTGAACAAACCGGCGTTAAAGAAATACGGGCTTTTACGACCCGATTTCAGTGTGAACTCACCAAACTTCAGAACCCCTTTGTTCAGGGCGAATTCAATAAACTGACGCTGCCAGGCTTTCATTTCTCACTCCTCAAATAAAGAAAAGGCGACTCTGTGGTCGCCTGTTAAATCAATTTGTTAACGCTGCTTTTTGCGCCTGAATCAACTGCTCAATGCCGCCTCGCGCCAGCGCCAGCAACTGCAGTAATTCCTCATGGCTGAACGGCTCACCTTCAGCAGTGCCCTGTACTTCAATCATGCGGCCATCTTCTGTCATCACCACGTTCATGTCGGTTTCAGCCGCGGAATCTTCCACATACTCCAGATCGCACAGCGCTTCACCGCCCACAATCCCGACAGAAATGGCAGCAACCATGCCTTTCATCGGGTTGGCTTTCAGTTTACCGGCCTCCACCAGCGCATTCAGCGCATCGGCCAAGGCCACGCAAGCGCCGGTAATGGATGCGGTGCGAGTGCCGCCATCAGCCTGAATCACATCGCAATCCAGCGTGATAGTAAATTCACCCAAAGCCTCTAAATCCACTGCTGCACGCAGCGAGCGGGCAATTAGACGCTGAATCTCCAGCGTGCGCCCACCTTGTTTACCTTTCGCCGCTTCACGCGCCATACGGCTGTGGGTTGAGCGCGGCAGCATGCCATATTCAGCGGTGACCCAGCCCTGACCTTTCCCTTTGAGGAAGCGCGGCACACCTTCTTCAACAGTGGCGGTACACAGCACTTTGGTTTCACCGAACTCGACAAGGACAGAGCCTTCAGCGTGTTTGGTGTAGTGACGAGTAAGGGTGACGGGACGCACTTCAGATGCGTTACGGCCTGCTGGACGCATGGTTTCTCTCCGGCTTGCTTAGGTTTGGCTGCGCATTATACGGACTTCCCACCCGGCTGTCCTGCCCGCGTGAGCGACAATCCCGGATGAAATTTAGCCGCAGCTGTGGCTAAATGCGCCCTTTCCTTCAAATAAAAAGACAAATGATGACAGCGATACTCCATTTCCTGCTGGCGCTGGGGGTGATTTTTGCCCTTGCGCTGCTGGTCAGCCATGACCGTAAACAGATTCGTCCGCGCTTTATTATTCAATTATTGATTGTTGAGGCCGCGCTTGGCTGGTTCTTCCTGCATTCGGCCGGTGGCCAGTCAGTGGTGACCGCCGTCGGCGGCTTTTTCGAGACCTTACTGACCTTTGCTGCACAAGGCACCGATTTTGTGTTCGGCAACATGGCAAAACAGGGCCTGGCATTCATTTTCCTCGGCGTACTCTGCCCGATTGTGTTTATCTCCGCGCTGATTGGTATTCTGCAACACTGGCGCATTCTGCCGTTGCTGATCCGCGTGGTCGGTACTCTGTTATCTAAAGTCAACGGTATGGGCAAGCTGGAGTCTTTCAACGCCGTCAGCACCTTGATTCTGGGTCAGTCGGAGAACTTCATCGCCTATAAAGGTATCTTGGGCGATATCTCGGCACGTCGCATGTACACCATGGCAGCGACGGCGATGTCGACGGTTTCACTGTCGATTGTTGGCGCCTACATGTCGATGATTGATGCCAAATATGTAGTTGCCGCCCTGCTGCTCAATATGTTCAGCACCTTTGTTATCTTGTCGATCATCAACCCTACTCGCCCGGAAAATGAAGAACACATCGCGTTGGATAAGCTGCATGAAGACCAGAGTTTCTTCGAAATGCTGGGGGAATACATTCTGGCTGGCTTTAAAGTGGCGATGATCATTTTAGCCATGCTGATTGGCTTTATCGCGCTGATTGCCGCCATCAATGCGCTGTTCTCTGCCGTGTTTGGCTACAGCTTCCAGCAGTTACTTGGCTACGTGTTCTATCCCTTTGCGTGGCTGATCGGTATTCCGACCGCCGATGCACTGCAGGCCGCCAGCATCATGGCGACTAAGCTGGTCGCCAATGAATTTGTTGCCATGATTGAGCTGAAAAAAGTGGCAGCAGAGATGACACCACGCGGGCTGGGTATTTTGTCGGTATTCCTGGTGTCGTTCGCCAACTTTGCGTCGATCGGGATTGTGGCCGGTGCGATTAAAGGGCTCAACGAGAAACAAGGTAACGTTGTGTCGCGCTTTGGCTGGAAGCTGGTTTATGGCTCAACGTTGGTGAGCTTGCTGTCCGCCGCGTTTGCTGGCCTGTTCATTTAAGGTTTTCAGGGCGCGCTTAAACGGTGCGCCCTGCTCATTTCGCTAAAACGCCACGCACACCAGCGCATCGACGCGCATCACGGATTCCTGATCAAATCGCTTTTTATAGATGTCACGTAATGTGTTGATGCTTTCTGAGCTTGAGCGGTCAGGCTGATGAATCAGCATCAAAGCCTTACTGTTTTCACGCGCCAGTTTGCCCCCTTCGCCCAGCCATTGCCCTTTACCGTCATACACGGAAAGCCCGTCTTTAAAGCGCGGCGTCACGTCGTTATCAACAAACTGTTGCCATTCACTGCTGCTCACCGTGCCACCTTTAGGCTTGTTCATACCGAACCACAAGGTGGTTTGCATCATGATGTCGCCCGAGCCACACACGGCGACCGGCGCGGTATTTGGTGGGATCTGTTCATGGGAGGTAGAGGGTGCCTGGCATCCTGCCAGAGAGAGGACAAGTACCAATGGTATCGCCAATTTATTCAACATCATAGCCTCAGAATTTTAGGTATCACACAGAACATCATAGGGTGAGAAGGGTTGATCCGTCATCCTTTTCACCGAAAGTCGCCCACGAGGTACGCTCATTACGCATACGCCTATCATGGTTTGGCTACCGTCACTATAATGCGGGGAACATTCCTGAAAATGAGTACAAGCTTATGATCCGCAGCATGACCGCTTACGCCCGCCGCGAAGCCAAAGGCAACTGGGGCAGCGCCGCCTGGGAACTCCGTTCGGTGAACCAGCGTTACCTGGAAACGTACATCCGTCTGCCCGAGCAATTTCGCGGCCTGGAGCCGGTAATCCGCGAACGTATCCGCAACCGTCTGACGCGCGGCAAAATCGAGTGCAACCTGCGCTTTGATGCCGACCCTTCTGCGCAGGGCGAACTGCAGCTCAACGAAGCGCTGGCGAAACAGCTGGTGCGTGCTGCCAACTGGGTGAAGCTGCAAACCGATGAAGGCGCAATTAATCCGTTGGATATCCTGCGCTGGCCGGGTGTGATGTCAGCACAAGAGCAGGATCTCGATGCCATCAATACCGAGCTGTTGGCGGCACTGGATGGTGCACTCGATGACTTTATCGTGGCACGCGAAAGCGAAGGCAACGCGCTGAAAACGTTGATCGAACAGCGTCTGGAGGGTGTCTCTCAGGAAGTGAGTAAAGTGCGTGCGCAAATGCCGGATGTATTGAAATGGCAGCGCGAGCGTTTGATCACAAAGCTGGAAGAAGCTGAAGTACAGCTGGAAAACAATCGCCTTGAACAAGAGCTGGTGATGATGGCGCAGCGCGTTGATGTGGCAGAAGAGTTGGATCGCCTCGATGCGCACGTGAAAGAAACCTATAACATTCTGAAGAAGAAAGAAGCCGTGGGACGTCGCCTCGACTTTATGATGCAAGAGTTCAACCGCGAGTCGAACACGCTGGCTTCCAAGTCAATCAATGCGGATATCACTGCTTCAGCGATCGAGCTGAAAGTACTGATTGAGCAGATGCGCGAGCAGATCCAGAATATCGAGTAACATCCTTTGACGAGGTTAAGTCCCGCACCTGGGGGCTTGACCTACTCTTTGCGCTGAAGCCTTTACGTGAAAAGGGTACACTTGCACTCCCCAACCCCTTAATTGACACCGCTACGCGAAACTATGCATAACCGTCTTACCATAAAAGATATCGCCCGTTTGAGTGGCGTCGGTAAATCGACCGTCTCGCGCGTGATCAATAATGAAGGGGGCGTCAGCGAAGCGACTCGTCTCAAAGTCCTTCAAGTGGTGCAGGATCAGAATTTCAGCCCGTCAAAATCAGCGCGATCGATGCGAGGCGGCAGTGACAAAATCGTCGCGATTATTGTTTCCAGACTGGACTCTCCGGCAGAAACACAGTCCGTCCGCGCTATGCTGCCGTTGTTATATGAACAGGGTTATGACCCAATCATTCTTGAAAGCCAATTCAGCACGGAGCGGGTCGCTGAACATTTACAACTGCTGGAAAAGCGCAACATCGATGGTCTGATTCTTTTTGGTTTCTCGACGTTAAGCCCAACTGTGCTTGAACAATGGCAACACAAAACCGTGCTAGTGTCGCAGGGTATGCCTGGAATCTCATCGGTCGAATATGATAATGCCGGGGCGATCCAGCTCCTCATGCTTCAGCTTATTGAAAAAAATGTCAGGCATATTAGCTATATTGGCGTGGAAGCCAGCGATACCACCACAGGCCAGCAGCGTTCAGAGGCTTACCTCACGCAATGCCAGCAACATCATATTGAAGTGACAATGGCGCTGGGTGATCTTAGCTATCAGAGCGGTTTTGATCTCACCGCTCAGGTGTTGAAACCCCATACCCAAGCGGTCATCTGTGCTTCTGATACGATTGCGTTAGGTGTTCAGAAATACCTGCAGCAGCATGCCATCAGCCATGTACAGGTTGGCTGTGTGGGCAGTAATGCCTTATTAGAGTTCATCTTCCCCCTCACCCTCTCTGTACAACCCGGTTATAAAAACAGCGGGGAAGTGGCTGTCAGACAGCTAATTTCTCAGCTCGCGGGCAACTTAAACCCTCAACAACATCTGCTCTCCCCCACGCTGCATCCGCAGGATTAACCGCACCCGTCACCCATGACCAATGTGATCTCTGGCTCAGATTTGGGAACGTTCCCATTTTTTATGTGAAGAAACACACACCATTGGGAACGTTCCCAATTATTGCAGCGACGCTTTGTGTAATGTCTGCGCCAGATGCGTAGAAAGTAAATAAGGCTTTCTGCGGTGTTAATTCTGCAGCTTAAGGCATAGAAAAATGAGCACAAACCCGCAACAGGATGTTGAACGCTTAATTGAGTATGTGGGAGGTAAAGACAATATCGCGAGTGTGAGTCACTGCATTACACGATTGCGGTTTGTTTTGCATGATCCCTCACTGGCTTCCCCGGCAAATATTGAAACTCTGGAGATGGTGAAAGGTTGTTTCACCAATGCTGGCCAGTTTCAGGTCGTTATTGGCACCCAGGTTGGCGATTACTACAGCACGCTGTTACGCCTGACCGGCGGTGATAAACAGAACAAAGAAGCCGTGAAGATTGCCGCACGCAACAACATGAGTGTGTTCGAGCGTGCCATCTCCCACTTTGCTGAGATTTTCTTTCCGCTGTTGCCCGCTTTGATAAGCGGTGGCTTAATTCTCGGCTTTCGCAATGTCATCGGTGATATCCCATTTAGCGATGGCAAAACCCTGGCGCAAATCTCCCCGGTCTGGCAAACGTTGTATGACCTGCTCTGGTTGCCCGGCGAAGCCATCTTTATGTTCCTGCCGGTTGCGGTGTGCTGGTCCACGGTCAAAAAAATGGGCGGCACAGAGATACTGGGCATCGTGCTCGGCATCACCCTTGTCTCACCGCAATTGATGAACGCCTATGGTCTGGGGCAGCAGCTCCCTGATACCTGGTCACTCGGTTGGTTCACCATTGAAAAAGTCGGTTATCAGGCTCAGGTCATTCCCTCGATGTTGGCGGGTCTTGCCCTTGCACTCATTGAAAACCGTTTCAAAAAGGCCATCCCTGATTTTCTGCATTTAGTCATCGTACCGATCTCCACACTGCTCATCGCGGTTTTCCTTGCCCACGCGCTTATCGGTCCTTTCGGTCGTATGTTAGGTGATGCTGTGGCGTGGGGCGTGAAAAGCGTTATGTCAGGGGCGTTCGCGCCAATCGGTGCGACCTTGTTCGGTTTTCTTTATGCACCGCTGGTGATCACCGGTGTGCATCAGACCACACTGGCGATTGATATGCAGATGCTGCAAAGCACTGGCGGGACTCCGCTCTGGCCGCTGATCGCCCTGTCGAATATTGCGCAGGGATCCGCGGTATTGGGGATCATTCTCATCAGCAAGAAGCAGAAAGAGCGCGAAATTTCGGTGCCGGCGGCGATCTCCGCTTTCCTCGGCGTGACAGAACCCGCGATGTACGGGATTAACCTGAAATACCGTTTTCCCATGCTCTGCGCGATGATCGGATCGGCCTGTGCTGCACTGGTATGCGGCCTGTATGGTGTTAATGCCAACGGTATTGGCGTGGGAGGCTTGCCTGGCATCCTTTCTATCAAACCGCAGTTCTGGGGCATTTTTGCACTGGCGATGTTAATTGCCATCCTGGTGCCTGTTGCGCTCACTTCTCTCATCTACCGACACAAATTCCACTCGTCAAAATCTGCTGCGGCACGTCATCAGGAAACAGGTTATGGCACAGCTGAATGAGATCCCTTGGTGGAAAAATGGGGTGATTTATCAAATCTACCCAAAAAGTTTTCAGGACAGCACGGGCAGTGGCACTGGCGATATCAATGGCATCATTCAGCGACTTGGGTATCTGAAAACCCTGGGCGTGGATGCCATCTGGCTCACTCCTGTTTATGTTTCACCGCAGGTCGACAACGGTTATGACGTTGCCGACTACTGCAACATTGATCCGCTCTACGGCACGTTAGAAGACTTTAAACGCCTGATCCACGCCGCGCATCAATTGGGGATTCGCGTGGTAATGGATATGGTGTTTAACCACACCTCCACACAACACCCTTGGTTTAAGCAGGCAGAAAATCCAGACAGTGATTATCGGGATTTTTATCTCTGGCACAGCGGATCTCAAGGGGTTGCGCCTAATGACTGGCAATCAAAATTTGGTGGAAGCGCCTGGCAATGGCATGAGGAGAGTCAGCACTATTATTTGCATCTGTTTAGCCCCCAGCAGGCTGACTTAAACTGGCAGCATCCGCCTGTACGTGAAGCCTTAAAAGATATCTGTCGGTTTTGGGCTGACCTCGGCGTAGATGGTCTGCGGCTTGATGTCGTCAACTTAGTCTCTAAACACGCTGATTTCCCTGATGACTCCCACGGTGACGGGCGACGTTTCTATACCGATGGCCCACACATCCACCACTATTTACGCGAATTTAGCCGTGACGTTTTCCAGCCCCAGCAACTGATGACGGTGGGTGAAATGTCCTCTACGTCGCTTGAACACTGCCGTCAGTACGCTGCACTGGATGGCAGCGAATTATCCATGACCTTCAATTTTCACCACTTGAAAGTGGATTACCTCAATGGTGAAAAATGGAGTCTCACTCCACCTGATTTTATCGCGCTGAAAGCGATTTTTAACCAGTGGCAGCAAGGCATGCATGGCCATGCCTGGAATGCCCTGTTTTGGTGTAATCACGATCAGCCACGCATCGTTTCTCGCTACGGTCATGACGGTGAGTGGCGTACCTGCTCCGCCAAAATGCTGGCCATGATTCTGCACGGCATGCAAGGCACGCCCTTCATTTACCAGGGTGAAGAGATCGGTATGACCAATCCAGGGTTTAGCGACATCTCACAGTACCGTGATGTTGAGACGCTCAATCTTTTCACTGCGCAGCAATCTCAGGGTGGGGATGAGCACAAGCTGATGCCGATCCTCGCCAGTAAGTCGCGAGACAATGGCCGCACGCCTATGCAGTGGGATGCGTCACTTCATGGCGGATTTTCCCGCGCCACGCCCTGGATTTCATTTTGCGATAACGTAGCGCAAGTCAACGTGGAGCAGGCGTTGGCCGACCCCGACTCCGTTTTTTACCTCTATCAACGGCTAATCCAGTTACGCAAAACTCAACCCGTGATCACCGCCGGGGATTACCGTGATTTACGGCCCACCGATCCCTCCTTGTGGTGCTACACCCGCAACGCATTCGGCCATCCGACACTCAAGGTGATCGCCAATCTCAGTCCTACCCATCTGGAGGTCGATAGCGAACTGTTATCTGGCGATGTATTGCTCGGTAATTACCCGCCGTCTGCGTGTAAAAACACGCTGCGCCCCTACGAATGCCTTTACCTCAACCCTAAATAAAACAATGAAATAAAAGGATATAACAATGAAAAAACCAGGAAAATCCCTACGCCTCATTCCCCTTCTGGGATGCATTATTGCGGACCCCGCACTGGCGGTCGATTTCGGCGGTTACGCGCGGTCTGGCATCGGCTGGAGTAGTAAAGGCGGTGAGCAGAAGTGCGCCCGCACCACTGGCGCCAACGGAGTCTACCGGCTGGGTAATGAATGCGAAACCTATGCGGAACTCAAGCTAGGCCAGTCTTTATGGGAAGAGAACGATCAGCGCTTTTATCTCGATACCAATCTGGCTTATGCCGTCTCTCAACAGAATGATGTCGAGAGCGTCACACCCAATTTTCGTGAAGCCAATGTTCAGGGAAAAAACATTATCGATGCCTTACCAGGGTCAACATTATGGGCAGGTAAACGCCTCTATCAGCGCCATGATGTGCATATGATTGATTTTTACTATTGGGATATCTCTGGTCCAGGCGTTGGGTTAGAACATATCAACACCCCTTTGGGCAAACTCTCGTTAGCGGTGACGCGCAATACCGAAGCAGGCGGATCATGGGGATTTATTGAAAACCAGATGAAGTGGCAGCCCACCATTAATGACACCGTTGATGTACGCCTTGCGGAGATCGATACCAACCGCAATGGCCAGTTGGAGTTCGGTGTCGACTACGGACGTGCGCAAGTGCAAAAAGGGTTCTCACTCGCAGAGGGGGCTTCATCCCGGGGATGGATGGCCACGGCACAGCATACGCAATCGTTAGAAGGCGGATTTAACAAATTTGCGGTGCAGTATGCGACCGATGCGATGACATCAATCACCACCGGGCGCCCAGAAGGGGCCAGCGTGGACAATAACGGTCATATGCTTCGACTCATCAACCATGGCGCTATCGATATCAATGATAAATGGAGCCTGATGTATGTCGGGCTTTACCAGAATATCGATCGGGAAAACCATAACGGCACCACCTGGTACAGTGCTGGCATCCGCCCGATGTATAAATGGACACCGATCATGAGCACCCTGGTTGAGTTGGGCTATGACCGGGTCAAATCACAGCAAATCAGCGAAAAGAATCAGCAGTATAAGGTTACACTGGCCCAGCAATGGCAGGCGGGTGAAAGCATCTGGTCACGCCCTGCACTTCGGCTATACACCACTTATGCCAAATGGAATGAGAAATGGGGCTATGCGGACGCCAGCGAGAGTGCCTGGCGCAAAAATATCGCCCTGCGCGATTCGCCAGCTAAAACCTTCAGCAGAGGAGCAGGTAGCGAAGTGGCGTTTGGCGCACAGATAGAAGCCTGGTGGTAACACTGTCCCTGCGCAGGCACTCAGCTTGCGCAGGATTTCTGTCGCTCACGACCTGATTTCGCAACGCTAGCCGATTTTTTAAATTACGCAATGTAAGGCATTTGAAAGGATGCGTATTTTTGTATGATATTTTTTGACCAAATCCACGATTGTGGAGAGAGTCACTGACGACACAACATGAAAACAACCTCATGTTATTAATGATAAAAAAAGATCACTTAGCTTAATTTTTGCCGCATAGTTCCCTCCTCAATCAAACCCCTCAATCCTGAAGATTGCAGAGATTACGTTTCTTTGAAGGCACTATTTGCTAATCTACTGGTCGTAATTAGCACAGTCGTACCGCCAGGAATTCATGGACACCCTTCTTTGCGCGATACATTCACTCTTTCCCTGAAGGCGCTATGAAGAAAAACGGGCAGTTCTGTTCCAAACTTTTGCATCCCCGCTACTGGTTTACCTGGTTTGGTCTGGGTGTACTCTGGCTGCTGGTGCAACTCCCTTATCCCATTTTGATACGGCTTGGCGCCTCTGCCGGCAAGCTGTCACGCCACTTTCTGAAGCGTCGTGAGCGCATTACGCGTCGCAACATTGAACTTTGCTTCCCACATATTAATGAGGAAGACAAAGAGGTGTTGATCGCAGGCAATTTTGAGTCGCTGGGCATGGCATTGGCGGAAACCGGTATCGCCTGGTTCTGGTCCGATGCGCGCGTGCGCCGCTATTTTCACGTTGAAGGTCTGCACAACCTGCAGAATGCACAACAAAATCATCGCGGTGTGATGGCGATTGGCGTGCATTTTATGTCGCTGGAATTAGGTGGACGTATTACGGGCTTGTGCCAGCCGATGATGGCGATGTATCGCCCGCACAATAATCAGGCGATGGAGTGGGCGCAAACCAAAGGCCGTATGCGATCGAACAAGGCGATGATCGATCGTCGCGATCTACGTGGCATGGTGCAGGCGCTGAAACAGGGCGAAGCGGTTTGGTTCGCACCGGATCAGGATTACGGCCCGAAAGGCAGCGTATTCGCTCCGTTGTTTGCCGTTGAGAAAGCGGCTACCACCAACGGCACTTTCGTGTTGTCGCGTTTGGCGAAACCGGCCATGCTGACCATTGTGCTGATCCGTAATAGCGACAAGAGCGGCTATCAGCTGATTATTCAGCCAGAGCTGCAAAACTATCCTTATGAAGATGAAGCGGCTGCGGCGGCTTATATGAATAAAGTGATTGAGAAAGAGATCCTGCGTGCGCCAGAGCAGTATTTGTGGCTGCACCGTCGCTTTAAAACTCGCCCACCGGGTGAGGCATCGCTTTACATCTAATCTCTTGTTGCAGCAGGTTCCCACCTGCTGCGCCTTCCTGCCGCTCACATTTGCCAACCATTCTTAACGAAAAACAAGTTTGTCAAAATTTGCACAGACTCATGTAATGGTCTGCTCTCTCCTATTCTGACCAAACACATGACTCTGCAATTTAGATCCAAACTGCTCGCGCTTGCCATTGCCAGCGCCTTGCTGGCCGGTTGTGCCAACCCGCATGGCTTACACACGTATAACACGCTGCTTGATGCCAACTCACTGCAGGCCAACCAATCATTGAAAGATGCACATTTCAGTGCGGCAAACTGGCCAAAAACAGCGTGGTGGCAAAACTTTAACGATGCGCAGCTCAATCGATTGATCGCTGATGCCATGACCTCCAGCCCTGATTTACAGGTCGTCAACGCGCAGGCTGATAAAGCCAATGCACAGGTGATTGCTGCTGATGCTGAACGTTATCCTGACGTTGACCTGAATGCCGGTATTACCCGTTCTCGCGTGGCGAAAGTGGATGACCCGCTGCTACAGGGCAAGAGCTACAGCACGCTGCGCACCGCCAATATTGGCATGAGCTACACCTTCGATTTGTGGGGCGGTAAGAAAGATGCCGCTGAAGCCGCACTGGGACAGGCGCGCGCCAGCGAGCTTGATCGCCAGGCCAGCCAGCTCACGCTCGCCGCCAACGTGACGCGCGCCTGGAACAACCTCAATCTGGCCTGGTCAAACGCTGAACTGGCAAAGCAGAACGCCGATCGCTCTAAGGGGATTGCTAAAATCCAGCAGCAGTATGTCAGCGCGGGTTTAACCTCTGACTATCAATATAAGCAGGCACTTTCACAGCAGAAAACCGCAGAAGCCAGCCTGACCGAAGCCCAGCAGAACGTAACCGATGCCGGAATTCAACTCTCAACACTGATTGGTAAAGGGCCAGACTACTGGCACCAGCTGAAACCCGCCAGGATGGCGGTTCCGATCGCGGCAACACTGCCGAACAACATTCCCGCCGAGTTGCTGGGACGCCGTCCGGATGTCGTCGCGGCACGCTGGCGTGTGGAAGCGGCCTCGAAGCAGATCGCCGCAACCAAAACAGAGTTTTATCCCAACATCAACCTGGTGGCAGAGGCGGGTACGCGTTCACTGCTTGGCGATGCGTTCTTTGGAGCGCCGAGTCGCTTCTTCAATGTGGGGCCCAGCCTCTCCCTGCCCATCTTTGACGCTGGCAAGCGCCGCGCCGATCTGGCGGAGAGTGATGCCAACTGGGACCTTGCGGTCGCGCAGTACAATAAATTATTGATCGGTTCACTCGGCAACATCAGCGATACCATCACACAGTTGCAATCGATTCAGGAGCAGTTGGCTCAGCAGCAGAGCGCCAATCAGTTGATTCACAGCGCATGGGATGATTTGAATCGTGAATACACGGCAGGTCTGCGACCTTATCTGGATGTGCTTACCATCCAAAACCAGCTGATTGAATCCGACCAGAAACTGGTGGCGTTACAGGCACAGCAGATCAATCTGGCAGTGGTGCTAATTGAAGATCTGGGGGGTGGCTTCCAGAATGGCACCCCTGCTGCGCAGGGATAAGCGCGGCTGGCATTCGGCCACGCATTGATGAATGATAGTCCGCATCTGGAATAACCCGCGGACTATCATGATGGAACTGAATGCTAACGCTGGCTGGTTACGGCCGCTTATCGCTGACCGACTCACTCCTTACCTCGAAATTGATGCAGCACGCCTGCAACGCAATCTGCAACTTATGCAGCAAAAAGCGGATGCCGCTGGTGTGGCACTGCGTCCGCACATCAAAACGCATAAAAGTGTCTGGATTGCTGAGCAACAACGCAAGTTGGGCGCGCGCGGCATTACCGTGTCAAAACCAAGTGAAGGTATCGCTTTTATCCTCGGCGGCGAGCGTGATCTGTTGCTGGCGTATCCCGTGGTCCATGCCGACACATTGACCGAGATGCTGGCCGTTGCCCGCCAGCATCAGGCACGTATTACCTTTATCGCAGACTGCACAGCGGGTGTGGCGGCCATAGTGGATGCCTGCCAGCGCCAGCCAACTGGCGATGTCGCTATCGCGATTAAAGTCGATGTCGGTTTGCATCGTGTGGGGATCGATCCGCACAGTGACGCAGCCGCCACACTGGCTCAACAGATCCAGAATGCGGGTATCTTTTTTGCCGGCCTGGTGTCTCATGCGGGCCATGCATACGGCGCGGGCAATGCTGCAGCCATCGCCAATGTGGCACTGCAGGAAATGGCATTGATGCGCGACGTACAGCAGCGGCTTAACACGGCGGGCATAACGCCTTGCCCGATTTCAGTGGGCTCCACGCCAACGGCTTTAGCTGCACCGGTCACCGAAGGCAGTGACGAAATTCGCCCGGGGAACTATGCGTTGTTGGATCTCACCGCCCTCCGCCTGGGTTTATGTGAACCCGATGCCTTGGCACTCAGCGTGGTCACGCGGGTGGTGGCGGTCAATCCGCACTACGCGATTATCGATGCCGGTTCGAAAATGCTCAGCTCGGACAAAGGCCCACACGGCACCAATGCCAGCGGCTTCGGTATTGCCGTTGATGAGCAGGGTAACCAGTATGAAGTGCTGAAGCTGTCGGAAGAACACGGCTTTTTACAGTACGACGATCGGGCACCCGCATTAGGTTCTCTTCTGCGCATCTTCCCTAATCACAGCTGCGCAGTCGTGGCACAGTCCGATGATTTTGTCCTGCGCCAACCAGATGGCAGTGCAGAGACCCTCGATATTCAAGGGCGCGGCAAGTTTATCTGATCATCGCATTTCCCCCTGAAACCTCTGTGACGCCACACTTCCATGAGCGGGCCATTTCCAGCCCGCTTACCTTCAGTTAAGGTACAAAATGTTGCAGGGCCTTGTTGAACGCAGCCTTGCACGTTGTTGCCGCGTCAAACCGGCGTTATCTGCTCAACAGGAGGTTCCATGCTGCCATCTCAGACAGTCACGCTAACCATTCCTCGTCACTGGTTAGATTTATATGAAACCATCTGGAAGCCGGAATGCTTTGCCAAATGGGCTAGCGGACTCAGCGCCAGCACCCTGACCCAGGAAGGAAGCTACTGGCGAGCGAAAGGTCCCGAAGGGACGGTAAAAATCCGCTTCACGCCCCACAACCCTTTTGGGGTTATGGATCACTGGATTGATACCGGTACCGGCAAAGAGATTTACATGCCCATGCGGGTGATAGCCAACGAGCAAGGGGCGGAAATTGTGATGGTGGTTTATCGTCAACCGCTGATGTCTGATGAGAAATTCGCGCAGGATGTTGCCTGGGTAAAGCGCGATCTGGATCAACTTCTTCATCTTTTAACCCATTAGAATCAATATATTATTAATTTTTGCCATGGCTTTAACTTGCGTTGGAATCAACCAATAAGAAAATTTCTTTTTTTTACGCAGCAGTATTTAACAGTTGTACGATTTTTTAAGCGGGTTTTTTCACTATTCACAAGTCTGGCTAAAGTCTCCTTACCAGGAAAATTCCTGGTGAGGTAGCCCATATGTCCGCTGACGCACTCTGATTTATCGATGTTTTTATATTTTCGTCCATTCCACTGACTTGTCATTGTCGCAAACTGTCGACAAAGACTAATAAATAGTAAATCGATCGCCTTATCTATTCAGATGCAAAATCTGAAACCATTTATTTATGAAGTTTATTTATAGGAGTTTTCTTATGGTGTTAATTTAATTAAAACACGGTATAACTCATTCACACACAGCAATACACGATAATAACAACAGCAGGGAAACAATATGGATCGCTCAACCTATCCTTTGTTATCAGAAAAAGAATTTGTTGAGATTGCCAGGAGGATGCTGGCCGGGGAATATAATAACGTAAAGGGATTTTATAACGATCTTGCGGATTTCCTCCTGACTGGGGGAGATACCGCTGAGACAATTAAAAAATTACACACCAGGGTTATATTTTTAAATTCAGAGCATCATTTAATTGAATGCATCTTAACATGGCAATCCCTGAAAGGTATCTCAGGGCTACGCCAGGAAACGCTGCATTGATGTATATCCGTCATACTTCGAACCGCAGTTGCGTTGGCTGCGTGTGCGCACCCCAGTCACTTACTGATGTAAGCTCCTGGGGATTCACCCACTTGCCGCAATTCGAATTATTTTGGGTATAATCTGTACTCTGGGCTCAGCCCGGGTGAACCCTCAATTGCACTGGTACATGTACCATAACGAGCAGAGTATGACGATAAGAGAAAAGAATTTGGCCAGCGCCAAATGGTCAATTTTGTCATCCATTAAAATCGTCGGCATTGGTGTTTTACAGCTTTCACTTCTGGCACAAATACTTCAGGCAAACGAGTTAGACCTGCTCGCTATTGCTATTGTGATGTTATTGGTCATTGATACACTGGCCGATCGCGGATTTGGCAACGCAGTGATTAGAAATAAAAACCTGAATAATAGCGAACTTTCCATTCTGTATTGGGGGAATGTATTAAGCGGAATGGTGATATTTGCCGTCCTGTTTATTGGCAGCGACCTGTACAGCCGCATAATGAATCAGCCGGAAATGGCCATTATGCTGGAAATGATTTCGGTTATATTTATTATTATTCCGCAAGGTCAACATTATCGCGCTATATTACAGCGGGAAAAACAATTTTCGCGCATCGCTTTCACCGAAACGTCCTCGGTGCTGGTTGGGTTAGGTGTCACGTTGTTTACCGTGTGGTTAACACCTTCAGTGCTGTGCGCTATCTGGGGCTACCTCGCGATGGTATCCATCAGAATGCTGGTCTACTGCTACTACGGCCGCTCCTGGTTCCAGCCGGAATACCGTTTTAGCCTGAAAAGTTTCGCCAATGTGCGTGCAAGAAACGGATAATAACAACAAGTCTGTATGGTGGGCTCTGGGCATCTGAGAAGATGCATTCGCGTGCTGGTCGCCAGCACGCTTTTTTCTTTTTCAGACCCGCAAGGCGTTCAGCCGTATCCTCCCCCATACTTCACATCACTTTTTTTTATGCGAACTGACATCGCATCGCCAATTTATCCCGCCGGTTAAGCCTGTTAGCATGTTCGCCATCAAAGTGGCTAATCCGATAACCTCTTTTTAGAAAAACTCAGTGGTCTGTACGCTGGGAAATCTTTAGGCTGGCCGCCAATCATCTGGGGTGCTCTATGTTATTAACCGTTCTCTATATTATTGGGATTACCGCCGAAGCCATGACAGGTGCGCTGGCCGCAGGGCGTCGTAAAATGGATTTGTTTGGCGTCATCATCATTGCCTCCGTTACCGCCATTGGCGGAGGATCGGTGCGTGATATCCTGCTAGGCCACTATCCACTTAGCTGGGTGAAAAACCCGGAATACATCATGATCGTGGCAGCGGCTGCAGTGGTGACCACCTTTGTTGCACCGCTGATGAATCATTTGCGTAAAGTGTTCCTGGTTTTGGATGCACTGGGCCTGGTGGTGTTTTCTATCATTGGCGCACAGGTAGCGCTGGATTCGGGGCATGCCCCGATCATTGCGGCGATTGCTGCCGTGATCACCGGCGTATTTGGCGGTGTGCTGCGTGATATGTTCTGCAACCGCATCCCTTTGGTGTTCCAGAAAGAGTTGTATGCCGGTATCGCTTTCGCCTCAGGTTGGCTCTACATCCTGTTGCTGAAAACCCCTCTGCCGAATGAGGCGGTGGTCATCATCACCCTGTTGTTCGGATTCATCGCCCGTTTGCTGGCGCTGCGTTTCCGCCTGGGCTTGCCGATCTTCAACTATCCTCATCCCGAGCACTGAGTGCGCAGCAGGAATATCCTGCTGCTGCAAAAAATCAATCAACTGTCGGACATCGTCATGCTGCAACAGGGAGACGATGCGATGCGCCAACACACTGCCAACGCCAGGCAACTGCTGCCACTCCTCGACCGATCGCGCCATCACTTGTGACCACTGTGAATCAGGCAAAGCCTGCAAAGCCGCACGCGGTAAAGGTATGCCTAACGCATTGACCCAGCGCCGCAGAGGTTGCTGACGGGTGAGATGGAAGCGCTGCCAGAACTGCTGCGCACGCTCAGTGGAGAGGCCGCTGGCCTGGGCGATTTGCTCAGGGGTGAGTGTCAGCCAGGAGAAAAGATGCGTTATCGCGCCGCTAGTGAGTAAACGTTGCCAGTTGCTGCGCTGGACGCCGGGGATATTCAACACAGATTTCTCGCTGAGCCAACTCAGGCGAGATAAAAATTGCAGCCGACATGGGGGGCTAAAATGCAGGCATGTCTGCGCATCGAAGTCATCCGGCAACGGCGCTGTGGGGTAATCACGTTGCGTCACGCGCCAGATTACGCGCTCCAGACGCGGAATGCCTTGGCCAGCCAGCGCCAGTGCCACCTGATCGCCGGCAATCACATCCCGTTCGCGCCAGCGACGCACAGAACCGATATTGACCCGGCGCACCGTTTTGTCATCCAGTTGAACCGGGATCACGTTGAGTATCACCGCAATTTTGCCTGTACGTCCGACGTTAAAATCCACGGATAGCACTTCACTGCTCACCTCTGCTGGCTGATATTTCCATGCAGCCGACCAGCTACTTTGGCCGGGCTGCCAGTCACGTCCGGCACTCGACGGTGACAGATGCATCACCACGCCATCGGTCACAAACGGCAATGGCTCACGAAACCAGCGTTCACGCCACGCGGCGGCCTCTTCCTCATTATTAATTTGCCGACTCCAGCGGTGCGATAAACCGAATCCCCAACGGGAGAGTTGCGCCAACCGCTCACTCATTTGCACAGGTCCATCAGGCCATGCCCAGACAAACAGACCGAGCCGACTCAGTAGCGTAGAAGCGTCCCGCCGCATCATGGCGCCCGCGACTTGAGCACGCGCATTTTTGCCGCCATCCCGCGCCTGCTGATGATCGGTCATCTGCAGGAACAGCTCGCCTTGCAGTACCACTTCTTCTCGATCGGTATCGATATGCTGCGGGATGGCCGGAATCTGTGTGGCTTTCTCTAACCACTGTTCGCCACGCAGACCATCTCCACGACTGATGAATGAAACCAGTTGCCCACGTCGATATACCAACGTCACCGCGACACCATCGACTTTGGGTTGTATCCACAGCGGCGCTTTATCCTGCATCCAGTACGCCACGGCCAGCTTATCGCGCAGTTTGCGCACCCCGGTGTGGGCAACCGGGTGAAGTGTACTCCCGTTCGTGGTCAGCAGAGCTTCGTAACCCGAGCGGTCAGCCGTGAAGCAGCGCTGCCACTGCTGTAAACGCTGTTGCAGGCTGTCGTAATCCTCATCACTCACCAGGCTTTTGCCCTGTCGATGGTAGGCATCGTCCCAGTGACGCAACTGGCTTTGCAACTGAACGATCTCCTGATCGGCGCGAACCGGCGACCAGTTGGGGCAAAGCGCGTCAGCCCAGCCATCGGCACTGAGTAACACGCAGCATAGAAACAACCAACCTTTCATGAATGCACTCCTTTTTGCTTATTGGAGTGCGCATCAGGGTCGATCACCAATGTAAAACTCAACATCAGGAAGCCAACTTGCACGCTTTATAACGCCGTTACAGCGCGCAACTTCCGCAGCGGGAACGGGCTCACGGAAAAAGAATTGCCTTAGCCCAACGGCAAACGCTGCGTGGCGAGCCTAAGCCGTGTATACTGTGCAGGAAATCGACTCCGCTCTTTACTCAATTCAAGATAACCATGGCTCAAGGCACGCTTTATATTGTTTCCGCCCCTAGCGGCGCGGGTAAATCCAGCCTGATTCAGGCGCTGTTAAAGACACAGCCGCTGTACGATACGCAGGTGTCTATTTCTCACACCACCCGCGGCGTGCGTCCCGGTGAAGCACATGGTGAACACTACTTCTTCATCTCAAAGCCCGAATTCGAGGCCATGATTGCCGCCGATGACTTCCTCGAACACGCGCAAGTGTTCGGCAATTACTACGGCACCTCGCGCGCGGCAATTGAACGCGTGCTGGCAACCGGTGTTGATGTATTTCTGGATATCGACTGGCAAGGCGCGCAGCAAATTCGTCAAAAAATGCCGGCTGCACGCAGCATTTTTGTCTTGCCGCCGTCGACCGAAGAGCTGGACCGTCGCCTGCGTGGCCGTGGTCAGGACAGCGAAGAGGTGATCGCCCGCCGCATGGCGCAAGCTGTGGCGGAGATGAGTCACTATGCCGAATACGATTATCTGATCGTGAATGATGATTTCGATCTGGCGCTGACCGATCTGAAACACATTATTCGCGCAGAACGTCTGCGTATGAGTCGCCAAAAATCGCGACATGATGCTTTAATCAGCAAACTATTGGCAGTCTGAAGTCACTTTCAGTATTATGCCCAGTCATTTCTTCATCATCTGTGGAGTAGCACACCTATGGCACGCGTAACCGTTCAGGACGCAGTAGAGAAAATTGGTAACCGTTTTGACCTGGTGTTGGTCGCTGCACGTCGTGCACGTCAGATGCAGGTAGGCGGCAAAGATCCGCTGGTTCCAGAAGAGAACGATAAAGCCACCGTTATCGCCCTGCGCGAAATCGAAGAAGGCTTGATCACCACCCAGATTCTGGATGTACGTGATCGTCAGGAACAGCAAGAGCAGGAAGCCGCTGAGTTACAAGCCGTTACCGCTATCGCTGAAGGTCGTCGTTAACAGCACTCTGCAGGTCAACCTTGTATCTGTTTGAAAGCCTCAATCAACTGATTGAAAAATACTTGCCTGAGGAGCAAATAAAGCGCCTCAAGCAAGCTTATCTTGTTGCGCGTGATGCCCACGAGGGTCAAACACGCTCCAGCGGTGAACCTTACATCACCCATCCTGTTGCCGTTGCCTGCATTCTGGCCGAGATGAAACTCGACCATGAAACGCTGATGGCGGCGCTGCTGCATGACGTGATTGAAGATACACCCGCCACCTACCAGGATATGGAACAGCTGTTTGGCAAAAGCGTTGCCGAACTGGTGGAAGGCGTATCGAAGCTCGATAAGCTGAAGTTCCGCGACAAGAAAGAAGCCCAGGCTGAAAACTTCCGCAAAATGATCATGGCGATGGTGCAAGACATCCGCGTCATTCTGATCAAACTGGCTGACCGCACGCATAATATGCGCACCTTGGGTGCATTGCGACCGGATAAAAAGCGTCGTATTGCACTGGAAACGCTGGAGATTTACAGCCCTCTGGCGCACCGCCTCGGTATTCATCACCTGAAAACAGAACTGGAAGAGCTGGGCTTTGAAGCCCTCTATCCCAATCGTTTCCGGGTGATTAAAGAGGTGGTGAAAGCGGCGCGCGGTAACCGTAAAGAGATGATTCAGAAGATTCTTTCTGAAATCGATGGCCGCTTACAGGAAGCCGGTATTCCCTGCCGCGTCAGTGGCCGCGAGAAGCATCTCTATTCGATCTACCGCAAAATGCATCTGAAAGAGCAGCGATTCCACTCCATCATGGATATCTATGCTTTCCGCGTGATCGTGAAAGATTTAGATACCTGTTATCGCGTGCTCGGCCAGATGCACAGTCTGTACAAACCGCGTCCAGGACGCGTGAAAGATTACATCGCTATTCCCAAGGCCAACGGCTATCAATCCCTGCATACCTCAATGATTGGCCCGCATGGCGTGCCGGTCGAAGTGCAGATCCGTACCGAAGATATGGATCAGATGGCAGAGATGGGGGTAGCGGCACACTGGGCTTATAAAGAAGCCGGTGAAAACGGCACGACCGCGCAGATCCGCGCTCAGCGCTGGCTGCAAAGCCTGCTGGAGCTGCAACAGAGCGCCGGTAGTTCGTTTGAATTTATCGAAAGCGTGAAGTCCGATCTCTTCCCGGATGAAATCTACGTCTTCACGCCAGAAGGCCGCATTGTCGAGCTGCCTGCGGGCGCCACCCCGGTGGATTTCGCCTATGCCGTGCATACCGATATTGGTCACGCCTGCGTTGGCGCACGCGTCGATCGCCAGCCTTATCCGCTGTCACAATCGCTGACCAGCGGCCAAACCATAGAAATTATCACCGCGCCGGGCGCCCGTCCGAATGCGGCATGGCTCAACTTTGTTGTCAGCTCCAGAGCGCGTTCGAAGATTCGTCAGCTGTTGAAGAACCTTAAACGTGAAGACTCCGTCAACCTGGGTCGACGCCTGTTAAGTCACGCCTTAGGTGGCAGTAAGAAGCTGGCCGAGATTCCGGCAGAAAATATTCAGCACGAACTGGAACGTATGAAGCTGGCGGGTATTGAAGATCTGCTGGCGGAAATCGGGCTGGGCAATGCCATGAGCGTGGTGGTGGCGAAAAACCTGCTGCAATCCGGCAGTGAAGAAGCGCCAAGAGACAGCAAACGTAAAAAGCTGCCGATTAAAGGCGCAGATGGTGTACTGATCACCTTTGCTAAATGCTGCCGCCCGATTCCAGGCGATCCGATTGTGGCTCACGTCAGTCCCGGCAAAGGTCTGGTGGTGCACCACGAATCCTGCCGCAACATTCGTGGCTATCAGAAAGAGCCAGAGAAGTTCATGCCGGTTGAGTGGGACAAGGATATCGATCAGGAATTTGTCGCGGAAATCAAAGTCGACATGTTCAACCATCAGGGCGCGCTGGCTAACCTGACGGCAGCGATCAATACCGCAAGTTCCAACATTCAAAGTCTGAGCACTGAAGAACGTGATGGCCGTGTTTACAGCGCCTTTATCCGCCTCACTGCCAACGATCGCGTCCATCTGGCCAACATTATGCGCAAGATTCGCGTGATGCCGGATGTGATTAAAGTTCACCGAAACCGTAATTAGGCATGAACGCTCAACGCTTTGCTCGTATCCAGGAGATGCTGGCCATGCGCCAGCACGATCTCACGGTCTGCATGGAACAGGTCCATAAGCCACATAACGTCTCAGCGGTGATTCGTACCGCCGATGCTGTTGGCATCCATGAAGTTCACGCCGTATGGCCCAGCGTGCGTATGCGCACCATGGTATCAGCCTCTGCAGGCAGCAATAGCTGGGTAAAAGTCCAGACTCATCGCCACATCGCCGAAGCGGTTCGTCATCTGAAAGGTCAGGGCATGCAAGTGCTGGCGACCAACCTGTCGGCAAATGCCGTGGATTTTCGCGAAGTCGATTACACCAAGCCGACCTGCATTCTGATGGGCCAGGAAAAAACCGGGATTACCGCTGAAGCGCTGGCGCTTGCCGACCAAGACATCATTGTTCCTATGGTTGGCATGGTGCAATCACTGAATGTGTCTGTCGCCTCTGCGCTCATCCTGTATGAAGCCCAACGCCAGCGACAAAATGCCGGTATGTACCAGCGTCAATACAGCCTGCTGGATGAAGACGAACAGCAGCGTTTGCTGTTTGAAGGCGGCTATCCGGTGCTGGCACGCGTTGCGAAGCAGAAAGGCCTGCCGTATCCGCACATTAACGTCCAGGGCGAGGTGGAAGCCGATGCCAGTTGGTGGGCCACCATGCAAGCGACGGGTAAAAAATGAAAGGCCGTCTGCTGGATGCCATCCCGCTCAGTACCCTGACCGGCGTCGGCGCCAGTCAGGCGGGTAAACTGGCTAAACTCAGTCTGTTTACCATTCAGGATTTGCTGCTGCATCTGCCGCTGCGCTACGAAGATCGCACCCAACTCTACAAAATTAATAACCTGCTACCGGGCGTTTGGGCCACGGTGGAAGGCGAAGTGCTGCACAGCGACATCACCTTTGGCCGTCGCCGTATGCTGGTGTGCCAGATCAGCGATGGCAGCGGCGTGCTGACCATGCGCTTCTTCAACTTCAATGCCGGAATGAAAAACAGCCTCGCTCCTGGCCGTCGCGTCACCGCGTATGGTGAAATCAAACGCGGCCAACGCGGCGCAGAGATCATTCATCCCGAGTATCGCGTGCAGGGCGAACAAGGCGGCGTAGAGCTGCAAGAGACGCTGACGCCGGTCTATCCCACCACCGAAGGGATTCGCCAGGCAACACTGCGCAATCTGACCGATCAGGCACTGACGTTGCTGGAAACCTGCCCGATTGCCGAACTGTTGCCGTCGGAACTGAGTGGCGGCTTGATGAGTTTGCCAGATGCGCTGCGCACACTGCATCGCCCCCCACCTGATTTACCGCTCAGCGAGCTGGAAACCGGCCGCCATCCGGCCCAGAAACGCTTAATTCTCGAAGAGCTACTGGCGCACAATCTCAGCATGCTGGCCGTACGCGCCGGTGCGCAGCGCCATCACGCATTGCCAATGCCCGCCAGACATCATCTGGTTGATCAATTGCTGGCTGCGCTGCCCTTCTCACCGACGGGCGCACAGAAGCGGGTGGTTGAGGAGATAGAGCGCGATTTGGCCAATGACTTCCCGATGATGCGCCTGGTACAGGGCGATGTTGGCTCCGGAAAGACCCTGGTTGCCGCACTGGCGGCGCTGAATGTGATCGCGCATGGCAAGCAAGTGGCGCTCATGGCGCCCACCGAACTGCTGGCCGAGCAGCATGCCAACAACTTCCGCCAGTGGTTTGCACCGCTGGGCATTGAAGTAGGCTGGCTGGCCGGTAAACAGAAAGGCAAAGCGCGTGAAGCTCAGCAGGAAGCCATTGCCAGTGGTCAGGTGGCGATGGTGGTTGGCACCCATGCTCTATTCCAGGAGCAGGTGAAATTTAACGGCATGGCGCTGGTGATCATTGATGAACAGCACCGCTTTGGCGTCCACCAGCGTCTGGCACTGTGGGAAAAAGGCGAAGAGCAAGGTTTCCATCCGCATCAGCTGATCATGACCGCAACCCCGATTCCCCGCACGCTAGCGATGACCGCTTATGCCGATCTGGATACCTCAACCATCGACGAATTGCCCCCTGGCCGTACGCCGGTCACAACGGTGGCGATTCCTGATAGCCGCCGTGGCGATATTATTGAGCGTGTCAAAAATGCGTGTCACGAAGGTCGTCAGGCTTACTGGGTCTGTACATTAATCGAAGAGTCAGACGTACTGGAAGCGCAAGCAGCAGAAGCGACATGGGAAGAGTTGAAAGCCGCCCTACCCGGTTTGCAGGTTGGGCTGGTGCACGGTCGCATGAAACCCGCAGAGAAGCAGGCCGTGATGGCCGCATTCAAAGCCAACGACATTCAACTGCTGGTGGCCACCACGGTGATCGAAGTTGGTGTAGATGTTCCCAATGCCAGCCTGATGATCATCGAAAACCCAGAGCGACTGGGCCTGGCACAGTTGCATCAGCTGCGAGGACGCGTTGGCCGTGGTGCTGTCGCCTCGCATTGCGTGCTGCTGTATAAAGCGCCGCTGAGCAAAACGGCACAAAAGCGTTTGCAGGTGCTGCGCGACAGCAATGATGGCTTCGTGATTGCGCAACATGACCTTGAGATTCGCGGCCCGGGTGAACTGCTGGGCACGCGTCAGACCGGGAACGCAGAGTTTAAAGTCGCTGATCTGTTGCGCGATCAGGGCATGATCCCCGAAGTTCAGCGTGTGGCTCGCCATATCCACCAGCATTACCCCGAGCAGGCTCAAGCACTCATTGAGCGCTGGTTGCCGGAGACCGAGCGTTACAGCAACGCATAAATGCTGACGCGGTCTTACGGGTTGCGATCGATCGCCATAAAATCACCGACAAACTTCTGCAACAGACGCGCCAGTTCGGCGCGTTCATCATGCGGCCAACTGGCAAACAAATTCTGATAAATCTGCGCGCGTGCAGTATCGATTTTATCGGTCATTGCCTTGCCTGCCGGGGTAATCACCGCTTCATTCACCCGTTTGTCTTTGGCATTTTTTTGCCGTTGCGCCAGTCCTAGCTCCTCTAGCTTCGCCACCTGACGGCTTACGGTGGTGTAATCACGCCCTGCGCGCTCCGCCAGTTCGACCACACCAATAGGACCGAAACGGCCAATCTGTATCAGCAGTGGAAACAGCGCGCGGTCGAGTTGAATATTGGACTCTTTAATCAGCAACTCATCACGCTGAGGTCGGTTGAACGTACCCACAATCATCAGCAGCGCGTTATGCAGATCATCAAACTCCGCACTATTATGTGTATTTTGCACACTTTTCATTGACGTTATCCCGAGGCAGAACTAATGTGTGCATATTACACATATTAATTTAAGGTGAAAACATGAAAGCAGCGATCGTTTCTGCGGCGGGTATCCTGCCGATATACGGTGATTTTCCGGAGCCACAGGCTGACGCAGAACAGGTTGTCGTGTCAGTCAAAGCCTCGGCCATCAGCCAACTGGCAAAAGCACGTGCGGCGGGTAAGCACTACAGCGCGGGTTCACACTATCCCTTTATTGCCGGCATTGATGGCACGGGCACATTGAGTAACGGCGACCCGGTCTACTTCCTCGCCTTTAATGCGCCCTGGGGCAGCATGGCGGAGAGAACCTTAGTGCCTGCCGCCGCCATCGTTCCACTGCCCGCCACGCTGGATCCGGTACTGGCAGCGGCCATCGCCAACCCCGGCATGTCATCATGGGCTGCGCTGACGCGACGTGCTCAGTTACAGCCAGGGGAAACGGTGTTGATTAATGGCGCCACCGGCACTTCGGGCGGACTGGCCGTGCGCATCGCCCGCCATCTCGGCGCTGGAAAAATTATCGCCACCGGCCGCAACCGTGAAGTGCTTGACCAATTGCGTACGCAGGGTGCCGATATCACACTGACGCTGGATGAGCTGCCTGGCTCACTTCCTGCCCTGATGAAGGAAGGCATTGATGTGGTGCTGGATTATCTGTGGGGCCCGAGTGCACTCGACATCATGCAAGCCGCGGTGGCAGGGGGTGAAAAAGTGGTGCGCTTCGTCCAGATTGGCTCACTGAGCGGTCAGGAAATCTCGCTTCACAGCAAATTGTTACGCTCTTCTGGTCTGACTCTGATGGGTAGCGGTTTGGGTAGCGTCTCTGATGCTGAACTCATCGCCTGTATCAGTGAAATGCTCAACGCAGCGGCAGAAAGCGATTTTTCCATTGCCTTTAACATGCGCCCGCTAAGTGAAGTGGCGCAGGCATGGCAGGAAGATGATAGCCGCAGCCGCACGGTGTTTACGCTTTAAATCAATACAACTGCAAAGGGGCATTGCAAACGATTGCTTTCACAACGCAACCGTTTAAAATCGCCCCTTTGTTGTTATTGAGAACGTCCACCATGTCCGTCAATACCGCTGAATCTCACCAGCCAGCCACGCCTAAAAGTGAACTGATTTACCGCCTCGAAGACCGTCCGCCCTTGCCTCAAACACTGTTTGCGGCCTGCCAGCATCTGTTGGCGATGTTTGTCGCGGTGATTACGCCCGCACTGCTGATCTGCCAGGCGCTGGGTTTACCGGCGCAGGATACCCAGCACATTATCAGCATCTCACTCTTTGCTTCCGGCGTGGCATCGATTCTGCAAATCAAAACCTGGGGACCGGTGGGTTCCGGCCTGCTGTCGATTCAGGGCACCAGCTTTAACTTTGTCACCCCGTTGATTATGGGCGGGATGGCGCTGAAGAATGGCGGTGCGGATGTGCCCACCATGATGGCAGCACTGTTTGGCACTCTGATGGTGGCATCCTGTACCGAGATGGTGCTGTCACGCGTGTTGCACCTGGCGCGCCGTATTATCACGCCACTGGTGTCGGGTATCGTGGTGATGATTATCGGCCTGTCGCTGATTCAGGTTGGCCTGACCTCGATTGGCGGTGGCTTCGCGGCTATGAGCGATCACACTTTTGGCGCGCCGAAAAACCTGCTGCTGGCCGGTGCTGTCTTGGTGGTGATTATTTTGCTTAACCGCCAGCGCAATCCCTATCTGCGCGTTGCATCTCTGGTGATTGCTATGGCGGTGGGTTATGCACTGGCCTGGGCGCTGGATATGTTGCCCACCATCACCGCCCCCACCAACCAAGCGCTGGTCGCCGTACCCACCCCGCTCTATTACGGTCTGGGTTTTGACTGGAATCTGCTGATTCCTCTGATGTTGGTGTTTATGGTGACCTCGCTGGAAACCATTGGCGATATCACCGCCACCTCCGATGTTTCAGAGCAACCGGTGAGTGGTCCGGTATACATGAAGCGCCTGAAAGGCGGCGTGCTTGCCAACGGGCTTAACTCTTTTGTTTCCGCATTGTTCAATACGTTTCCGAACTCCTGCTTTGGTCAGAACAACGGGGTGATCCAGTTGACCGGTGTTGCCAGCCGCTACGTGGGTTTTGTGGTGGCGTTGATGCTGATTGTGCTCGGCTTGTTCCCGGCAGTCAGCGGCTTTGTACAGCATATTCCAGAACCGGTACTCGGCGGTGCCACCATTGTGATGTTTGGCACTATCGCGGCTTCCGGTGTGCGTATTGTTTCGCGTGAGCCACTGAACCGCCGCGCTATCATGATTATCGCGCTGTCACTGGCCGTGGGCCTGGGTGTTTCCCAGCAACCGCTGATTCTGCAATTTGCGCCAGACTGGCTGAAAACCCTGCTGTCATCGGGTATCGCTGCGGGTGGTATCACCGCAATCGTACTTAACCTCGTCTTTCCACAAGAAAAGTAACCCGTACGGCAGGCTGCGGCCTGCCTGTTATTTATCCGCTTTTACATCCAGGCTGTTGAGCTGTAACGGTAATTCAGGCATAACAACCTCTTACCGGATAAATATCGGGATGGATGGATGCGATGAAATTTTTAGGCAAGTTTTTCCTTACCTTACTGCTGCTGATTCTGCTTGGGCTGGTGGTCCTGTATGTCATGCTGCAGACCCAGTGGGGCGCAGGCTGGTTTAGCCGTTGGGTAAGCGATAAAACCGCCTGGCACCTGTCGCTGAGCAAGATTGAGCACAACTTCTCTTCGCCTTCACACATCATCCTCGATGACTTCAGCTTCGGCCATGATGGCCAACCGGCGGTGCTGGTTGCCAAGCGCGTCGATCTGGGTCTGGCGCTGGTGCAATTCAGCGACTGGCTACATTTTGACAGCATTGAAGTACGCGATGGCGAAATCAACCTTGCCAATCAAACACCGGATACCACGCTGCCGATCCAGGCTAACCGCCTGCAGCTGAATAATGTACGCATTGATAGCCCACACAGCACGCTGCCGATGATGGCTCAGCGTGTAAACGGTGGGATTGTGCCGTGGAAACCGACGCCGACAGACATGTTGGGCAGTGATGCTCAGTTTCAGATGAGTGCTGGCGTCATGACGTTGAATGGCGTGCCCGGCAACAATGTGCTGCTGCAAGGCAGCGTTAATCAGCGGCGTTTAGTACTCACCAACATTGGCGCGGACCTCGCGCGCGGTTCGATGACCGGCAACGCTGAGCGCGATGCCCAGGGCAACTGGCAGATTGATCAGCTACGCCTCAACGATATCCGTTTGCAGACCCATCAAAACCTGAGCGATTTCCTCAATCCGTTACGTGATGTGCCTTCCGTTAGCATTAATCGGCTGGATATGACGGATGCACGACTGCAAGGCCCGGATTGGGCGGTGACCGATCTCGATTTGACCCTGAAGAACATCACGCTACGCGGTGATGACTGGCAGAGCGATGGCGGCTCACTGTCGATGAACGCCGGTAACTTTATCAACGGCGGCTTTGAGCTGAACGACCCGATTGTGAATGCCAATTTCTCAGCGCAAGGCATTGAGTTGGCACAGTTCAGTTCACGCTGGGCAAACGGGGTGATCCGCGCTAACGGCACCTGGACGCGCAGCGATAAGCGTTTGACGCTTGATGACTTAGCGATTGCCGGGCTGGAATATACCTTGCCACAGAACTGGCGCGATCGCTGGCAGCAGGCGTTACCCTCCTGGCTGGACAGCGTATTGTTGAAACACGCGACGGCAAACCGCAATCTGGTGATCGATATTAATCCCGCCTTCCCGTTCCAGATGACAGCGCTGGATGGCAGTGCCGATAACGTTCTACTGGCGCGCCAGCATCAGTGGGGCGTCTGGAGCGGCAAAGCGAGTTTCAATGCGGCGGAAGCCACCTTTAACCGCACCGATCTGCGCCATCCATCCATCACTTTCAATGCTGACGATCAACAGGTTCAGATCACTGAAATGAGTGCCTTTAACGGCAGCGGTTTGCTGGAAGGCACCGCGAACGTCGGGCAGGATGCACAGCGTGCATTAACGCTGAATCTAAAAGGCCAGGCGGTGCCCGCCAATGTGTTGCAAAACTGGGGCTGGCCAGCCTTGCCGCTCAGCGGTAACAGCAATCTGCTGTTGCAACTGAAGGGATCGCTGAGCGCTAATGCGCCGCTGCGTCCGAGCGTGGAGGGGAATTTGTCCGTGACTACTGATTCACAATCGGTGCAGCAGACGATGCGAGGCGGGCAGGTTCAGTAAATTTTCAGAGAACCGTAGCGGCGCGATTTATCGCGCGTACCTGGAGCAACGATGTTGCTGCCAGATGCGCAATAAATTGCGCCGCAACAGAACACACAACGTATTAATTGATCCGTGCGCCGGAACCGCCCTCTTCTAACGCACCATCCGCATCGGCGGGGAGCACGATATACACCCCTTCAAACACCGCACCTAACTCATCATCACCAAACAGTTCCACTTCCATCTGCACACGCGCTTTACGGCCACGCGCCAGACGATCGAGATCGCCGCTCAATGAGCCGAGATCGGCAATCGCACCCGGACGGCCACTGATGGGCTTGCTGTAACGAATATGCGCATCCGCCAGGATGATGGTGCCGCCAAGGTGACGCTCGCGCAGCAGCAGCCAGATAAGCCCCCACCCTGTGAGTGTGGCCAGCGAGAACAGGCTACCGGCGAACAGCGTGTGGTGAGGGTTTTGGTTGCCCGTTTCGGGCATGGTGGTGACAAACTTCTGCCCGGTATATTGCAGAATGCGCACCCCCATTTTTTCACTGAGCGGGATGTGTTCATACCAGGCCTGCTGTAATTGCCCACACCAATCGGCGCGATGCAGTATGTCATCCAGCGTGACCACCGGTTTAATCATCAGGAAGTGACGCACCGGTGTGGTTTGAGGCGCGGTGATTTCACCCTGGTTGACGAAGCCCAGCTTCGCAAAGAACTCTACAGCATCTTCACGTGCGCTACAGGTGACGCGTTTCGCCCCTTCCTGACGCGCAACGGATTCCAGCGTCATCGCCACCAGCGTGCCTAAACCTTTCCCTTGCACCGAAGGATGCACGGCTAAAAAGCGGATCGCCGCTTCGTTTTCGGCGTTGATATAAAGACGCCCGACGGCAACCGGGTTGCCCTGTTCGTCCACCACCATTTGATGGTGGGCCAGCGCATCCCAGGCATCACGTTCGGAGCCCTGCGGCTGACGCAGCGGTTTACGTAACATTTCCCAGCGGAACTGATAATAAACATCCAGCTCTTCCGCTGTTTGCGGCACACGAAGATGATACATAAAGTGATTCTCTCGTTCGGAGCTTGCGTGGCTAATCCCTGGCCGCTCGGCTGAAAACCTCACACCTGCAACCAGAAGGTGACTGGACCATCGTTAACCAGTGAAACCTGCATGTTGGCAGCAAAACGACCGTTCGCCGTGGTCACACCCTGTTCCCGGCAACAGTCGCTGAAATAGTGATAGAGGCGCTCGGCTTCCGCCGGTTCAGCGCCACCTGAAAAAGAGGGGCGCATGCCTTTGTTGGTATCGGCGGCAAGGGTGAATTGGGAAACCACCAGCACGCTGCCACCGGCCTGCTGTACGTTAAGGTTCATTTTGTCGTTCTCATCACCAAAGATGCGATAACCCAGCACACGCTCAGATAAACGCTGTGCCTTTTGTTCGTCGTCGCCCTTCTCAACACCTAATAACACCAGCAAACCCGCACCAATTTCGCCCACCGTCGCGCCCTCGACGCTGACGCTCGCGCGAGTGACGCGCTGAATCAAAGCAATCATGTATCCTCTCGTTCTTTTTCGCGTTCCTGCTTTTTCAGCTGGCGATAGTCGTCCAATGTGACGGTTATTTCCGCACCTAACAACACAATACACCAGGTCCAGTAAACCCACAGAAAGAGTATTGGGATGACGGCCAGTACGCCGTAAATTAATTGATACGAAGGGAACATCGTAACATAGAGCGCAAAGCCTTTTTTACCCAACTCAAACAGCAGCCCCGCAACAATCGCCCCGATCAATGCATCACGGGCAGGCACGCGCCGGGTGGGGACAATGCTGTACAACAGCCAAAAAGCGAGGATGGCCAGCAATAAAGGAAACACACGCAAGATCTGATCAATCAGGCTGTTCACGCCGGTCACATCAATCCAGCGCAGGGACAACAAATAAGAGCTGATGGCCAGACTCGCCCCTGCCAGTAACGGGCCTAGCGTCAGGATCATCCAGTACACCGCAAAGGAATAGACCAATGGGCGCTGTTTATCACTGCGCCAAATGGTATTGAGTGCGCTGTCTACGGAGTGCATCAGCAGCAGGGCAGTGACGATCAACCCCACGGTACCCACTGCCGTCATCTTATTCACATTCGCGACAAACTGATCGAGATAACGCTGGATGACGTCACCCGCTGCCGGCATGAAATTGCTGAAAACGAAGTGTTTAAGTTGGACGCTGATGTCTCTGAACATCGGAAAGGCGGCAAACAGGGCAAACACCACGGCGATAAGCGGCACTAAAGCCAGTAATGAGACGTAGGCCAGATTTCCGGCCTGCGTCGTCATGTTGTCTTCATCTACGCGTCGCCACAGCAGTTTGACCCAGAGAAAAAACGCGTGCGCCGAATGGCGCAGATGGTTACGCGTCACCACTCAGAGACGGCTCGCAAACCAGGCTGGTACGGTTTTGTCATCTTCCACCAGCACGCTCTCAATACCCAGCGCACGCGCGGCATCAATATTTGCCTGGTTATCATCGAAGAACACCGCCTGGTCGGCCGTGTAACCTTCATGTTCCAGCACAGTTTGATAGATACGTGCCTCAGGTTTACGCATCCCCATGTCCTGCGACATATAGACGTGGTCGGCAGCCTGTTGCACTTCCGGATATTGCGTTGGCCAGAATTCAAAGTGCAGCTGATTGGTATTCGATAGGATCACCACGCGCTCGCCGTTGGCGCGCAGTCTGTTCATGATCGCCAGCGTTTCCGGGCGAACACCGACAAACACTGCCTGCCAGCCTGCAGTGAATTGCGGATAGCTCAGTGCAATGTCCAGTTGGTCACAGATGCGTGCCGCAAATTCAGGATCGCTGATTTCACCCCGTTCGTGTTTTTCAAACGCTTCATCCATACGGAAGCGACTTTGCAGCGTCGCCAGCGGCACACGTCCCAGGTCACTCCAGACGCCGAGCACACGGTTAAAATCGATATCAACAATCACATTGCCTAAATCAAAAATGTACAGCATGACGCCTCTCCTCTATGTTCCCTGGATCATTCACTCTAGCGGTAAAACGAGAAGCTGAACAGGTACGATGAGGAGGAAATCCGTGATTTGGAAGCCGGTGCAAAGTACAGAAAGCGAGCATTTCAGCGGGTTGCAGACATAAAAAAGCCCCGCAATGCGGGGCTTAAATATCAGACTGTTTCGCTTAGTCTTTACCGCCGCGAGACGCACGCTTACGGTCGTTCTCGGTCAGGTGACGTTTACGAATACGGACTGACTGCGGAGTCACTTCTACCAGTTCGTCATCATCGATGAACTCGATAGCCTGCTCCAGCGTCATTTTCTGCGGTGGAACCAGAGTGGTCGCTTCATCAGTACCTGATGCACGCATGTTGGTCAGTTTCTTACCGGTCAGGCAGTTAACTGTCAGGTCGTTTGAACGGCTGTGAATACCGATGATCTGGCCTTCATACACTTCCGCACCGTGACCCAGGAACAGCTTACCGCGATCCTGCAGGCTGAACAGGGCGAACGCTACCGCTTTACCCTGGCCGTTTGAGATCAGCACGCCGTTCTGACGCTGGCCCACTTCACCCGGACGCACATCGTCGTAGTGGCTGAAGGTGGAGTACAGCAGACCGGTACCTGAAGTCATGGTCATGAATTCGTTACGGAAGCCAATCAGACCACGGCTTGGGATCATGTAGTCAAGACGTACACGGCCCTTACCATCAGGATCCATGTTTTTCAGGTCGCCTTTACGCTCACCCATCGCTTGCATCACAGAACCCTGGTGGGTTTCTTCGATGTCGAGGGTCACGTTTTCGAATGGCTCTTGCTTACGGCCTTCGAATTCACGGAAGATAACTTTCGGACGGGATACCGCCAGCTCGAAACCTTCACGACGCATGTTCTCGATCAGAACAGACAAGTGCAGCTCACCACGACCAGAAACGCGGAACGCATCTGAATCTTCGGTTTCTTCAACGCGCAGTGCCACGTTGTGCACCAGCTCTTTGTTCAGACGCTCCAGGATCTGGCGCGAAGTCACGTACTTACCTTCTTTACCGCAGAAAGGTGAGGTGTTGACGTTAAAGAACATGGTTACGGTTGGTTCATCGACGCTCAGGGCTGGCAACGCTTCAACCTTCTGCGTATCACAGATGGTGTCAGAGATGTTCAGCTCGCCCAGACCGGTTACCGCGATGATATCGCCAGCTTCAGCTTCGGCGCTTTCGATACGTTCCAGACCCAGGTGGCCCAGTACTTTACCGACTTTACCGTTACGGGTTTTGCCTTCGCTATCAATGATAGTGACTTGCTGGTTCGGCTTGATTTTACCGCGCTTGATGCGGCCAATGCCGATAACACCCAAGTAGTTGTTGTAGTCCAGCTGCGAGATCTGCATCTGCAGTGGTGCTTCAACTTCAACCTGTGGCGGAGAAACACGATCCACAATCGCCTGGTACAGCGGGGTCATGTCGTCAGCCATGTCGTTGTGGTCCAGACCTGCGATACCATTCAGCGCTGAAGCATAAATGATAGGGAAGTCCAGCTGCTCGTCGGTCGCATCGAGGTTAACGAACAGGTCGAAGACCTGATCAACAACCCAATCTGGACGCGCGCCAGGACGGTCAACTTTGTTGATGACTACGATCGGCTTCAAACCATGAGCAAAGGCTTTTTTGGTTACGAAGCGGGTTTGCGGCATAGGGCCATCCATCGCATCTACAACCAGCAGCACCGAATCCACCATGGACATAACGCGCTCCACTTCACCACCGAAGTCGGCGTGTCCTGGGGTATCAACGATGTTGATACGGTAGTCGTTCCATTTGATGGCGGTGTTTTTTGCGAGGATGGTAATCCCACGCTCTTTCTCCAAATCGTTGGAGTCCATTACGCGCTCAGTCGCTTCGGTACGGGCATCAAAAGTACCGGACTGTTGTAAGAGTTTGTCAACCAGGGTGGTCTTACCATGGTCAACGTGCGCGATAATGGCGATGTTACGCAAATTTTCGATCACAGCTTTGCCTCAGGCATTATAGAAATAACGCGGTATTGTACACGGATTAAGCGAAAGACTGAACATGATCACAGTATTCACTTAAAGTTTCTCATAGTGCTGTTTTTTAGCACCAATAACGGTGCATTAATCTGCACTGTGATGGTGTTTTGCACCTTTTTGGTGCGCAATTTCATCCATTGAGCACCAAATTAGTGCGCATCATCCATACTGGTGCAGTGGTCGACTCACCAAAGAGCGCGCCACAGCGCCATTTTCACCATTGTAATAAAGTTGGCACAGAATTCGCTTTATATCTTTTAAGCGAAAACGACAGTTATAAAACGGTTGAAAGAGCTTGCCGAGATCTTGGTTAGGTAATGGTCAGAAGTCGTGACACATTCCAGGCAACGAAGTTCTCTCACCATGACGATAATGACCATTTCCAGGAGAGTTGAGTATGTCCGCTGAACACGTTCTCTCGATGATGAACGAACACGAAGTTAAGTTTGTTGACCTGCGTTTTACCGATACCAAAGGTAAAGAACAGCACGTTACTATCCCTGCGCACCAGGTTAACGCTGACTTCTTCGAAGAAGGCAAAATGTTCGATGGCTCATCCATCGGCGGCTGGAAAGGCATTAACGAATCAGACATGGTGCTGATGCCGGATGCGACCACTGCGGTGATGGATCCGTTCTTCGAAGACTCTACCCTGATCATTCGTTGCGACATCCTCGAGCCAGGCACACTGCAGGGCTACGACCGTGACCCACGCTCCATTGCTAAGCGTGCAGAAGAGTTCCTGCGTTCTTCAGGCATCGCGGATACCGTGCTGTTTGGACCAGAGCCAGAGTTCTTCCTGTTCGATGACATTCGTTTCGGTTCATCTACCTCAGGTTCACACGTTGCTATCGACGATATCGAAGCTGCATGGAACACTGGTAAAGAGTACGAAGGCGGCAACAAAGGTCACCGTCCAGGTCTGAAAGGCGGTTACTTCCCAGTTCCACCAGTCGACTCAGCTCAGGACATCCGTTCTGCTATGTGTCTGACCATGGAGCAGATGGGTCTGGTGGTTGAAGCTCACCACCACGAAGTAGCAACTGCTGGTCAGAACGAAGTGGCAACCCGCTTCAACACCATGACCAAAAAAGCTGACGAAATTCAGATCTACAAATACGTGGTGCACAACGTTGCTCACGCGTACGGCAAAACTGCAACCTTCATGCCTAAGCCAATGTTCGGCGATAACGGTTCTGGTATGCACTGCCACATGTCCCTGTCAAAAGGCGGCGTGAACCTGTTCTCTGGCGACAAGTACGGCGGCCTGTCTGAAACTGCTCTGTTCTACATCGGCGGTATCATCAAGCACGCTAAAGCGATCAACGCCCTGGCGAACCCAACCACTAACTCATACAAGCGTCTGGTCCCAGGCTACGAAGCACCTGTTATGCTGGCTTACTCTGCCCGTAACCGTTCTGCTTCTATCCGTATTCCAGTGGTTGCAAGCCCGAAAGCTCGTCGTATCGAAGCGCGCTTCCCGGATCCAGCGGCTAACCCATACCTGGCGTTCACTGCACTGCTGATGGCGGGTCTTGATGGTGTTATCAACAAGATCCACCCTGGCGATGCCATGGACAAAAACCTGTATGACCTGCCTCCGGAAGAAGAAGCTGAGATTCCAAAAGTTGCAGGTTCTCTGGAAGAAGCACTGAACGCACTGAACGAAGACCGCGAGTTCCTGACCCGTGGCGGCGTGTTCACTGATGACGCTATCGATGCGTACATTGAACTGCGTAAGCCAGAAGTTGACCGTGTGCGCATGACTCCGCACCCAGTTGAGTTCGAACTGTACTACAGCGTTTAATTTAAAAAATTCGGCTTCATGCGCCGCTTTTTTGGCGGCGCACAGAGTCTGAAAACTTTTTATATTGCCGTGGAAACTTTGGCCCATCTCCGGATGGGCTTTTTTCTCCGCGCAAATACCGTTTCAAAGACAGATTTCCGTCCTAAAAGGCTATAATGCACTAACTTAGTGCAGAGGAACGCTGTATGGCTACTGGCACGCTGCCCGACGCGGGGCAGATACTCAACTCTCTAATCAACAGTATTTTGCTGGTCGATAACGATCTGGTTATCCATTATGCCAACCCGGCAGCTCAGCAATTACTGGCGCAAAGCTCACGCAAATTGTTCGGCACGCCATTACCGGAATTAACCGGCTATTTTTCGCTGAATATTGAGGTGATGAGCGAGAGTCTTGGAGCAGGCCAGGGCTTTACCGACAGCGAAGTCACTTTGGTGGTTGATGGCCGGGCGCACATTATGTCGCTGACGGCGCAACGACTGCCCGATGGCCTTATTTTGCTGGAAATGGCGCCGATGGATAATCAACGTCGCCTGAGCCAGGAACAGTTGCAACATGCACAGCAGGTCGCAGCCCGCGATTTAGTGCGCGGACTGGCACATGAAATTAAAAACCCGCTGGGTGGATTACGCGGCGCGGCACAATTATTAACCCGTGCCCTGCCCGATCCGTCGCTGCATGAATATACCCGGATCATCATTGAACAGGCGGACCGCCTGCGCAATCTGGTCGATCGCTTACTCGGGCCACAACAGCCGGGTATGCACGTAACACAAAGCATTCATCAGGTGGCCGAGCGCGTGGTCAACCTGGTCTCAATGGAGTTACCGGACAATGTCTCGCTGGTGCGTGATTACGACCCCAGCCTGCCAGAACTGCCGCATGACCCTGACCAGATTGAGCAGGTGCTGCTTAATGTAGTGCGTAATGCCCTGCAAGCGCTGGGTGAGGAAGGCGGCACTATCGTCATCCGCACGCGCACTGCTTTCCAACTGACGCTGCACGGCACACGTTATCGCTTAGTGGCACGCATTGATATTGAAGATGATGGCCCAGGCATACCTGCCCAGCTACAAGATACGCTGTTCTATCCGATGGTCAGCGGACGCGAAGGGGGCACGGGTTTAGGTCTCTCCATCGCCCGCAGTCTGATCGATCAGCATTCAGGAAAAATAGAATTTAACAGTTGGCCAGGACACACCGAATTCTCGGTCTACCTGCCTATTCGCCAGTGAGGTTTCTATGCAACGAGGGATAGTCTGGATCGTCGATGACGATAGCTCCATCCGCTGGGTGCTTGAACGTGCGCTCACTGGAGCCGGTTTGAGCTGCGCAACATTTGACAGCGCCAATGAGGTGCTGGATGCACTCTCAAGTAAAACCCCAGATGTATTGTTATCAGATATTCGCATGCCGGGCATGGATGGGCTGGCGTTGCTGAAACAAATTAAACAGCGTCATCCTATGCTGCCGGTGATCATCATGACCGCGCATTCGGATTTGGATGCCGCAGTGAGCGCCTATCAGCAGGGTGCGTTTGATTACCTGCCAAAACCGTTTGATATCGATGAGGCGGTGGCACTGGTTGAACGTGCGATTAGCCATTATCAGGAGCAGCAGCAGCCGCGCAATCAGCCGGTGAGCGGCCCCACTACCGATATCATTGGCGAAGCGCCAGCGATGCAGGATGTGTTCCGTATAATTGGCCGCTTGTCGCGCTCGTCGATCAGTGTGCTGATTAACGGCGAATCAGGTACCGGTAAAGAGTTGGTGGCGCATGCGCTGCATCGTCATAGTCCGCGGGCTAAATCACCGTTTATCGCGCTGAATATGGCTGCCATTCCTAAAGACCTGATCGAATCCGAGCTGTTCGGACACGAGAAAGGTGCCTTTACCGGGGCAAACCAGATTCGTCAGGGTCGCTTTGAGCAAGCTGATGGCGGTACGCTATTCCTCGATGAAATCGGTGATATGCCGCTCGATGTGCAGACCCGCTTGTTACGCGTTTTGGCTGATGGCCAGTTCTATCGCGTGGGCGGCTATGCGCCGGTGAAAGTGGACGTGCGTATCATCGCGGCAACCCACCAAAACCTTGAACTGCGCGTGCAAGAAGGCAAGTTCCGTGAAGACTTGTTCCACCGTCTCAACGTGATCCGTGTCCATCTGCCGCCACTGCGCGAGCGTCGTGAAGACATCCCTCGTCTGGCGCGCTACTTCCTGCAGGTGGCTGCGCGTGAGTTGGGTGTGGAAGCGAAAATTCTGCACCAGGAGACGGAAACCGCACTGACGCGTCTGCATTGGTCCGGTAACGTGCGCCAGCTGGAGAACACCTGCCGTTGGTTAACCGTAATGGCTGCGGGCCAGGAAGTGTTGATTCAGGACCTGCCGCCGGAACTGTTTGAGTCGAGCACGCCAGATAGTCCAGTGCAATCTCTGCCGGATAGCTGGGCAACACTGCTGGCACAATGGGCGGACCGCGCGCTGCGTTCCGGTCATCAAAACCTGCTCTCTGAAGCTCAGCCGGAAATGGAGCGTACGCTGCTCACCACCGCACTGCGCCACACTCAGGGGCACAAGCAGGAAGCCGCACGGTTACTCGGTTGGGGTCGAAATACGCTGACGCGTAAATTGAAAGAACTGGGTATGGAGTAAGATTGCAGCTTAGTGCAACCGCAGGCGGCCTTCAGGCCGCCTTTTGTTTTTATATCACACGTGAAAATTGCTGCAGACGGGCTTTCTGGCGCAGGTAACGATCAAAGCACATGCAGATATTGCGAATCAGCAAACGTCCAATCCCCGTTACCTGCAGGCAGCGCCCCTGCTGTTCCAGCAAGCCATCGGCGATTAACGGCGCAAGCAGCGCTAAATCCTCTGCGAAATAGTCGTCAAAATCGATTGGCCATTGCGCCTCAATGGCAGAAAAATCCAGAGAGAAATTACAGATCAGCGCTTTGATCACATCGCGGCGCAGGCAATCATCATCGCTTAACGTCAGGCCGCGCCACAAGGCATTGCCACGCTGCTCAACGTCGCGATAATACGCCTTCAAATCTTTCTGGTTCTGCGCATAGCCGTCACCCAGCATACTGATCGCCGACACCCCGAAACCGAGCAGATCGCTCTCTCCCTGGGTGGTGTAACCCTGGAAGTTGCGATGAAGCACACCGGCACGCTGTGCCACAGCCAGCTCATCATCTGGCTTGGCAAAGTGATCCATCCCAATGAATTGGTAGCCCGCGCGGGTTAAGGTTGCGATAGTTTGCTGCAGAATCAGCAACTTCTGGGCGGCACTGGGCAGTTCATCATCTTTGATCTTACGTTGCGCCGCGAACAGGGTGGGCATATGCGCATAGTTAAACACGCTAAGGCGGTCGGGATTGAGTGCGATTACCCGCTGCAAGGTAAAAGCAAAGCTCTCTGGCGTTTGCAACGGCAGGCCGTAGATCAAATCGAGACTCACGGAACGGAACCCCTGCGCCCGAGCACGCTCGACCAGGGCAAAGATGGTCTCTTCATCCTGAACGCGGTTAACACGCTCCTGCACGGCTTTGTTGAAGTCCTGCACGCCCATGCTCAGTCGGTTAAACCCCTCGGCACGCAGATGATCGATCATCTCCAGTTCAATTTCACGTGGATCGACCTCGATCGACATTTCAACATCATCCGCAATGTCAAAATGGCTGCGTAATAGCGCCACCAGCCGGCTCACCTGTGCCGGGTTAAGAAAGGTTGGCGTGCCGCCGCCCCAGTGTAATTGGGTTACGCGACGACCAGCAAAAAGCGGGGCTCGCTGACGGATTTCCTGTTCCAACACATCAAGATAGCGGTCTGCCTTGTGCAACTGGCGCGTGACGATCTTATTGCAACCGCAGAAATAGCACAGACGATGGCAGAACGGGATGTGCACATACAGTGACAGAGATCGCTCAGGATAGCGTTCAACGGCTTGCTGAAATGCCGCCTCGCCGAAGTTTTCATTAAACTCCAACGCGGTGGGATAAGAGGTGTAGCGCGGGCCTGCGTAATTGTATTTTTCAATCAGGCGCTGATCCCATTCAATCTGCTGCGATGACATGCTCACTCCTTACGGTGACGTCGTCTGAGAGAGGGTCGCGTAGCAGAAGAGTGGATGAAGCGGTGAGCCGAACGCCGGCGTATACGCGACTTCAGACGCGACAGGCGGCGTAGTTTAAACAATAACCACAGCAGATAACATGTCAGTAGCAGCGCTAAAATTGATCCAGGCCAAAGCATAAGCGAATACCTGTTTAGCGCGGCATGCGGTAACACGCATGCCGATCAAAAAGTGCCTTAGTTGCCCTTCAACAGGCGCATCATATCTTCTTCTGCCTGCTCATCTTCCGCTTCGTCATCCAAGGCAATGCCCAGAGTTTCCATCAGCTCGTCGATGCGGTCTAAGGTTTGGTCCAGCCAGGCCTGATCTTCGCCGCTCAGCGTCTCGCCATTTTCAAGACGATCCAGCAGCGTATCCAGACGCTCATCGTTTTCCAGCTTGGCCAGCTCTTCCTGCGGCGTTAAACGCACTTTTTCCGCTTTCGGCTTGGGTTGCGCGGCGGGTTTCTTCTCTGGCTGAGTTTTACCGTCGGCCACCAGCGCAATCGGCTTTTTGCTGCCTACGCGTGGGTCCTGGCTTTTTTTACCCTGGCCTTTATTTGCGGCTTGCACTTCCGGATTGGCACGGCTGCCAGATTTGTGGCCACTGTGTTTTTTATCGCGTTTACGGTCGCGCGCTTCCTGGTTGAGTTCTTCACGCGATTTGCGCTTGGCTTTTGCAGCAGGTTTGCCACGCGGGGCTGATGCAGGTTGCTTCATGGTGTCCGGTCTCAGTGATGCTAAGTGAATTCAGTATAGAATTGCGGCGAAATCTAGCAGAAAGCGGGCAAAGAAAAAAGGCGATAGCCTATGCTATCGCCTTATTTCGCACCTTCTCATGAAGGAATTACGGTATCAATCCTTTACGGCTCACCACGTCCCGGTTGCTCCTTCGCCCCATCGCTCCTGCGAGTATTCCTTTTCCTTGTCTGACTCGTGCCTGAATCACTTCCTGCCATGCTCTTGGTCTTCCCCGACACTCCTGAGCGCATCATCCTGATAGGTGCTGCCGTGCACTGACACTCAATGTAGACCAATCAGTAAAATGAACAAGTGAGACTTGTCTCTTATTTAGAGCGGTCTTTTTCATGATTCCATTAACACCATGATTATTAACAACAAGTCTTAATGTGAACATTCCATTAAGCGGTAATGACTGGCAGTAACAATCGTTGATCTCTTACAAAATAGCGCGTTAAGACGCCATCGGGCACTTTTGCGCCATAACAGGTATAATCAGCCCAATTGCCGAATCACTCTGCTGGAGTTTTACTTTGTCTGCTTTGAACTATCACATGACCCATTTTATGCTCAGCGCCCCGGATATTCGCCATTTGCCGGCGGATGCGGGCATTGAAGTCGCCTTTGCCGGGCGCTCTAATGCGGGCAAATCCAGCGCACTGAACACCCTGACCAATCAGAAAGGTCTGGCACGTACCAGTAAAACGCCTGGCCGTACCCAGCTCATCAACCTGTTTGAAGTGGTTGATGGTAAGCGCTTAGTGGACTTGCCAGGTTACGGTTACGCGGAAGTACCGGAAGAAATGAAGCGCAAGTGGCAGCGCGCACTGTCTGAATATTTGCAGAAACGTCAGGCACTGAAAGGCTTGGTGGTGCTGATGGATATCCGCCATCCATTGAAAGACCTTGATCAGAACATGATTGAGTGGGCCGTTCAGAGTGGCATTCCGGTGCTGGTACTGTTAACTAAAGCGGATAAGCTGGCCTCAGGCGCGCGTAAAGCACAGCTCAAGATGGTGCGTGAAGCTGCATTGGGCTTTATGGGTGATGTGCAGGTCGAGATGTTCTCATCGTTGAAAAAGCTGGGTGTGGATATCGTTCGTCAAAAGCTGGACAGCTGGTTCGCAGAACTGGAACCGGCGCAGGAAGGCGATAGCGAAGCACCCTCCGCCTAATCTCTCCAGCGGGTTTTTCAGCCCGCTTTTCAGAAAAAGCCCAATAAAAAACGCCCCAGTCATAAATGACTGGGGCGGCTAAATATTCAGCCAAATCCGATTACGTGAAGTAAAAGGTCTGAAAGATAGAACATCTTACCTCTGTACCCTACGCGATGAACTTTACCTGATTTTTCCTGACCGACAAAGGGTTTTTTGTTGTTAAGTTTCAGGATCCGACATCTTTTTTACCAGGTTCGTCACACTTTGGCTTAAGGCATGTAGTTTAATTACTAAAAAAATGCTTAGGGGATAAGCAGTTACCCAACGTGCATTTTACAAGCGGCTTTGCGGGTTTGCTGAACCGATTAATCAAACTTTTTTCTTATGATGATGTCAGCGGCACCGAGATGCCGCCAACATTCACCTGTTAGTGTGCCTGATCCCAGTTATCACCCGTTCCGACTTCAACCTGCAGCGGTACATCCAACTTCATGCTGCTCTCCATCAGTTGACGGATCGTCGCACTGGCACTCTCAACCGCATCATTGCGGATCTCGAACACCAATTCATCGTGTACCTGCATGATCATCTGCACTGCATCATCATTCTGCTGTTGTAACCACCCATCCACAGCAATCATCGCGCGTTTAATGATATCTGCTGCCGTGCCTTGCATCGGGGCATTAATCGCCGCACGCTCAGCCGCTTTACGACGAATGGCGTTGCTGGAATTGATGTCCGGCAGCCACAGACGGCGGCCCTCAAGGGTTTCAACGTAGCCCTTCTCCGCAGCTTGCGCACGCGTCTCTTCCATATAGCGCAGCACGCCCGGATAACGTTCGAAATAGAGATCCATATACTTCTTCGCTTCGCCGGCACCGATATTCAGCTGACGCGATAAACCAAATGCGCTCATGCCATAGATCAAACCAAAGTTAATCGCTTTGGCACTGCGACGCTGCTCCCCTGACACCTTACTCAGCGCCACACCAAACACTTCTGACGCCGTGGCACGGTGAATGTCTTCTCCCTGCGCAAAGGCATCCAGCAAGCCTTTATCCTGTGACAGGTGCGCCATAATACGCAGTTCAATTTGCGAGTAGTCAGCCGCCACAATGCGCTTATCCGCACCCGCTATAAACGCCTGGCGAATACGACGACCTTCATCATTACGCACCGGGATATTTTGCAGGTTCGGATCGGTCGAAGAGAGACGCCCGGTTGCGGTAACTGCCTGATGATAAGAGGTATGGACGCGACCGGTTTTCGGATTGATCATCAGTGGCAATTTATCGGTGTAGGTCGACTTGAGCTTCGACAGACCACGGTGCTCCAGAATCACTTTTGGCAGCGGATAGTCGAGAGCCAGCTCAGCCAGCACTTCTTCACTGGTTGATGGGGCACCGCCCGGCGTTTTCTTGGTGGGTTTAATGCCCTGCTTTTCAAACAGAATGGTTTGCAGCTGTTTGGTAGAAGAGAGATTAAACGGCTCACCGGCTAATTCGTGAGCCTTCAGCTCAAGCTCAGCCAAACGGGTAGTCAGCTCCTGCGAGTGCTTCGCCAGAATGTTTTGATCGATCAACACGCCGTTACGCTCAACACGAGAAATCACCGTAACCAGCGGCATTTCAATGTCGGTAAACACCTGCTTCGGCCCCGCTTCCTGCTCCAGCTTTGGCCACATTTGCATGTGCAGCTGCAGCGTGACATCGGCGTCTTCTGCGGCGTAGTGAGCGGCCTGCTCAATCGCAATCTGGTTGAAGGTCAGCTGATTTTTGCCTTTTCCGGCAATCTCTTCAAAGGTCACGGTTTTGTGGTTCAACCAGCGCGCCGCCAGGCTGTCCATATCATGTTTACCGCCAACGCTGTTCAGACAGTAAGACTCCAGCATGGTGTCGAATTTAATGCCTTTCAGCTCAATGTCGTAATTCTTGAGCACGCCGCGGTCGTACTTGAGGTTTTGCCCCACTTTCGCGGCTTTGGCATCTTCAAGCAGCGGTTTCAGCTGTTTCAGGACGTCGGTGCGGTCCAGCTGGTCTGGTGCATCAAGATAGTCATGGCCCACCGGAAGATAAGCCGCTTCACCCGGCGCGATCGCAAAGGAGAGACCAATAATGTTGGCGCTCCAGTTATCCAGCGAATCGGTTTCCAAATCGAAGGCAAACAGCTCCGCATTTTTCAGCTTTTGCAGCCACTCGTCGAAGGTCGCCTGATCAAGAATGGTGACGTAGCCATCCGATGACAGCACGCTGGCTGTTTCCGCGGCTGCGGCCACAGGTTCACTTGCCAGTGATTTCTGAGCCTGGGTATTGCTCTTCTTACCCTGAAGCCAGGTGCCATCCTGTAAATCGGTGATCCAGCGTTTGAACTCGTAACGGCCAAACAAAGTTTGCAGCGCTTCGACGTCAGGCTCGTTAACCGTGAGCTGCTCACAGCCCAGCTCCAGCTCAACGTCGGTCTTAATCGTCGCCAGCTGATAAGAGAGGAAAGCCACCTCACGGTTTTGCTCCAGCTTCGCCGCCATGGTTTTCGCGCCACGGAACGAAAGATCGGCCACTTTATCGAGATTGTCGTAAATCGACTGCATGCCGCCTAACCCTTGCAGCAGTGCTTGTGCCGTCTTCTCTCCCACGCCCGGCACACCGGGAATATTGTCCGAGCTATCGCCCATCATGGCCAGGAAATCGATAATCAGTGACGGCGGAACACCATATTTCTGCTCAACCTCTTCCGGACCCAGCACCGTATTGGTCATGGTGTTGATCAGCGTGATGCCCGGCGTGACCAGCTGAGCCATGTCTTTATCACCGGTACTGATCAACACTGCACGGCCTTGCTTCTCGGCTTCCTGCGCCAGTGTGCCGATAACATCATCGGCCTCAACGCCCGTCACGGCCAATAATGGCAAACCCATTGCTTTAACCATCTCATGCAGCGGTTCAATCTGTGCACGCAGATCGTCAGGCATGGGCGGACGGTGAGATTTGTAGTGCTCGAATAACTCATCACGGAAGGTTTTGCCTTTCGCATCGAAGACAACAGCCACGTGGCTCGGCTGATACTGCATCAACAGGCTTTTCAGCATATTGAGCACACCATACATGGCGCCTGTTGGCTCGCCAGCACTGTTGGTTAACGGCGGAAAGGCATGATATGCCCGATAGAGATATGAGGAGCCGTCTACCAGAATCAGAGGGTTTTCTGCAATTTGCGCCATAGGTTCGTATTTTCTTCGTTGCGATAATGAGGGCTATAAGGATGCCACAACCAGAGAAGAATGTTGAATCTGTGCGGGGAAGTCAGGATCTTTTTCGCGGTTACGCGGAGCGGATCGCAAGGATCGGGTTGTGGATAACTTTGTGCGTAAAAATCATAACGTATTGTTATTTACGTTAATTGCAATCATTTTACTGATAAAAACATCTTATATTCAAAGAGTTATTAACTTACCGTGATGCACAACACCTTTTTAAAAAGGTGATCGTCCATGTGGATATTAAGCGGAGGGTTAACAGGAGTATGAGTGTTGCGCAGTGATAATGGCGATAAAACGCCGACATTGTCGACGTTTTATCAAGCTTGATTACTTCTTCTCAACCAGGAACTTCACTACGTTGGCATAATCAGCAACGAAATTGTCCATAGAGCTGGTATCAAGGCCGCCATTGTTGACCATGTATTTGCCGTTAACGAAGATCGCAGGCACACCTTGCAAGTTCAGGTCAGAGGCTGCTTTCTGCTGCTGCGCCACCAATGCTTTTACCGCAAAGCTGTTCCATGCAGCATCATAATCTTCAGAAGAGATGCCCGCCGCCTGGATGAAAGTCGCTTTCAGGCTTGCTGCATCAGTGATGGTTTGGGTTTTCTGGATACCATCAAAAATCGGTGCAGTGACTTTGCTTTCCACACCTAAGGCCATCGCCACAGCCCAAGCCTGCGTGACGACTGGGCCGAAATCACCACCCAGGAAATCGACGTGATATTTCGTCACTTTGGTGTCAGCTGGCAGGTTCTTTTTCACTGCATCACTCACGTGATAAACACGTTCGAACTGGTAGCAGTGTGGGCAGAAGAAGGAGAAGAACTCCAGCACCTGCGGTTCACCCGCAACCGGCTTTGGCAGCGTAACGAACTGTTTGCCGTCGTTAAACTGTGCGGCTGAAGCGCCAAATGCCAGCATTAATCCTACCAGCGCAAACATAATCTTTTTCATCGTGAAAAAATCTCCTGAGTACTTCATTAAAATTGCGGGCTAAGCTGCAACGGGGGTTGGTGTAACAGCCTCTCCTGCTCGATAAATAGTGCAATCTGTCGGCGCCAGAAATCCTCATCGGTCATCCAGGGGAAAGCGCGCGGAAAAGCGGGATCCTGCCAACGGCGTACCACCCAGGCCAAATAATAAACCATGCGCATAGCGCGTAAAGGCTCAATCAGTGACAATTCATGTAAATCGAAGTCACTGAATTCATTATAAGCTTCCAGCAGAATGTCCCATTGGATCAGTTGCTCCTGACGATCGCCATTCACCAACATCCATAAATCCTGCACGGCCGGGCCGTTACGCGCGTCATCCAGATCGACAAACATCGGGCCATCGCGCCATAGAATATTACCCGGATGGCAGTCACCGTGCAGCCGAAGAGGTTGCCATTGGCTATGCCAACACTGCTGCAGCGTGCTGCTGAGTTTATCTACGGCGTTCAGCAGTGCGTCTTTCAGCGCACCAGGCACCAGTGTGCTTTGCTCCAGTTCCCGACGAGGCTGGAACACATACTCTTCCAGACCCATTGTTGGGCGCTGCTGAAACAGACTCTGACGACCGGTTTGATGGATGCGGCCCAGAAAACGCCCCACCCACTCCATCTGTTCTTCGTTATCTGTTTCATATTGTCGTCCTCCCAGACTGGGGAAAACGGCAAACATAAATCCGGCATGCTGGTTCAGCGTGCTGCCTTGCAGCGTCAATGGCGCTGCCACCGGAACTTCATCTGCCAGCAGATCCCGTGTGAACTGATGCTCTTCATGAATCTGCTGCGCACTCCAGCGTTGTGGACGATAAAACTTGGCCACATAGCGACGCTTTTCATCATCGCTGAACTGATAAACACGGTTCTCGTAGCTATTGAGGGCGGTTAGGCCTGATTCGACACGCAGACCCGCATCCCAAAGTGCATCGAGGATGACATCAGGGTCCAGCGTCTGGAAAGTAAAGGCAGCTTCGCTCATCATTTTGTCTGTAGGTTACCGTTGCAAGTCATGCGCAAGGATAACACTACTCATCATCCTTAATCACACCGCGCGCACGTAATAGCGCAGTTTTGAAGTCCACTTCGTGATCCTTTTTCAGTCCGGGAATTTCAGCATGGCTGTCAGCATCACGCATCTTGAGATGGTAAATCAATACATCATCGGTTAATTCACTTAATGGGCCACTGAAACCGGATTCCTGCGCCAATTTTTGTAAAAATGCCAGCAGGTTAAGATCCGACTCCTTTTGCCATGCCGGTTGCAGGAGTTCGAGAAGTTCATTAAGGCGGTGATATTTCATCGTTGATTCCTTTACGCAGGTGGTACGCTGCCGTGATGCAAGTATCGTCCAGAATGACTAAGGAGACGAAAATGACAGCATTGACTGGCGTGATCCTAGCCGGTGGGCAAGGCAGCCGTATGGGAGGTCAAGATAAAGGGCTGCTGGAACTGCAGGGCAAACCGCTTTATCAACACGTTCTGCAGCGATTCATGCCGCAGGTCAATATTGTGTTGATAAGCGCGAACCGTAACATTGATCGTTATCAGCATAGCGGCTGTCAGGTGATTACTGATTCTATGTCTGATTTCCCAGGGCCTCTGGCTGGCATGCTGAGTGGTTTGCAGCACAGCAAAACCGAATGGGTCGCCTTTTGCGCCTGTGATACGCCCTGGCTTCCAGAGGATTTCGTCGCACGTTTATGGCAGCAGCGCGGCAATGCCCCCGCTGTCTGGGTACGTTCGACGCAGCGCGATCATCCCGCATTAGCGCTGGTTCATCGATCATTAGCCGATGATCTGGAAGCCTGGCTGTTACGCGGTGAGCGACGTTTAATGCAGTTCCTACGGGAGCACGGCGGCCATGCGGTGACATTTACCGATCCTGAGTCGGCGTTTCGCAACATCAATACCCCGGACGATTTGATGAATGAGGAGAACCTGTCATGAGCGTGCCGTTGCTGGCAGTTGTGGCATGGTGCGGGACAGGAAAAACCACCTTGTTACAGCAGGTTATCCCTTTGCTAAAGGAACGAGGCATCCGTACAGGGTTAATCAAGCACACTCACCATCAAATGGATATAGATACACCGGGAAAGGACAGCTATTTGCTGCGAAAAGCGGGTGCCGACCAAGTGATCGTCGCCAGTAACCAACGCTGGGCTTTGATGTGTGAAACCCCGGATCAGCCGTTAGATTTGACGGCGTTAGCGGCCAAAATGGACAGTTCAATCTTGGATTTGGTGCTGGTTGAAGGCTTTAAGGGCGAACCGGTGCCCAAAATTGCCCTCTGGCGGCACGGTGTTAAAGGTGGGGTGACCGATTTATTGGATGAATACGTGATTGCTGTGGCAAGCGATGAGAAATTGGCAATCAACCTTCCTCTCCTTGATATTAATCAGACAGTTAAGGTGGCTGATTTTATTGAAGAGTGGCTGAAAAGAGGCCAATAAACAGAGATTTTTTGGATGAGGTGGCTGAATTTTAGACGTAAAAAAGCCCTGAACTTTCGTTCAGGGCTTCTTCACTTGTTTGATGCCTGGCAGTTCCCTACTCTCGCATGGGGAGGCCCCACACTACCATCGGCGCTACGGCGTTTCACTTCTGAGTTCGGCATGGGGTCAGGTGGGACCACCGCGCTAAAGCCGCCAGGCAAATCTTGGTGTTCTGTCCTGTGTCTTTTGCACTGCTGCTGCGTTGGCTGCGTTCGTGCTGCTCAGTCACATACTGATGTATGCTCCTTCACATCGTCTCGCTTGCCGCCTTGCCTCAGCGCAAAATCCTTCGGACTCATGTCCGCAGAACAAAACTAAATCTTTAATCCGGTGAACTAAGCTGAAAATCTACTTTGCGTCTCTTCAAAAACGCCTCTGGCGTTGTAAGGTTAAGCCTCACGGGTCATTAGTACCGGTTAGCTCAATGCATCGCTGCACTTACACATCCGGCCTATCAACGTCGTCGTCTTCAACGTCCCTTCAGGGGCATCAAGTGCCCAGGGAGAACTCATCTTGGGGCAAGTTTCGTGCTTAGATGCTTTCAGCACTTATCTTTTCCGCACTTAGCTACCGGGCAATGCCATTGGCATGACAACCCGAACACCAGTGGTGCGTTCACTCCGGTCCTCTCGTACTAGGAGCAACCCCCCTCAATTCTCCAGCGCCCACGGCAGATAGGGACCGAACTGTCTCACGACGTTCTAAACCCAGCTCGCGTACCACTTTAAACGGCGAACAGCCGTACCCTTGGGACCTACTTCAGCCCCAGGATGTGATGAGCCGACATCGAGGTGCCAAACACCGCCGTCGATATGAACTCTTGGGCGGTATCAGCCTGTTATCCCCGGAGTACCTTTTATCCGTTGAGCGATGGCCCTTCCATTCAGAACCACCGGATCACTATGACCTGCTTTCGCACCTGCTCGAGCCGTCACTCTCGCAGTCAAGCTGGCTTATGCCATTGCACTAACCTCCTGATGTCCGACCAGGATTAGCCAACCTTCGTGCTCCTCCGTTACTCTTTGGGAGGAGACCGCCCCAGTCAAACTACCCACCAGACACTGTCCGCAACCCGGATTACGGGTCTACGTTAGAACATCAAACATTAAAGGGTGGTATTTCAAGGATGGCTCCACGCAGACTGGCGTCCACGCTTCAAAGCCTCCCACCTATCCTACACATCAAGGCTCAATGTTCAGTGTCAAGCTATAGTAAAGGTTCACGGGGTCTTTCCGTCTTGCCGCGGGTACACTGCATCTTCACAGCGATTTCAATTTCACTGAGTCTCGGGTGGAGACAGCCTGGCCATCATTACGCCATTCGTGCAGGTCGGAACTTACCCGACAAGGAATTTCGCTACCTTAGGACCGTTATAGTTACGGCCGCCGTTTACCGGGGCTTCGATCAAGAGCTTCTCCTTGCGGATAACCCCATCAATTAACCTTCCGGCACCGGGCAGGCGTCACACCGTATACGTCCACTTTCGTGTTTGCACAGTGCTGTGTTTTTAATAAACAGTTGCAGCCAGCTGGTATCTTCGACTGCCTTCAGCTCCGTCCGCGAGGGACTTCACCTACCGACAGCGTGCCTTCTCCCGAAGTTACGGCACCATTTTGCCTAGTTCCTTCACCCGAGTTCTCTCAAGCGCCTTGGTATTCTCTACCTGACCACCTGTGTCGGTTTGGGGTACGATTTCGTGTTACCTGGAGCTTAGAGGCTTTTCCTGGAAGCAGGGCATCAGTTACTTCATCACCGTAGTGACTCGTCATCACACCTCAGCGTTAAAAGAGTTCCGGATTTACCTAAAACTCCCGCCTACATGCTTAAACCGGGACAACCGTCGCCCGGATAACCTAGCCTTCTCCGTCCCCCCTTCGCAGTAACACCAAGTGCAGGAATATTAACCTGCTTCCCATCGACTACGCTTTTCAGCCTCGCCTTAGGGGTCGACTCACCCTGCTCCGATTAACGTTGAACAGGAACCCTTGGTCTTCCGGCGAGCGGGCTTTTCACCCGCTTTATCGTTACTTATGTCAGCATTCGCACTTCTGATACCTCCAGCAGCCCTCACAGGCCACCTTCAACGGCTTACAGAACGCTCCCCTACCCAACAACGCCTAAGCGTCGCTGCCGCAGCTTCGGTGCATGGTTTAGCCCCGTTACATCTTCCGCGCAGGCCGACTCGACCAGTGAGCTATTACGCTTTCTTTAAATGATGGCTGCTTCTAAGCCAACATCCTGGCTGTCTGTGCCTTCCCACATCGTTTCCCACTTAACCATGACTTTGGGACCTTAGCTGGCGGTCTGGGTTGTTTCCCTCTTCACGACGGACGTTAGCACCCGCCGTGTGTCTCCCGTGATAACATTCTTCGGTATTCGCAGTTTGCATCGGGTTGGTAAGCCGGGATGGCCCCCTAGCCGAAACAGTGCTCTACCCCCGAAGATGAGTTCACGAGGCGCTACCTAAATAGCTTTCGGGGAGAACCAGCTATCTCCCGGTTTGATTGGCCTTTCACCCCCAGCCACAAGTCATCCGCTAATTTTTCAACATTAGTCGGTTCGGTCCTCCAGTTAGTGTTACCCAACCTTCAACCTGCCCATGGCTAGATCACCGGGTTTCGGGTCTATACCCTGCAACTTAACGCCCAGTTAAGACTCGGTTTCCCTGCGGCTCCCCTATACGGTTAACCTTGCTACAGAATATAAGTCGCTGACCCATTATACAAAAGGTACGCAGTCACCTAACAAGTAGGCTCCCACTGCTTGTACGTACACGGTTTCAGGTTCTGTTTCACTCCCCTCGCCGGGGTTCTTTTCGCCTTTCCCTCACGGTACTGGTTCACTATCGGTCAGTCAGGAGTATTTAGCCTTGGAGGATGGTCCCCCCATATTCAGACAGGATACCACGTGTCCCGCCCTACTCTTCGAACTCACAGAAGGTGTGCTTTTGTGTACGGGAGTATCACCCTGTACCCTGCGACTTTCCAGACGCTTCCACTAACACACCAGCTGATTCAGGTTCTGGGCTGCTCCCCGTTCGCTCGCCGCTACTGGGGGAATCTCGGTTGATTTCTTTTCCTCTGGGTACTTAGATGTTTCAGTTCCCCAGGTTCGCCTCGTAACACTATGTATTCATGTTACGATGATGCACAGAGTGCACCGGGTTTCCCCATTCGGACATCGTCGGCTGTAGCGGTTCATATCACCTTACCGACGCTTTACGCAGATTAGCACGTCCTTCATCGCCTCTGACTGCCAGGGCATCCACCGTGTACGCTTAGTCGCTTAACCTCACAACCCACAGGCGTTTTTCAACGCATGCAAGCTGCAAGCATTTGAGAGACTCGAACATGTCATCATTCATTTCTTATTACGGAGAAATGAACCGACACGTCGTTTCAATTTTCAGCTTGTTCCGGATTGTTAAAGAGCAATATCTTAAACATGACTCGTAAGTCATCTTTAAGATAGTTTGGTTGGCGACTTTCACTCACATACCAGCAAGTGGCGTCCCCTAGGGGATTCGAACCCCTGTTACCGCCGTGAAAGGGCGGTGTCCTAGGCCTCTAGACGAAGGGGACACTAAAGTCTCGTTCGTAAGACGCTTTGCTTCTTTACTTTTCTATCAGACAATCTGTGTGAGCACTTCGCGGGAAAGTATCTTCAGGTAAGGAGGTGATCCAACCGCAGGTTCCCCTACGGTTACCTTGTTACGACTTCACCCCAGTCATGAATCACAAAGTGGTAAGCGCCCTCCCGAAGGTTAAGCTACCTACTTCTTTTGCAACCCACTCCCATGGTGTGACGGGCGGTGTGTACAAGGCCCGGGAACGTATTCACCGTAGCATTCTGATCTACGATTACTAGCGATTCCGACTTCATGGAGTCGAGTTGCAGACTCCAATCCGGACTACGACGCACTTTATGAGGTCCGCTTGCTCTCGCGAGGTCGCTTCTCTTTGTATGCGCCATTGTAGCACGTGTGTAGCCCTACTCGTAAGGGCCATGATGACTTGACGTCATCCCCACCTTCCTCCAGTTTATCACTGGCAGTCTCCTTTGAGTTCCCGGCCGAACCGCTGGCAACAAAGGATAAGGGTTGCGCTCGTTGCGGGACTTAACCCAACATTTCACAACACGAGCTGACGACAGCCATGCAGCACCTGTCTCAGAGTTCCCGAAGGCACCAAAGCATCTCTGCTAAGTTCTCTGGATGTCAAGAGTAGGTAAGGTTCTTCGCGTTGCATCGAATTAAACCACATGCTCCACCGCTTGTGCGGGCCCCCGTCAATTCATTTGAGTTTTAACCTTGCGGCCGTACTCCCCAGGCGGTCGACTTAACGCGTTAGCTCCGGAAGCCACTCCTCAAGGGAACAACCTCCAAGTCGACATCGTTTACGGCGTGGACTACCAGGGTATCTAATCCTGTTTGCTCCCCACGCTTTCGCACCTGAGCGTCAGTCTTTGTCCAGGGGGCCGCCTTCGCCACCGGTATTCCTCCAGATCTCTACGCATTTCACCGCTACACCTGGAATTCTACCCCCCTCTACAAGACTCTAGCCTGCCAGTTTCGAATGCAGTTCCCAGGTTAAGCCCGGGGATTTCACATCCGACTTGACAGACCGCCTGCGTGCGCTTTACGCCCAGTAATTCCGATTAACGCTTGCACCCTCCGTATTACCGCGGCTGCTGGCACGGAGTTAGCCGGTGCTTCTTCTGCGGGTAACGTCAATCGATGAAGCTATTAACTTCACCGCCTTCCTCCCCGCTGAAAGTACTTTACAACCCGAAGGCCTTCTTCATACACGCGGCATGGCTGCATCAGGCTTGCGCCCATTGTGCAATATTCCCCACTGCTGCCTCCCGTAGGAGTCTGGACCGTGTCTCAGTTCCAGTGTGGCTGGTCATCCTCTCAGACCAGCTAGGGATCGTCGCCTAGGTGAGCCATTACCCCACCTACTAGCTAATCCCACCTGGGCACATCCGATGGTGTGAGGCCCGAAGGTCCCCCACTTTGGTCCGAAGACGTTATGCGGTATTAGCTACCGTTTCCAGTAGTTATCCCCCTCCATCGGGCAGTTTCCCAGGCATTACTCACCCGTCCGCCACTCGTCACCCGAGAGCAAGCTCTCTGTGCTACCGTTCGACTTGCATGTGTTAGGCCTGCCGCCAGCGTTCAATCTGAGCCATGATCAAACTCTTCAATTTAAAGTTTGATTTGCTGAAACCAGTTCAGCGATGCTCATCTGTAAAACGTCATAATGAATTTCATTATGTGTTCACTCGTGAGACTTGATATTTTTTACGTCCGGAGACGTTGATATCAATCCTGCGAGTGCCCACACAGATTGTCTGATAAATTGTTAAAGAGCGGTGCAATCAGCGCCTTAAGCTGCTGTTGCGAGGTGGCGTATATTACGCTTTCCTCCTTCAGAGTCAAACACTTTTTTCAGCGTTTTTCTCCGGCGGGGTGAATCACTTCACTCCCTGCTGAGCCGTCTGCGTTGCCGCTTTGCCGTCTCAGTGGTGGCGCATTATAGGGAGTTAATTCTGGCTGACAAGGGTTTATTGCAAAAAATTGACTGAGCGCTACTTTTTTATACGAACAGGCTAAAAACAGACATTTCTCGATCAATAATCAGTCAAAAGCGCCGCTTTGGCGGCACAAATCAGCGTCACCGACTTAAACAGCAATGCTATTCTGTTGGCTAAACGCCGCTCTCTTTGTTGCAGACTGAACAAATTATTAAAGAAGGACTTTCAATGATTCGCTCCGCGCGCAGTATGGCCGGCTTGCCCTGGATCGCCGCCATGGCGTTTTTCATGCAAGCCCTCGACGCCACCATCCTGAATACTGCGCTCCCTGCTATCGCCACCAGCCTTGAACGTTCCCCCCTTGCTATGCAGTCTGCCGTTATCAGCTATACGCTGACGGTGGCGATGCTGATCCCCGTCAGCGGCTGGCTGGCCGATCGCTTTGGCACGCGTAAAGTGTTCATTGTGGCGGTTTCCCTGTTTACCTTAGGCTCGCTGGCCTGCGCCCTGTCCGGCTCATTGAGCATGTTGGTTGTCTCACGCGTGATACAAGGTGTGGGTGGCGCGATGATGATGCCAGTGGCACGTCTGGCACTATTACGCGCTTATCCGCGCAGTGAATTACTGCCCGTGCTCAATTTTGTCACTATGCCGGGATTGGTGGGGCCGATTCTTGGACCGATGCTGGGTGGCTTGCTGGTGACGTACGCCAGCTGGCACTGGATATTCCTCATCAACATTCCCATTGGTATCGCGGGTATCTTCTATGCACGTAAGTTCATGCCTGATTTCACCACGCCCAAGCGCCGCTTTGATTTTGGCGGCTTCATTCTGTTTGGATTGGGCCTGGTACTGATATCTATCGGCATTGAGCTTTTCGGCGAACGCATTGTGTCGCCGTGGCAGGCTGTGCTGGTGCTGATGACCGGTGTCGCGTTACTGCTTCTTTATATAGTGCATGCGCGCCGTCACCCTGCACCACTCATTAACTTGCCGATGTTTAAAACCCGCACCTTCTCGGTGGGCATCATCGGGAATATCGCGGCTCGTCTCGGCACCGGTTGTATTCCGTTCCTGATGCCGTTGATGTTGCAGGTCGGCTTTGGCTATCCCGCGCTTATAGCGGGTTGCATGATGGGGCCGACGGCAATTGGATCGCTGCTGGCCAAATCTACCGTGACGCAAGTGTTACGTCGTTTCGGCTATCGCAAAACGTTGGTTGGCATCACCATCATCATTGGGATTTTGGTGGCCAGCTTCTCGCTGCAAACGCCTGGTGAGAGTGTATTGATGCTGCTGGCGGCTTTGTTTGTACTGGGGATGGCGATGTCGACGCAGTTCACCGCGATGAATACCATCACGTTGGCCGACTTGAATGATGAGAATGCCAGCGGCGGAAACAGCGTGCTGGCAGTGACCCAACAGGTGTCGATCAGTTTTGGGGTGGCCGTGAGCGCCGCCGTGCTGCGCTTCTGGCAGGATATTGAGAGCACCACCGTGCAACAATTCCACGCCACCTTCCTGACTATGGGAGTGATCACGGTGCTGTCTGCGTTTGCCTTCTTGATGTTGCGTCCTGGCGATGGCCGCAATCTGATTGCCAATCGCGAGAAAAAGAAGAAAACCGCTTAAACCGAACCGCGATCCACCAGCTCCGGCGTCAATACCAGCGTTTGCTGGCTGGCGTCGGGGTCACGCATGCGATGAATCAGCGTATCAATCGCCAGTTCGCCTAATTCATCTTTCGGTTGATGAATGGTGCTGAGCGGTGGCGTGAGATAACGAGCCAGTTCGATATTGTCATAACCCATCACGGCAATATCTTGCGGCACACGTAATCCCGCCTGAAATAGCGCATGGTAAACCCCCACCGCCATGGCATCGTTGCTGGTGAAGACTGCATCTGGCAGCGAATCTAATGTCAGTAACTGATTCATCGCGTTGAAACCACCCTGAAACTCGAAATCACCGTCAACCACATAACCCGGCAATACCGGCAATCCACTGCTGGCCATCGCTTTGTGGAAACCCTCCAGACGCAAACGCGCCGGGGTTTTATCTTGTGGTCCAGCAATACAGGCAATCCGCGTGTAGCCACGATCGATAAGATGCTGTGTCGCCAGTTCCCCTCCCAGCAGCGCATTGTCCTGAATAATGTCGCCACGCCCTTCAAACGGAGCCCAGTCCATCATCACCATCGGTACCGAGGGATAACGATTGAGGATCTCGGCAGAGGGAAGATGCGTTTCAGTACACATCATCAGCAAGCCATCGACGCGCTTTTGCATCAGCGTTTCGAGGCTGCGATTCATACGCTCCTCGTCACCTTCGGTATTGCACAGAATCAGGCTATAACCGCGTTCGTAGCAGCTATTCTCCACGCCGCGTACCACTTCGGAGTAGAACGGGTTACTGCTGGCTGTCAGAAGCATGCCAATGGTGCGGGTTTGATTGATCTTCAGGCTACGTGCCAGTGCCGACGGGGCGTAGTTCAGTTCACGAATCGCCTGTTCGACCTTTTCCCGCACCTGTTCGCTGACAAAGCGATTGTTATTAATGACGTGGGAAACGGTGGAGGTAGAGACGCCCGCCAGGCGGGCGACATCTTTCATGGTCGCCAAAGGCTTAACCCTGTTGTTGCAGGAAGGTATCGATCTCAGTGCGCCACGGCACTGAGGGCTGCGCACCCGGACGCGTTACCGCAATGGCGGCAGCGGCATGGGCAAAACGCACTGCATCATGCATCGCAACCCCTTCCAGACGCGCGGTAATAAAGGCACCGTTGAAGGTATCGCCAGCGGCAATGGTATCAATCGCCTGCACGCTAAAGCCCGGAATGCGTACACCCTTGCCTTGCTCACTCAGCCACACACCACGGCGACCCAAGGTGAGCAGTACCGTGTGAATTCCTTTGTCATGCAACGCCTGCGCGGCACGCGCCGCGTCTTCATCACTCTTCACCGCGATACCGGTCAAAATTTCGGCCTCGGTTTCATTCGGTGTAATGATGTCAATCAACGCCAGCAACTCATCAGACAAATGCGTTGCCGGTGCGGGATTCAAAATGACCTGCGTGGCGTTGGCACGCGCAATTTTTGCCGCTGCGAATACGCTTTCCAGCGGAGACTCCAGCTGCATCAACAGCGCTTTTGCCTGGGCAATCACCTGCTGATGACGATCTACACACTCTGGAGTGAGTGCTGCGTTGGCACCAGAATAGATGCCGATATTATTTTCACCTTCGCCATTCACGAAGATCATCGCCACACCGGTGGCTTCATCGGCAACGGTTTCAACCGGTGCCGTATCAATGCGGTCCTGCTGCAACTGCTGGCGGATACGTTCGCCGATATCATCAGCGCCAACACAGGCAATAAAAGCAATGTCAGCACCGGCACGACCGGCTGCCACAGCCTGGTTCGCCCCTTTCCCCCCAAAAGCAATCTGATACTGTTTTCCGATCACCGTTTCACCGGGACGAGGAAAATGGGTGAGGTTAAGGATGTGGTCAGCATTAATGCTGCCAAGTACCGCCAGTTTTGCGTTTGTGTTCATCGGGTTTGATCCAGAAAATTGCGCCACCGGGAAGGTGGCGCGTTGCCATGCTTTTCTTTGCTTTTTTATTTGGTAACCAGCTTCAGGTCTACTGGGTTAACCGCCTGCACTTTCTCGCCTTTCAGCACTTTATCTGCAGTATCAACGCCAATCACGCCAATTTTATCAGGCATCTGCGCGACAGTAGCGGTCAGTTTACCGGATTCTACTGCTTTCACACCGTCAGCGGTGCCGTCGAAGCCGACCACCAGCACATCGGTTTTACCTGCGGTCTGCAGTGCACGCAGTGCGCCCAGTGCCATCTCATCGTTCTGCGCAAATACCGCCTGCACGTCTGGATGCGCTTGCAGCAGGTTCTGCATCACGTTCAGACCTTTAGTACGGTCGAAGTCTGCAGGCTGGCTCGCCAGGATATTAAATTTGTGTGCATCAGCGGCCTGTTTGAAACCTTCACCACGCTCACGCGCCGCGGAAGTACCGGCAATGCCCTGCAGTTCGATGATTTTGGCGCCATCGCCCAGTTTCTTCGCGATGAAGTCACCGGCCATTTTGCCGCCGAAGCGGTTGTCAGACGCCACGTGGCTCACCACGGTACCTTGAGCAGCCACACGGTCCAGGGTGATCACCGGAATGTTCGCCTGGTTTGCCATTTTCACGGCGTTACCCACGGCATCAGAGTCCGTTGGGTTGATCAGCATCAGCTTGGTGCCGCGCACAGTCAGATCCTGCACGTTCGCCAGCTCTTTTGCCGGGTTGTTCTGTGAATCCAACACCACCAGGTTATAACCCAGTTTGTCGGCTTCTTTCTGTGCGCCATCTTTCAGTGACACAAAGAACGGATTATTCAGAGTCGATACCACCAACGCAATGGTGTCCTTTGCCATCGCGCCAGCACTGAGGGTGGCGCCAAGGATGACGGCCAATGCAGTTAACTTTTTCATTTATATAATCCTGTGTGAAGGTCAGAGTTACTTACTGCTTTTGTTATCCACCAGCACCGCCAGCAGAATGACTACGGCTTTAACAATCATTTGGTAGTAAGAAGACACACCCATCAGATTCAGGCCATTGTTCAGGAAGCCAAGGATCAGCGCACCAATCAACGTGCCCATAATGCGACCCTTACCGCCCGCCAGACTGGTTCCGCCCAATACAACGGCAGCAATCGCATCCAGTTCATAGCCAGTGCCCGCCGTCGGTTGGGCAGACGAGAGGCGCGCCACTTCAATGGTGCCGGCCAGCGCTGCCAGCAGACCGCATAATGAATAAACGATGATTTTTACGCGGTTAACGTTAATGCCTGACAGACGCGTTGCCGCTTCGTTACCACCCAACGCATAGATGTAGCGGCCCAGACGTGTGTGATGCAGCATGTACCAGGCCAGCGCGAACACCACTGCCATCAGCCATACTGGTGTTGGGATCCCCAGCGGACGCCCAATCCCGAACCAGCCAAAGAGATCAGCGTTATCACTGAAGCCGGTGTTGATCGGGCTGCCGTTGGTGTACACCATGGTGACACCGCGCAGCAGCAGCATCATGACTAAGGTGGCGATAAAAGCCTGCACCTTGCCACGTGCGACAATCACGCCGGTAATACCGCCAATCGCCGCACCCAATGCCAGCGAAGCGGCCACCGCCACCAGCGCGTTCACTTCCAGACCCACAATCGAGGCCGCGACCGCACCGGTCAGCGCCAGCAGCGACCCCACGGACAGATCGATACCCGAAGTCAAAATCACCAGCGTCATACCAACCGCCATAATGGCGTTGACCGACGTCTGCTGCAGGATGTTGAACATATTGGCGACGGTGAAAAAGTTTGGACTTTGACTCGCCACCACGGCAATCAGCACGATCAGCGCAATCAGCGATTTCTGCTCCAGCAGCCAGGCTTTGCTGAACCAGCGACGGCTGGCGGGTAAGGTTTGGGTGCTCATACAACTAATTCCTCGCTGTGTTGCTTACCGACTGCTGCCGCCATCAGGGATTCCTGGGTAGCCTGCTCACGGGAAAATTCGCCACTCAGGTGGCCTTCATGCATCACCAGGATGCGATCGCTCATGCCCAGTACTTCCGGCATTTCCGACGACACCAAAATGATGCTTAGCCCTTCGGCTTTGAACTGGTTAATTAACTGATAAATCTCTTTTTTTGCGCCTACGTCTACACCACGGGTCGGTTCATCAAGAATCAACACGTCTGGACGCGTCATCAATCCGCGCGCAATTGCCACTTTCTGTTGGTTTCCGCCAGACAGCAGGCCAATCGGCTGCTCCATCGAAGGGGTTTTGACGTTGAACAGGCGGATAAAATCACCCACCGCTAACAGTTCTTCACTGTGTTTGAGGTTGCCCGCAGACCGGCTGAAATAGCGCAGCGCCGTCAGCGACATGTTCTCTTTCACCGACATGCCGAGTACCAGGCCATCACGCTTGCGGTCTTCTGAGATATAAACGATGCCGTTTGCCAAACCGTCCTGTGGGGATCGGGTGGTGATTTCGCGCCCGTTCAGCGTGACCTTACCGTGCGTGCGTGGCAGCGCACCGTACAGCACTTTCATCAGTTCAGTACGTCCCGCGCCCATCAGGCCGGAAATGCCCAGAATTTCGCCTTTACGTAAAGTGAAGCTGACGTCATCCACACCCGGACCGCTGAGGTGCTCCACCTTCAGGCGAACCTCCCCCGGGGCTTGATCGATATGCGGATATTGATCTTCCAGCTTACGGCCGACCATCATCTCGATCAGACTCTCTTCACTGAGATCGCTGACCGCGCGCTCGGCAATAAACTGGCCGTCACGGAATACGGTCACGTCATCGCAAATTTCGAAGATCTCTTTCATGCGGTGCGAGATATACACGATGCCGCAGCCTTGGGCTTTCAGCTCGTTGATCACGCGGAACAGCGACAAGGTCTCGGTATCGGTCAGGGCATCGGTGGGTTCATCCATAATGATGACCTGTGACTCGAAGCTCAGCACTTTGGCAATCTCAACCATTTGCTGATCGCCAATCGATAAATCGCCCACCAGCTTATGGCTATTGAAGCGTAAGTTGAGGCGATGTAATAAAGCGTCCGCCTCGGCATACATCCGTTGCCACTGGATACGGCCAAAGCGGTTAACAAATTCGCGACCGAGGAAAATATTCTCTGCCACGGTCAATTGCGGAATCAGGTTCAGTTCCTGATGGATGATACCAATGCCCGCTTCCTGCGACGCTTTCGGTCCAGAAAAAGCCACATCCTTACCCAGCCACTGCAGCGAACCGGCATCCATGCTGTAAATGCCAGTCAGCACTTTCATCATGGTGGATTTACCCGCACCGTTTTCCCCGACCAGTGCCATCACGCGGCCCGGATAAACGGCCAGCGAGGCACCATTCAGCGCTTTTACACCAGGAAACGACTTTTCAATCCCTTTGAGTTGCAATAACGGTTGCATAACGGCCTCAGAAGGTCACGCCAGCGCTCAGGATGACATTCGCATACGGAGAGCACTCTCCGCTGCGAATGACCGCCTGACTACGCTGAGTCTGTTGTTTGAACTGTTCATGGCTGGTGTAACGAATGGTGATGATATTCCCCTGGTGCTGTTGCAAGGCATCGAGCACGGCGAGCAGTGCGCTGTGAAGCTGCGGATTGTGCTGCTTGATCTCCTCCGCCATCAGGGCGCTTTCGACTTGCATCTCCTGCGTGACAACATCAACCACCTGCAAAAATTCGGGGGTTCCCGGCGTCAACGCCAGATCGATACGCTGCGGACCGGCCGGGATCGGCAAGCCTGCATCAGCAATCGTCAGCGTGTCGGTGTGCCCCAGGCGGGCAATCACATGAGAGACTTCAGCGTTTAACAAGCGACCTTTTTTCATTTCTTCCACTCCACAGCGAAACGTTTCGCTGATTGGGAGTGTATTAAATGCGCAGGGCAACTCAATGGCGATATCACGGAAATGTGATCGCCATCGAAACGTTTCGCTTGTACCGGATAAAATTTGATTTTGGAAAAAGAAAAGAGCCGCTGAAGCGGCTCTGGAGGGTGTTATGGCAGTTTGCGAACCTGTTTAACGTCCAACTCAATGGCGTTGAAGTCTTTATCCAGTTCACCCGTCAGTTCGACCTGATCTTTCGGCGTGATGGTCTGACCATGCCAGCGCTTGTGGTCGATCTCTACTTTCATGGTGCCGCTGCTGTCGCGGAACAAATAGTCTTCATCACCGATTTGCTTATCAAGATTGCCGCGCACGGTGATCCAGCTATCGTCTTTCATCTCTTCGGCTTGTTTCACCGTCACAACGCTGGTGTTGTCAGCCTGGAATCCACCGGCGTGAACCTGGGTTTTCGGCGCATTGGGGTCCACAAACCCACCTTGTTGCGCGGCCAGAACGGGCGTGGCGGCCAACATCACAATGGCTAAGATCGCTGCACTCTTTTTCATTTTTCACCTCTTTTCCATGAATGTGCGGAAGTCAGGAGCCATTTCACCATAAGGTTCTTAACAGGATCTTAAAGAGAAAAAATAGGTGATTTGCAGCGATTTGCACTGTACAAGCGGGGTTCTGCTTCGTATAACCACCCAAGCAGAAGAGGAGAAGGGCATGCGCATTTTGTTGATTGAGGATGACACGCTGATTGGTGATGGCCTGAAAGTGGGCTTAATCAAACTCGGCTTCAGCGTGGACTGGTTCGTGTCCGGCGAAGCAGGTTATCAGGCGCTGGCGGCCGCGCCGTGGGATGCGGTGGTGTTGGATCTTTCGCTGCCGGAACGCGATGGTCTGGAGATCCTGCGTCAGTGGCGTGAGCAGGGCGCGGATGTGCCGGTACTGATCCTCACTGCGCGTGACGCCCTCGATCAACGTGTTCAGGGGTTACAGCTTGGTGCAGACGACTATCTCTGCAAACCCTTTGCCCTCAGCGAAGTCGCCGCACGTTTGCAGGCGCTGATTCGCCGCCGCCATGGGCAGCTGCAGCCTGAATTGAAACACGGCAAAGTGGTGCTGGCGCCGGCCAGCCACAGCGTCTGGCTTGAGGGTGAAGCCATCAGTTTGAAAAGTCGCGAACTGGCATTGCTTGAGCTGTTTATGCGCAACCCTGGCCGCGTGCTAACGCGCAGTCAGCTGGAGGAAAAACTCTACAATTGGGATGACGATGTCTCCAGCAATGCGGTGGAAGTGCATATTCATCATCTGCGCAAAAAGCTGGGCAGTGCATTTATCCGCACCGTACATGGCGTGGGTTATATGCTTGGTGCAGCAGAATGAGCCTGTTTCTTCGGCTGGCGATCGGCTTTGTGCTGCTGATCGTGTTGTGTGGTGGTGTCGCCAGCTACAGCGCCTGGCATCAGACCCGCGACACCGTGAATGAGTTATTCGATACCCAGCAAATGCTGTTTGCTAAACGCCTGCTGGCGCTCGACCCCACCAGCTTGCACGCCGCTTCGCTACCCAAAACGAAAACCATTCTGCGCCATCATCGTGGCGATCAGGATGATGACGCGCTGGCTTTCGCCATCTTCCGTGCAGACGGTCAGCCATTGCTGAATGACGGTGAAAACGGGCGCGATTTGCAGTTTGATGATAAGCGCGACGGCTTCCGTGATGGCCGCTTACGTGGCGATAAGGACAGTTGGCGGCTGTTGTGGCTAACTTCTGAAGATAAAAGCTATCGCGTTGTCGTCGGCCAGGAGTGGGAATACCGTGACGACATGACGCGCGATCTGGCTCTGGCGAGTTTGATGCCATGGCTATACGCCATGCCTTTCATGCTTCTGATGCTGCTGGTGCTGGTTTGGTTTGAACTACGTCCGCTTAAGCGCCTCACCGCATCACTCAAGCAGCGAGCCCCCGATGACGCAACACCACTCGCCGATACGCGTTTACCCAAAGAGGTAAAGCCGCTGGTCATTGCATTGAATGGGCTGTTTCGGCGCATGGCAGAGCTGGTGCAACGCGAGCGCCGTTTTACCTCTGATGCCGCACACGAGTTGCGCAGCCCGCTGGCCGCCTTGCGTGTGCAGAGCGAAGTGATTCAACTCGCTGATGATGATGAAGTGATGCGCCAACACGCTTTACAGCAACTCGACAGCGGCATTCTGCGCGCCACGCGGCTGGTGGATCAGCTGTTAACCCTTTCCCGCGTGGAAGCTGACGATCTGCGCAGCGAATTTCAGCCGGTTGCACTGGCACCTTTGCTGCAAAATTTACTCGCCGAACATTTCCCTCAGGCTGAGGCGCAGCAGATGGATGTGCAACTGCATACCGAGGCTGAACCGGTGATGAACGGTCATCCGCTGCTGTTGAGTTTGTTGGTGCGCAATCTACTGGATAACGCGCTGCGCTATGCACCGCCGGGGAGTCGGATTCAGTTCATCCTCCAGCCGCGCGCCATCATCCTTGAAGATAATGGTCCAGGCGTTAGCGATGAACAGCTAGCCCGTCTCGGGGAACGCTTCTGGCGACCACCGGGGCAAGCGCAAACGGGGAGCGGGTTGGGCTTGTCGATAGTGAAGAATATTGCGCAGTTACACGGTATCCGCATCGCGTTTAGCCATGCCACGCCACAAGGCTTGCGCGTCACCCTGAGCTGGTGACGCGCGGTATCTTTAAATCTCGACCTGGGTGCCCAGCTCAATAACGCGGTTAGGTGGGATCTCAAACTGGTCCGGCGCACGCAGCGCATTGCGTTGCAGTGCGAGGAACAGCTTGCCGCGCAAGCGCAGATACCATGGACGATCGCCGATTATCAGCGACTCATGCGACATGAAGAACGAGGTTTCCATCATGCGGCAATTCAGGCCTTCCAGACCGCAGCGGTGGAAGATCTCCTCCACGTTAGGGGTTTCGCGCCAGCCATAACTGGCCACCACACGCCAGAACGTTGGGGAGAGCAGCTCAATGGTCACACGTCGCACGTTGTGAACGTACGGCGCATCTTCAGTACGCAACGTCAGCAGCACCACGCGCTCATGCAACACTTTGTTGTGCTTGAGGTTATGCAGCATAGCGAACGGGATCACGTTCAACGCTCGCGACATATACACCGCCGTGCCCGGCACACGCACCGGTGGAGATTTCTCCAGTGAGGCGATCATCGCTTCCAGCGAATTGCCGTGCTCATGCATGCGACGCAGCAGGCGGAAGCGCTCGCTTTTCCACGTTGTCATCACAATAAACATCATCAGCGCCAACGTCAGCGGCAACCAGCCACCGGAGAACACTTTTACCAGGTTGGCAGAGAATAGCGAGACGTCGATGCACAGCATACCGATCAGGATCAGCACCACCAGATAGCGGTTCCAGTGCCAGTTCTGAATTGCCACTGTCGAGCAGAGGATGGCGGTCAACACCATGGTGCCGGTTACCGCAATGCCGTAGGCCGCCGCCAGGTTGCTGGAATGCTCGAAACCTACAATCACGATCACCACGGAGAAGTAGAGCAGCCAGTTAATCACCGGAATGTAGATCTGGCCCGACTCCTCTTCTGAGGTATGCACAATGCGCATTGGCGGCAGATAGCCCAAACGCACCGCCTGGCGCGTTAACGAGAACACGCCAGAAATCACCGCTTGTGAAGCGATTACCGTCGCCAGCGTTGCCAGAATCAGCATCGGGATGAGCATCCAGTCCGGTGCCAGCAGGAAGAAGGGGTTTTTGATCGCCTCAGGGTTTTTCAACAACAGCGCGCCCTGACCAAAGTAGTTGAGCACCAGCGAAGGCAGCACAACAATAAACCACGCCAGACGGATCGGGAATTTACCGAAGTGACCCATATCGGCATACAGCGCTTCAACACCAGTGATGGCCAGCACTACCGCGCCCAGCGCGAAGAATGACACTGTTTTGTACTGGATAAAGAAGTGCATCGCCCAATACGGGTTCATGGCGTGAAGCACGTCAGGATTATTGATAATACTGCGCGCGCCCAGCACGGCCAGGATGATAAACCACAGCAGCATCACCGGCGCAAACAGCTTACCGACAATACCCGTACCGTGTTTTTGAATCACAAACAGCAGCGTTAGCACAGCAATCGCAAGTGGGACGATGTAGGTATCCAGACTCGGTGCGGCAATTTCCAGACCTTCAATCGCCGATAACACCGAAACCGCAGGCGTGATCACCACTTCACCGTAGAAGAAGCTGCCGCCAATCAGGCCCATAATGACGAGAATCGCCGTGGCGCGTGCGCCAGTATTGCGTCCGGCCAGAGACATTAACGTTAGGATACCGCCTTCGCCGGCGTTGTCGGCACGCATGACGTAACTGATGTATTTCAGTGACACCACTAAAATCAGCAGCCAGAAGATCAGCGACAAAAAGCCAAATACCGCTTCACGTTCCACGCCAAAGCCGAACTGGCCAGAGAGACATTCACGCAAAGTATAGAGCGGGCTGGTACCGATATCGCCATACACCACGCCAATCGCGGCGAGTGTGACTGCGCCAAGGGACTGCTTCTTATCCGAGCTCATAAGTTGTCTTTTGTTGGAGCTGATAAGGCATCTGCCTACCGCTCAGGCCATCAAAAAGCGCACAGTATGCACATATTCCCAAAAAAAACTAATCTTACAAAGTGTCACCATCACGTCAGCGACACGGTTTTTCGCCGAAATTTGGCCAAAAAAACCGCCTGAAGCAGCGAGTTGCCTCGCTTCAACCTTCTGAAACAAAAAAGCTGACGGCTATCAACGCAATCCAGCATGATAATCAGTAGAGTATTGCGCTCGCCAAAATATGTCGGCACCAGGATCAAAAGGATAATGATGTGATTATGGCTCAACCCCATCTTTTGGCAGAAAGAATTTCTCGCCTGAGTAACGCCCTGGAAAAAGGGCTGTACGAGCGACACCACGCGATTCGTCTCTGCCTGCTGGCCGCGTTAAGTGGCGAAAGCGTGTTTTTGCTCGGTCCGCCAGGCATTGCCAAGAGCCTGATTGCCCGCCGCCTGAAATATGCCTTCCAGCACGCCCGCGCCTTTGAATACCTGATGACCCGCTTTTCGACGCCTGAAGAGGTGTTTGGCCCCTTATCGATTCAGGCGCTGAAAGATGAAGGCCGCTATCAGCGATTGACCAAAGGCTACCTGCCAGATGCTGAGATTGTTTTCCTCGATGAGATCTGGAAAGCGGGCCCGGCTATTTTGAACACGCTGCTGACCGCCATCAACGAGCGCCGCTTCCGCAACGGTGACAGCGAAGAAAAAATCCCGATGCGCTTGTTGGTCACCGCCTCTAACGAACTGCCCGAAACCGACAGCGGCCTGGAAGCGTTGTATGACCGTATGCTGATCCGCCTGTGGCTGGATAACGTGCATGAGAAGCAAAACTTCCGCAGCATGCTGACCCACCAGCAGGATGAAAACGATAATCCCGTGACGGAAGCGCTGCGTATCAGCGATGAAGAGTACCATCAGTGGCAGAAAGGCATCAGTCAGGTCAGCTTGCCCGACCACGTTTTTGAACTGATTTATCAGCTGCGTCAGCAACTGGAGAATTTACCCAGCGCGCCTTACATCTCCGACCGTCGCTGGAAAAAAGCGATCCATCTGCTGCAGGCCAGTGCGTTTTACAGCGGCCGCGTGAGCATCGCCCCGATCGATCTCATCTTATTGAAGGATTGCCTGTGGCATGACGTAGCGTCGATGCAACTGCTGGATCGCGAAATTGACGCGCTGATGACCCAACACGCTTGGCAGCAGCAACCGATGTTGCATAAGCTCCAGCAAATCAAAGCTCGCCGCCTGGCGTTGCAACAGCAGCAGAGTGTGGCACAGGCATTGACGCTGGAAAAACACAGCGGCATGTTCAGCCGTAAACCGCATTACGAATTGCCCGCTTCGATTGGCGATGAACAGCTCACCTTAATGCTGCAACAACCGCTGACGCTGCATGATATGCAGGTGACACACGTCCTGATTGCGCGTGAAGCGCTGAATCAATGGTTGATGAAAGGTGGCGAAATTCGCGGCAAGTTGAATGGCATTGGCTTTGGTCAAACGCTTGATTTGCTGGTGGATGCGCATCATTGCCTGACACTGCGTGATGTCAGCCTGCAATCGACAAGACTGACCCTGCCCGGTGCCAGCAGTAGCAGTGAAATACCCCAGGAAATCGTCGAAGAGTATGACGCGCTGGATGCGCAATTACGTGCACAGCGCACGCTGTTTAGCCAGCATCAACGTTGCTTGTTTATCAGTGATGACTGGCTGGCACGCATCGAGACCAGCTTGCAGGATGTGTCAGAACAGCTGAAACAGGCGAAAAAATGATTTCACTGGAGACGCTGAGCGCGCTGTTGTCGATTGGCGAAACAGAGTTAATCGAAGAATTGATTATCGCGATGCTCGCGTCACCCCAACTGGCCCTTTTTTTTGAGAAATTCCCGCGCCTGAAGCAGGCAATGATGCGCGATCTGCCTCGCTGGCGCAGCGAAATCGCCGAACAGATGAAAACCACGCCGGTGCCCGAAGCGCTGGCGCAGGAGTTCCAGCTGTTCCAGCAAATGCAGTTACTCAGTACGCGGGATTTCACCCAACAGCTTCCCCATATAATCTCGCAGCTTAAAAGCCTGCCATCGCCGTTTATCGAAGAAGCCAGCAAACTGCTGTTGCACAATGAAAATGAGCAGCTGAGCAATGCGCAACATACGTTGTTTTTACAACGCTGGCGTCTGAGTCTGACGCTGCAAACTCTGACGCTCAACGAAACCATCCTGGAAGAGCAGCGCGAACGCCTGATGGCCGAACTGCAACAGCGAATGGCGATCAGCGGCCAACTGGCACCGATTCTGACTGATGATGACGAAGCCGCCGCCGGACGTTTATGGGACATGAGCAAAGCGCCGCTGCAGCACGGTGATTACCAGCTGATCGTGCAATATGGCGATTTTCTCGCCCAGCAGCCGGAGTTAATGAAACTGGCGCAGCAGTTGGGGCGCAGCCGTGAGGCGAAATCGGTACCTTCTCAGGATGCCCCGCTGGAAGAATTTCACCAGTGGGTACGTGAGCCAGACAACGTACCGGAAGAAGTGAGCGGCATTCATCAAAGCGATGATGTGCTGCGCCTGCTGCCGCCCGAACTGGCGGCACTGAGCATCAGTGAACTGGAGCTGGAGTTCTATCGCCGCCTGGTTGAGAAACGTCTGCTGACTTATCAGTTGCAAGGCGATGCCTGGCACGAAAAAGTCACGCTGCGTCCCGTCAGCCACTAGCAGCATAAAGAACAACCGCGTGGGCCTTTTATCGTCTGCGTCGATACCTCCGGTTCCATGGGCGGATTCAATGAACGCTGTGCGAAAGCCTTCTGCCTGGCGCTGCTGAAAGTGGCATTAGCCGATAAACGCCGCTGCTATATCATGCTGTTCGCCCATGAGGTGATCGGCTACGAACTGACGGCCGATAGCGGTATTGAGCAGGCTATCCGTTTTCTCAGTCAACGTTTCCGCGGCGGTACCGATCTCGCCGCTTGCCTCGCCGCAGTGGTGAAACGCATGGAAGGCCCCGTCTGGGACGAAGCCGATGCGGTGATCGTGTCAGACTTTATCGCCCAACGTTTACCTGATGAGACGATTAACGCCATCAAACAACGTCAACGCCAGCATCAACAGCGTTTTCATGCGGTTGCGATGTCGCTCCATGGTAAGCCGGGTATTTTGCGCATCTTCGATCATATCTGGCGCTTTGATACCGGCCTGAAAAGCCGCCTGCTGCGCCGCTGGAAACGCTAATTCATCTGGCAGAAATGCTTATTTGCTATAGTGAATATTCATATTCACTATGTAGGGGAAACCTTCAGGCTTCCCTTATCAAAGACGGCACTGCGATTTTCGGGCGCCTCTTCAGCATCTGGAGCATTTCGTGACTACCGCCCAACTTCCTGCACCCACCCGCACGTTGCAGCTCTCCGGTCAAAACACCGAACAAAAACGGAGCGAGTTGCTGACGTATTTCACCCAAACCTGGGATCTCTACGAAAGCCTGTTTGATTGCCTGGCTGACGAGCGCGCCTTCTTCAATAAAGCCATCTCCTTGCGCCATCCACTGATCTTCTACTTTGGCCACACCGCCACTTTCTATATGAATAAGCTCATGGCGGGGCGCTATCTGGAGGATCGCGTAGACGATCGCATCGAAGCGATGATGGCGATTGGCGTGGATGAGATGAGCTGGGATGACCTCAACGACAGCCATTATGCGTGGCCAACCATTGAAGAAGTCCGCGATTATCGTGGCAAAGTGAAAAGCCTGGTGAGTGAGTTCATTCGCACGATGCCGCTGGAACTGCCTATCACCTGGGATAGCCCAGCATGGGTGATTTTGATGGGCATCGAACACGAGCGTATTCACCTGGAAACCTCCAGCGTGCTAATCCGCCAGTTGCCGATTGACTGGGTAAAACCGCAGCCACATTGGCCCATTTGCCCGCAGGCACGACACGATCGCAGCTCGGTTCCGGCTAATTCACTGATCGCGATGCCCGGTGGTCACGTCCAGCAGGGAAAAACGGACGACACCTACGGTTGGGATAATGAATACGGCAGCCAGGTGGTCGATCTCAAACCCTTTAAAGCCAGTAAAATGCTGGTCAGTAACGCCGAGTTTTACCGTTTTATCGCGGCGAATGGCTACAACGAGCGCCGCTGGTGGGATGACGAAGGCTGGGGCTGGCGCGAATTTTCTGGCGCGCAGATGCCAACCTTTTGGGTTGGTGATATTTCACAACCCGATCAGCTAAAACTGCGTTTGATGACTGAAGAAGTGACCATGCCATGGGATTGGCCCGCTGAAGTTAATCAACTGGAAGCCGCTGCGTTCTGTCGCTGGTTAGCGGAAGAAACCGGCAAATCAATCCAGCTACCTTGCGAAGCTGAATGGGCGCAACTGCGTGAACAAGTCAGCGGCGACCAACCTGACTGGCATGAGGCACCGGGCAATATCAATCTCGCGTACTGGGCCTCCTCTAATCCGGTGGATGGTTTTGCTCAGGGCGAATTTTACGACATCGTCGGCAATGTCTGGCAATGGACCACCACACCCACCAACGGATTTGAAGGCTTTAAGGTTCATCCGCTGTACGATGATTTCTCTACGCCGACCTTTGATGGCAAACATGCACTGATTAAAGGTGGCAGTTGGATCTCCACCGGTAACGAGGCGTTGAAATCTGCACGCTATGCGTTCCGCCGTCATTTCTTCCAGCATGCAGGTTTCCGCTATGTGGTGTCTTCACACCAGGAAACCATGGCTCTCAATCCGTATGAAACTGACAGCATGGTGTCGCAGTACCTCGATTTTCAGTACGGTCCCAGCTATTACGATGTGCCTAATTATGCCGCGGCGCTGGTGGAAAAACTGTTACCACACTGCCCGGTGCGCGGTCAGGCGTTGGATATCGGCTGCGCCACCGGCCGTGCCAGTTTTGAGCTGGCGCGCCATTTTGATGCCGTAACGGGTATGGATTATTCCGCGCGCTTCATTGATGTGGCGCTACAACTAACATCCGGTGAAGATTTCCGCTACGTAGTACCGGAAGAGGGGGATCTGGTGGAGTATCGTCAGGTGCGCCTGAAAGATTTCAACCTCGACAGCGAGCAGGCACAACGTATTCAGTTTGTGCAGGGTGATGCCTGTAACCTTAAACCTCAGCCGGATCGTTACGATCTGGTATTGGCGTCCAACTTGATTGATCGTCTGCGCCAACCTCAACGTTTCCTGCAAGACATTACCCCGATGATCCGTTCTGGCGGACTGCTGGTGCTCTCTTCGCCCTACACATGGTTAGAAGAGTTTACGCCAAAAGAAAATTGGCTGGGTGGCGTCCGCGAGAACGGCGAGGCACTGACAACCTACCAGGCTCTACAGCGTTTATTGCGTGATAAGTTCGAAGAAGTGGGCACGCCACAAGATGTGCCTTTCGTTATCCGCGAGACAGCGCGTAAGTTTCAACATACTCAAGCGCAGCTAACAATCTGGCGTAAGCGTTAAAAAAAGCGTGCAGACTGCGTCACGCGCGTGGTCTGCATCTTGCCTGCACTGCTAATTTGCTGCACATTCTCCACTGTTCATAGAAGAAGAACTCAAAGAGGATGGATGATGGCGGAACAACTGCAACTGGATAACCTTGATCGCGGCATTCTCAATGCACTACTTGAGAACGCGCGCACCGCTTATGCCGAACTCGCCAAGCAGTTCAACGTCAGCCCCGGCACCATTCATGTACGCGTCGAGAAAATGCGACAAGCGGGAATTATTTTGGGCACGCGCGTGGAAATCGATCCGCGTCAGCTTGGCTTTGATGTGTGCTGCTTTATCGGCATTATTTTGAAGAGTGCGCGTGATTATCCCGCCGCCCTGAGCAAACTGGAAGCGCTGGATGAAGTCGTCGAAGCCTGGTACACCACCGGCCACTACAGCATCTTTATTAAGGTGATGTGCCGATCCATCGATGCCTTACAACAGGTGCTGATCAACAAGATCCAGACCATTGATGAAATCCAGTCCACTGAAACGCTGATCTCGTTACAAAACCCGATCATGCGCACCATTAAGCCTTAAAATCCCCTTTTATTGTGCACAACCTTATCCCAGGCGGATCACACGCGTGATGCGCCTTGTCGCCTGATGCTTTCTGGTATTAACCCTGTTTTCCACAGGTGGATCACGGCTTGATCACAGCGTACAATGCTCGCCTTTAGTGCGGGAGATCATCATGGCCGATATTACCTTAATCAGTGGAAGTACCCTTGGCAGCGCCGAATATGTTGCCGAACATCTGGAAGAAAAACTGCAGGAAGCGGGCTTCTCAACCGAGGTGCTGCATGGCCCAGAGCTGGATGAACTGCCGCAGGAAGGAATTTGGCTGATTGTCACCTCGACGCACGGTGCGGGGGAACTGCCTGACAACTTGCTTCCTTTATATGAAGCACTGCAAGAGACACAACCGGATCTGTCTGGCGTCCGATATGGCGCAGTGGGTATCGGAAATCATGAATATGATCTTTTCTGCGGCGCGATCAAGCTGCTGGAGGAGCAGTTAAACCAACTCGGTGCCACTCGCATTGGCGATCGCCTTGAGATCGACGTGCTGGAGCATGAGATTCCAGAAGATCCGGCAGAAGTGTGGGTCACCACCTGGAAAACCCAGATTTAAGACGATCTCAGAGAGTGGGGGATCGGGAAAAAAGAACGATCCCCAGATTAATGCACTGTTTTATGCTTTTTTTTATGCCACTGACTGTGGATAACATAGCCTTAATCTTGCGTATAACCGGTAGTTATCCCAAGAACAACCGATGATGCTTTTTTCATCTGTGTATAAGTAGCCTGTTTGATCCCAGCTTATACGGATCAGGATCACCGATCATTAACAGCAAGTGATCCTCGCTAATTCTCTGTAAAAAATAGGCTTTTCTGGGTTATCAACAGCCCGGTGCGATCCTAATAAGAGATCTAACAGAGAGATCATATAAAAGAATAAAGATCCTTTCTTTTAAACCGCAGGATCCCGCGGCTTTCGCAGCAGACAGAATTTCAGTAGAATCCACCGCCCAGGGCAACGATCCCTGTCCGAACACTAACGAGGACCCACTTCATGTTTTATCCAGAACCCTTTGACGTCATCGTAATCGGTGGTGGTCATGCGGGCACAGAAGCCGCGATGGCCGCTGCCCGAATGGGTCAGCAAACGCTGTTACTCACCCATAACATTGATACGCTTGGACAAATGTCCTGCAACCCAGCGATCGGTGGTATCGGAAAGGGACATCTGGTGAAGGAAGTGGATGCCTTAGGCGGTTTGATGGCCACAGCAATTGACCAGGCCGGCATCCAGTTTAGGATACTAAACGCGAGCAAAGGTCCTGCGGTACGTGCTACACGTGCTCAGGCAGACCGCGTGCTGTATCGTCAGGCCGTTCGTACGGCACTGGAAAACCAACCGAACCTGATGATCTTCCAGCAAGCGGTTGATGATCTGATCGTCGAGAACGATCGGGTGGTCGGTGCTGTGACGCAAATGGGATTAAAATTCCGGGCGAAGAGCGTGGTGCTGACTGTCGGAACATTCCTCGACGGCAAAATTCATATTGGTCTGGATAATTACAGCGGTGGCCGTGCAGGCGACCCGCCATCCATCCCATTGGCTAAACGTCTACGTGCATTACCGCTACGTGTTAATCGCCTGAAAACCGGTACGCCACCGCGTATTGACGCGCGTACTATCGATTTTTCCGTGCTGACCCCTCAGCATGGTGATACACCGATGCCGGTGTTCTCGTTTATGGGCAACGTTTCTCAGCATCCACAGCAAGTGCCATGCTGGATCACCTACACCAACGAACAGACCCATGATGTGATCCGCAATAACCTCGATCGTAGCCCGATGTATGCAGGGATCATCGAAGGGATCGGCCCACGTTACTGCCCATCGATCGAAGACAAAGTGATGCGCTTTGCCGATCGTAACGCCCATCAGATCTTCCTTGAGCCGGAAGGCCTGACCAGCAACGAAATCTATCCGAACGGTATCTCAACCAGCCTGCCATTTGATGTGCAGATGCAAATCGTCCGCTCGATGAAAGGGTTGGAAAATGCGAAGATCGTGCGCCCTGGCTACGCCATTGAGTACGATTTCTTCGATCCACGTGATTTGAAACCGACGCTGGAAAGCAAATTTATTCACGGCCTGTTCTTTGCCGGTCAAATCAACGGCACGACCGGATATGAAGAGGCCGCAGCGCAAGGTCTGCTGGCGGGCTTGAACGCCGCACGTGCATCAGCAGACAAAGAGGGCTGGGCGCCACGCCGCGATCAGGCTTACCTCGGCGTGTTGGTCGACGACCTTTGCACCTTAGGTACCAAAGAGCCGTACCGCATGTTCACCTCGCGCGCGGAATACCGCTTGATGCTGCGCGAAGATAACGCCGACCTGCGCCTGACCGAAGCGGGTCGTGAGCTGGGCTTAGTTGATGATGTTCGTTGGGCACGCTTCAACCAGAAGCTGGAGACGATTGAACAAGAACGCCAGCGACTGCGCGATCTGTGGGTGCACCCAAAATCTGAGAACGTGGCTGAAGTAAATACGGTGATCAGCGCACCACTGACCAAAGAGGCCAGCGGTGAAGACCTGCTTCGTCGTCCGGAAATGACCTACGATGTACTGATGACGTTACCGAGCTACGGCCCGGCGCTGACCGACGTTCAGGCGGCAGAGCAGGTTGAGATTCAGGTGAAGTACGAAGGCTATATTGCGCGTCAGCAGGAAGAGATCGATCGCCAGCAGCGCAATGAAAACACCTTGCTGCCAGTCGACCTCGATTATCGCCAGGTCAATGGCCTGTCGAATGAAGTGATCGCGAAACTGAACGATCATAAGCCAACCTCAATTGGTCAGGCTTCGCGCATTTCGGGCATCACGCCAGCGGCCATCTCCATTCTGCTGATCTACCTGAAAAAACAGGGCCTGCTGCGTAAAAGCGCCTGACAGACTTCGGGGCGAGATGACTCGCCCCCGTTAATGGAATTATCCTTGTGATTAACAAACTCTCCCAGCTGCTTGCTGCAGCAAACATTTCCCTTACCGATCAACAAAAACAGCAGCTGGTTGGCTATGTTGAATTGCTGCATAAGTGGAACAAAGCCTACAACCTGACATCGGTGCGCGACCCGCAGCAGATGCTGGTGCGCCATATTCTCGACAGCGTGGTGGTCGAACCGCATTTGCAGGGTGAGCGCTTTATTGATGTGGGAACGGGGCCAGGATTACCGGGCATTCCTTTGGCCATTGTGCGTCCGCAAGCGCATTTCACCTTACTGGATAGCTTAGGCAAGCGAATCCGTTTCCTGCGTCAGGTGCAGCATGAGTTAGGGCTTACTAACATCACCCCTGTACAGAGCCGTGTGGAGGAGTTCCCCGCTGAGCCACCGTTTGATGGCGTGATCAGCAGGGCGTTTGCTTCGCTGGAAGATATGTTGACCTGGTGTCACCATCTGCCAGGCCCTTCAGGTTGTTTCTACGCGCTGAAGGGTGTGCGTCCTGATGATGAAATAGCGGCCTTACCTGCGGGCTTTACGGTCGAGAAAATCGAGTCGCTGCGCGTACCTGAACTGGATGGTGAACGCCATCTGGTGGTGATTAAACGCCAATAGCCTTAAAAAGGGTGCGGATTTAAGACAATCAGTACCCTTTGTCTTCGAAAACCCGCTGAATAAAAAAACAGCATTTAAACACTTTCAGTCAAAAGCTTTTATTCGGTAGGGCAGGGGATAGCCGTTAACATCCGCCACGGAAATTATCTGAAAAAGCTTGTTACATTTAACGAATAATTCACATTTCATTATCAGATAGATCACTTTATTGCCTGTATTTACCTGGCCAAATAGTCACGCGTGAAAATATAACTCTGCAATAAATCGGCGTGCGTAATATCAGTTTTACGTTTTTATTGCGGCCTATGATGTCAATAGAGTGTTTTTATCGTAAATCATAGCGTGATGTTGGATGGATTATTCTATCTTTATGAATTAGAACAATATTGACTGGCTTTGAAATCTTAAAATTCACGTTTAATACAAATTAAACCGCTGGTGTCTTGCTTATAATGTGATCTAAAGCACGCTTTAAAAGCAAGCAATCACGGCAATTTCAGACTTTTGGCCGAGTCATCGCGGAAGGTGATGTTTTGAAAAATAGCCCTCCAGAAAGAAATTTAAATAATTGTTCACCTTTTCGCTACTTACCGATTGAAATCGCAGGTGGCGCCCGTATAATTTGCACGGCTTTTGCTGCTTGACTCAAATGAGTAAAGGCAGTCTTATACGACACGCGACATACCCCGTTCGGGGCAGGAGAGTTCAACGCCATGTCAGTGTCACTTTACAGTGTGAAATTAGCCCGGACCGTGCTGGTCATCCAGCTGGTGACTTTTGTCATTATCGGCGCACTCTTTACTCTGAAAGATGTCACCTGGGGCGCCTCCGCCATCGCGGGTGGAGCGGCAGCCTGGCTGCCGAATGTGTTGTTTATGTTTTTAGCCTGGCGCCTGCAGGATCAAACGCCTGCCAAAGGTCGTGTGGCCTGGAGCTTCGCCCTTGGTGAAGTGTTGAAGGTGTTCACGACGGTCATTCTTCTCATGGTGGCGTTAGGTGTGTTTGGAGCGGTCTTCTGGCCACTCGCAATCACTTGGTTATCGGTGCTGGTGGTGCAGATCGTCGCGCCGGCTGTAATTAACAACAAAGGGTAAGAGGCATCATGGCTGCTGGAGAAATCTCTACTCCGCAAGAATACATAGGTCACCACCTGAATAACCTTCAGTTGGACCTGCGTACTTTCGAGTTGGTGAATCCGCACGACGCTCCTGCGACGTTCTGGGTATTAAATATCGATTCCATGTTTTTCTCTGTGGTACTGGGACTGATTTTCCTGGTGTTGTTCCGTAAAGTGGCAAAAAGCGCCACCAGCGGTGTTCCAGGGAAATTACAAGCGGCTATCGAGCTGGTTGTCGGTTTCGTTGATAACAACGTGCGCGACATGTACCACGGCAAAAGCAAACTTATCGCCCCGCTGGCTCTGACGATTTTTGTCTGGGTCTTCCTGATGAACTTCATGGATCTGCTGCCTATCGACCTGCTGCCGTTTATCGGTGAGCACTATTTAGGCCTGCCAGCGCTGCGCGTTGTGCCGTCTGCAGATGTGAACATCACGCTGTCTATGGCGTTGGGCGTCTTTATTTTGATTCTGTTCTACAGCATCAAAATGAAAGGCATTGGCGGCTTCACCAAAGAACTGACGCTGCAGCCTTTTAATCACCCGATCTTCATCCCAATCAACCTGATTCTCGAAGGTGTTAGCCTGCTGTCTAAACCGGTTTCACTCGGTCTGCGACTGTTCGGCAACATGTATGCGGGTGAGCTGATCTTTATCCTGATTGCCGGCTTGCTGCCGTGGTGGTCGCAGTGGGTGTTGAATGTGCCATGGGCCATTTTCCACATCCTGATCATTTCGCTGCAGGCTTTCATTTTCATGGTCCTCACGATTGTCTATCTGTCGATGGCATCTGAAGAACATTGATTTTTTTATCTCAACACTAAGCTTTTAACTGAAACAAACTGGAGACTGTCATGGAAAACCTGAATATGGATCTGCTGTACATGGCTGCCGCTGTGATGATGGGCCTGGCGGCAATCGGTGCTGCGATCGGTATCGGCATCCTCGGGGGCAAATTCCTGGAAGGCGCAGCGCGTCAGCCGGATCTGATTCCTCTGCTGCGTACGCAGTTCTTTGTTGTAATGGGTCTGGTGGATGCAATCCCAATGATCGCTGTAGGTCTGGGTCTCTACGTGATGTTTGCGGTCGCCTAAACCTGGTAGCCTTGTTCACTCATGGCACCCGGTGTGATGAGGAACGGATTCTGCCGTCTATCGCCGATAGCGGCAGAGCAAGTTAACTTAATAAGAGGCATTGTGCTGTGAACATTAATGCAACAATCCTCGGCCAGGCCATCGCGTTCATTCTGTTTGTCGCGTTCTGCATGAAGTACGTATGGCCGCCGATTATGGCTGCCATCGAAAAGCGCCAGAAAGAAATTGCTGAAGGCCTTGCTTCTGCTGAGCGCGCGAAGAAAGATTTAGATCTCGCGCAGGCCAATGCGACCGACCAGCTGAAGAAAGCGAAAGAAGACGCTCAAGTCATTATCGAGCAGGCGAACAAACGCCGTGCCCAGATTCTGGACGAAGCGAAAACCGAAGCTGAGACTGAACGTAACCGCATCGTGGCACAAGCGCAGGCAGAAATTGATGCCGAGCGTTCACGTGCCCGTGAAGAGCTGCGTAAGCAAGTCGCGTTGCTGGCATTAGCTGGCGCCGAGAAAATCATCGAACGTTCCGTGGATGAAGCTGCTAACAGCGACATCGTTGATAAACTGGTCGCTGAACTGTAAGGAGGGAGGGGCTGATGTCTGATCTGATTACTGTAGCTCGCCCCTACGCCAAAGCAGCTTTTGACTTTGCTGTTGAGCATCAAAGCATCGATCGCTGGCAGACTATGCTGGCGTTTGCCGCAGAAGTGGCTCGCAACGAACAGATGGCAGATCTTCTTTCCGGTGCAATCGCGCCGGAAGCTTTGTCTGCATCTTTCAATGCAGTGTGTGGCGATCAACTTGATGAACCCGCTCAGAACCTGATTAAGGTGATGGCGGAAAACGGACGTTTGACAGCACTTCCAGCGGTACTGGAACAGTACATTCAACTGCGCGACGCTTATGAAGCGACCGCCGAAGTTGATGTGATTTCTGCCAGTACCCTGAGTGACAGCCAGCTGACGAAAATCAGCGCCGCGATGGAAAAACGTCTGTCACGCAAAGTTAAGCTGAATTGCAAAATTGACAAGTCTGTAATGGCAGGTGTGGTTATCCGTGCGGGTGACCTGGTCATTGATGGTAGCGTACGCGGCCGTCTTGATCGTCTGGCAGACGTCTTGCAGTCTTAAGGGGACTGGAGCATATGCAACTGAATTCCACCGAAATCAGCGAACTGATCAAGCAGCGCATTGCTCAGTTCAATGTAGTGAGCGAAGCTCACAACGAAGGTACTATTGTTTCTGTAAGTGACGGTATCATCCGCGTACACGGCCTGGCCGATGTGATGCAGGGTGAGATGATTGCCCTGCCGGGTAACCGTTACGCTATCGCACTGAACCTCGAGCGTGACTCGGTTGGTGCAGTAGTGATGGGCCCGTACGCTGACCTCGCCGAAGGCATGAAGGTTAAATGTACTGGCCGTATTCTTGAAGTTCCAGTTGGCCGTGGCCTGCTGGGCCGTGTGGTGAACACCCTGGGTGCACCGATCGACGGTAAAGGCGCAATCGACAACGACGGCTTCTCGCCTGTTGAAGTGATTGCACCGGGCGTTATCGACCGTCAGTCAGTAGACCAGCCTGTTCAGACCGGTTACAAATCTGTCGATGCGATGATTCCAATCGGCCGTGGCCAGCGTGAGCTGATCATCGGTGACCGTCAGACCGGTAAAACCGCTATGGCAATCGACGCCATCATCAACCAGCGCGATTCCGGCATCAAGTGTGTCTACGTTGCGATTGGTCAGAAAGCGTCAACCATTTCTAACGTGGTACGTAAGCTGGAAGAGCACGGTGCGCTGTCTAACACCATCGTGGTTGTTGCTTCTGCTTCTGAATCCGCTGCACTGCAATACCTGGCGCCATACGCCGGTTGCGCAATGGGTGAATACTTCCGTGACCGCGGTGAAGATGCACTGATCGTGTACGATGACCTGTCTAAGCAGGCTGTTGCTTACCGTCAGATTTCTCTGCTGCTGCGCCGCCCACCAGGCCGTGAAGCATTCCCAGGCGACGTGTTCTATCTCCACTCTCGTCTGCTGGAGCGTGCATCACGCGTGAGCGCTGACTACGTTGAGCGTTTCACTAACGGTGCGGTGAAAGGCCAGACCGGTTCTCTGACCGCATTGCCGATCATTGAAACCCAGGCGGGTGACGTTTCTGCGTTCGTTCCGACTAACGTAATCTCGATTACCGATGGTCAGATCTTCCTGGAATCAAACCTGTTCAACTCCGGTATTCGTCCGGCCGTTAACCCGGGTATCTCTGTATCCCGTGTTGGTGGTGCTGCACAGACCAAGATTATCAAGAAACTGTCCGGTGGTATCCGTACCGCTCTGGCACAGTATCGTGAACTGGCTGCGTTCTCTCAGTTCGCATCTGATCTGGACGATGCAACGCGTAAACAGCTGAGCCACGGTCAGAAAGTGACCGAGCTGCTGAAACAGAAACAGTATGCGCCGATGTCTGTCGCGCAACAGGGTCTGGTGCTGTTTGCTGCTGAGCGCGGCTTCCTGAACGACGTTGAACTGGCGAAAATCGGTAGCTTTGAAGCCGCTCTGCTGGCGTTCGCGGATCGCGATCACGCTGAGCTGATGGCTGAAATCAACCAAGCGGGCAACTTTAATAACGAAATCGAAGAGAAGCTGAAAGGCCTCCTCGAAACGTTTAAAGCAACCCAGTCCTGGTAATGTCTGGCGGCTTGTCTGAAAAGGCAGGCCGCAAGGCTTTGAGGAGAAGCTAATGGCCGGTGCAAAAGAAATACGTACCAAGATTGGAAGCGTAAAAAATACGCAGAAGATCACCAAAGCGATGGAAATGGTCGCCGCCTCCAAAATGCGTAAAACGCAGGAACGCATGGCGGCCAGCCGTCCGTATGCAGATACTATGCGCAAAGTGATTGGTCACCTTGCGTTGGGTAATCTGGAATACAAGCACCCTTACCTGGATGAGCGTGACGTTAAGCGCGTCGGCTACCTGGTCGTTTCGACTGACCGCGGGCTTTGTGGTGGTTTGAACATTAACCTGTTCAAAAAATTGCTGGCAGATATGAAGAGCTGGACGGATAAAGGTGTACAGAGCGATCTGGCCATTATCGGTTCTAAAGGCAATTCATTCTTCGGCTCTGTCGGTGGCAACATCGTGGCTCAGGTCACCGGAATGGGCGATAAGCCTGCACTGTCTGATCTTATCGGCCCAGTAAAAGTGATGTTGCAGGCCTATGATGAAGGTCGCATCGACAAGCTGTATATCGTCGGCAACAAGTTTAATAACACCATGTCTCAGACTCCGACCATTACCCAACTGCTGCCGTTACCGCCAGCGGAAGGTGAAGAAGAGATGAAGGCGAAGACCTGGGATTACCTGTACGAACCCGATCCGAAAGCGCTGCTGGATACTCTGCTGCGCCGTTATGTCGAATCGCAGGTTTATCAGGGTGTGGTGGAAAACCTGGCCAGTGAGCAGGCCGCACGTATGGTGGCAATGAAAGCTGCAACCGATAACGGCGGAAACCTGATCAAAGAGCTGCAGTTGGTTTACAACAAAGCTCGTCAGGCCAGCATCACCCAGGAACTTACCGAGATCGTCTCGGGAGCCTCCGCGGTTTAACCAGGCATATATCCTGTCGCGCGAGCGCGGCCGGATATTCTCGTATTAGGTAGAGGATTCAAGATGGCAGCTGGAAAGATTGTCCAGATTATCGGCGCCGTAGTTGACGTCGAATTCCCTCAGGACGCAGTACCGCAGGTATATAGCGCTCTTGAGGTTCAAAATGGTGACGCTCGTCTGGTGCTGGAAGTTCAGCAGCAGCTGGGTGGTGGCGTGGTGCGTACCATCGCCATGGGTACTTCTGATGGCCTGAAGCGCGGCCTGCAAGTAACCGACCTGAAAAAACCGATCCAGGTACCGGTTGGTAAAGCAACCCTCGGCCGTATCATGAACGTATTGGGTGAACCAATCGACATGAAAGGCGACCTGCAGAATGAAGACGGCACCACTGTAGAGGTTTCCTCTATTCACCGTGCTGCGCCTTCTTATGAAGATCAGTCTAACTCGCAAGAGCTGCTGGAAACCGGCATCAAGGTTATCGACCTGATGTGTCCGTTCGCTAAGGGCGGTAAAGTCGGTCTGTTCGGTGGTGCGGGTGTAGGTAAAACCGTAAACATGATGGAGCTGATCCGTAACATCGCGGCTGAGCACTCAGGTTATTCGGTATTTGCTGGTGTGGGTGAGCGTACTCGTGAGGGTAACGACTTCTACCACGAAATGACCGACTCCAACGTTATCGATAAAGTAGCGCTGGTGTATGGCCAGATGAACGAGCCGCCGGGTAACCGTCTGCGCGTAGCACTGACCGGCTTGACCATGGCGGAAAAATTCCGTGATGAAGGCCGTGACGTTCTGCTGTTCATCGACAACATCTATCGTTACACCCTGGCCGGTACTGAAGTATCAGCACTGCTGGGTCGTATGCCATCTGCGGTAGGCTACCAGCCAACGCTGGCAGAAGAGATGGGTGTGTTGCAGGAGCGTATTACCTCCACTAAGACCGGTTCAATCACCTCTGTACAGGCCGTTTACGTTCCTGCGGATGACTTGACTGACCCGTCACCAGCAACCACCTTTGCTCACCTGGACTCAACCGTTACGCTGAGCCGTCAGATCGCCTCTCTGGGTATCTACCCAGCCGTTGACCCGCTGGATTCAACCAGCCGTCAGCTGGATCCACTGATCGTGGGTCAGGAGCACTATGATGTTGCGCGTGGCGTGCAGTCTCTGCTGCAGCGTTACCAGGAACTGAAAGACATCATCGCCATCCTGGGTATGGACGAGCTGTCTGAAGAAGACAAACTGTTGGTGGCACGTGCGCGTAAGATTCAGCGCTTCCTGTCTCAGCCGTTCTTCGTTGCTGAAGTCTTCACCGGTTCTCCAGGTAAGTACGTGACCCTGAAAGACACTATCCGTGGCTTCAAAGGCATCATGGAAGGCGAATTCGACCACCTGCCAGAGCAGGCGTTCTATATGGTCGGCGCTATCGACGAAGCTGTAGAAAAAGCGAAGAAACTGTAATAACGGTTTCCCAGGAGGAAGAGTATGGCTATGACTTATCATCTGGACGTTGTCAGCGCGGAGCAGCAAATGTTCTCCGGTCTGGTAGAGCGTATCCAGGTGTCAGGTAGCGAAGGTGAGCTGGGTATTTACCCTGGCCACGCCCCGCTGCTGACAGCCATCAAGCCTGGTATGATTCGCATCGTGAAACAGCACGGCGAAGAGGAGTATATCTACCTCTCTGGCGGCGTGCTGGAAGTACAGCCGGGTAGCACGACCGTTCTGGCCGACACTGCGATTCGCGGTGAAGACCTTGACGAAGCGCGCGCGCTGGAAGCGAAACGTAAAGCAGAAGAGCACATGAACAGCAGCCACGGCGACGTGGACTATGCTCAGGCTTCTGCGGAACTGGCGAAAGCTATCGCAAAACTGCGTGTCATCGAGCTGACCAAAAAAGCGATGTAATCAGGCTTTATGCGTCACGAAATGCCGGCCCATTGGGCTGGCATTTTTTTTGCCCGCTGCGCCGCACGACAAATTGCACTGAGTAAGTTTCGGCTCGGGCATTTAACCCCACTAAAGTCGTGTAACAGCGTTGCCGGATTGCCCTTTATGGCGGCCACCCGCACGGTCTCGCCCCTTTCATCTTTATCCGCTAATTTCGCCCCGAGAAAAATGTAGTAATCTCAGAGGTAAACCTTACACTTTCGAAAGATAAATTGAGTCTGGATAGTTATGTCTACAAGCGCAATGAGTGTGGTGATCCTGGCCGCTGGCAAAGGCACCCGAATGTATTCCGATCTGCCAAAAGTGTTGCATACCCTGGCAGGTAAACCGATGGTTCAGCACGTGATCGATGCAGCAACCGGCCTTGGCGCTCAGCATGTGCATCTGGTCTATGGCCACGGTGGCGATCTGCTACAAGAGAAGCTGGCACACAACAGCCTGAACTGGGTACTGCAGGCAGAGCAACTCGGTACGGGCCATGCGATGCAGCAGGCGGCACCGTTCTTTGCCGATGACGAAGATATCCTGATGCTGTATGGCGATGTGCCGCTGATCTCCCAGCCGACATTGCAGCGCCTGCGCGAGGCTAAGCCGGAAGGCGGCATTGGTCTGCTGACGGTGGTGCTGGATAATCCAACCGGCTATGGCCGCATCGTGCGTGAAAACGGCACCGTCACCGGAATTATCGAGCAGAAAGATGCCTCAGCCGAGCAGCTTAAAATCCCTGAGATCAACACCGGCATCCTGATTGCCAATGGCGGGGATCTCAAGCGCTGGTTGGCCAAGCTCGATAACAATAATGCGCAGGGTGAATTCTACATCACCGATATCATTGCGATGGCGCACCATGAAGGTCGCGTGATCAATGCCGTCCATCCGGCTCGTATCAGTGAAACCGATGGCGTGAACAACCGCCTGCAACTGGCGACGCTGGAACGCGCCTACCAAAGCGAGCAGGCAGAAAAACTGCTGCTGGCGGGCGTGATGCTGCGCGATCCAGCTCGTTTCGATCTGCGCGGCACTCTGCAACATGGTCGTGATGTGGAGATCGATACCAACGTCATCATTGATGGCCGTGTCACGCTGGGCAACCGCGTCAAGATAGGCGCTGGGTGCATCATCAAAAACAGCACGCTCGCTGATGACTGCGAAATCAGCCCCTATTCCGTTATTGAAGATGCCACGCTGGCCGCCGCTTGTACGGTTGGACCCTTTGCGCGTCTGCGTCCCGGCAGTGAGTTGGCGGAAGAGGCACACGTCGGCAATTTCGTTGAGATGAAAAAAGCCACCCTGGGCAAAGGATCTAAAGCCGGTCATCTTTCTTATCTCGGGGACGCGGAGATTGGCGCGGGCGTGAACATCGGTGCAGGCACCATTACCTGTAACTACGATGGCGCCAATAAATCGAAAACTATTATCGGTGATAACGTGTTTGTTGGCTCCGATACACAACTGGTCGCGCCGGTTACGGTCGCGGCGGGTGCCACTATTGCAGCAGGCACCACGGTCATGAAAGACGTGTTGGCTGACGATCTGGTCTATAACCGTAAAGAACAAAATCAGAAGTCTGGCTGGCAGCGTCCGGTTAAGAAGAAATAAATTTTAAGGGCTGGCAAAGATCAGCTTGTGAGAAAAAGCTACCCGAAATAATTCGAGTTTCAGGAAGGCGGCAAGTGCATGAATCCTCAGGAGCTTACTGAAGTAAGTGACTGAGGTGAATGCACGTAGCCAACGCACCTGAAATTTGAAGTATGAAGGGTAGATCCCCCACTCTCTACAAGGCTCGGGGAAAATCAGGTCAAAAAGACAACGCAATGGCCGAAAGCCATGAAGTCAGGAAATTATTATGTGTGGAATTGTTGGTGCAGTAGCGCAGCGTGACATCGCAGAAATTCTGCTGGAAGGTCTGCGTCGTCTTGAATATCGCGGTTATGACTCTGCTGGTCTGGCAGTGGTTGACCGTCAGGGCCACATGACGCGTCTGCGTCGTCTGGGTAAAGTGGCGAATCTGGCAGAAGCGGCTGAACAGCAACCGCTGATTGGCGGTACCGGTATCGCGCACACGCGTTGGGCAACACACGGCGAGCCGTCAGAAGCCAATGCGCATCCGCATATCTCTGAGCACATCATCATTGTGCATAACGGCATCATTGAGAACCATGAGCCACTGCGCGCCCAGATGATCGAACGTGGTTACAGCTTCGCTTCAGAAACCGATACCGAAGTGGTCGCGCATCTGGTGCACTGGGAGCAGAAGCAGGGCGGCACATTGCGCGAAGTGGTGTTGCGCGTTATTCCGCAACTGCGCGGTGCCTATGGCATGGTGATCATGGACAGCCGCGATCCCTCTGTGCTGGTGGCCGCCCGTTCCGGCAGCCCGCTGGTGATTGGCCGCGGCGTGGGTGAAAACTTTATCGCCTCCGATCAGCTGGCCCTGCTGCCGGTGACCCGCCGCTTTATGTATCTGGAAGAGGGCGATATCGCCGAGATTACCCGCCGCGAAGTCACCATTATCGATCGTGATGGTAAACCCGCGAAGCGCGCGGAAATCGAATCCACTGCGCAGTACGATGCCGGTGATAAAGGCGCCTATCGCCACTACATGCAGAAAGAGATCTACGAGCAGCCAAACGCGATTAAAAACACCATCACCGGTCGTTTTAATCACGGGCAAATCGATCTCAGCGAACTGGGTGCCAATGCCGAAGCGTTGCTGAGCCAGGTTGAGCACATCCAGATTATCGCCTGCGGCACCTCATATAACTCCGGGATGGTGTCACGTTACTGGTTCGAGTCGCTGGCCAACATCCCTTGCGATGTAGAGATCGCCTCTGAATTCCGCTACCGCAAATCCGCCGTGCGTAAAAACAGCCTGCTGATCACCCTGTCGCAATCGGGTGAGACGGCTGACACGCTGGCTGCCCTGCGCCTGTCGAAAGAGTTGGGTTATCTTGGCTCGCTGGCTATCTGTAACGTTGCCGGTTCTTCACTGGTGCGTGAATCGGATCTGGCGCTGATGACCAAAGCCGGTACTGAAATCGGTGTCGCCTCGACCAAAGCATTTACCACGCAGCTGGTGGTGTTGCTGATGCTGGTGGCGAAACTTGGCCGACTGCACGGCATGAAGCCGGAAACCGAGCATGAGATTGTGCATGCGCTGCAGGCATTGCCGAGCCGTATCGAGCAGATGCTGGCACAGGATAAGGTGATTGAGAGCCTGGCTGAAGGATTCTCCGACAAGCATCACGCGCTGTTCCTTGGCCGTGGCGATCAGTACCCAATCGCCATGGAAGGCGCGCTGAAGCTGAAAGAGATCTCCTATATTCATGCTGAAGCCTACGCGGCCGGAGAGCTGAAACACGGCCCGCTGGCGCTGATTGATGCCGATATGCCGGTGATCGTCGTTGCACCGAATAACGAGCTGCTGGAGAAGCTGAAATCCAACATTGAAGAGGTACGCGCACGCGGCGGTCTGCTGTATGTGTTTGCCGATCAGGATGCCGGCTTTACGGACAGTGATGGCATGAAAATTATCTCTCTGCCGCACGTTGAAGAAGTGATTGCACCGATCTTCTATACCGTTCCTTTGCAGCTGCTTTCATATCATGTTGCGCTGATCAAAGGCACCGACGTTGACCAGCCGCGTAACCTGGCGAAATCGGTTACCGTTGAATAATCAGTAAAAAGAGCGGGTCTGCAATGGGCCCGCTTGCTTTTTAAACGATGTCATATAACTGTCATATTTCGTACATTTCACTGTCATCAAACTGTCCTATTTTCCCTCCAGCAGCAATCACTGACTCCAACTAAAATGGCATTGAGCCTGATTTTTTTTAAATCCCCTGGAGGGAACATGACACTGATGCGTACATCCGTAGCCCGAATCCTCGCCGCCACCTTCGCAGTAAGCGCGGTATCTGCTTTTGCAGCCACCGATCTGACTGGCGCTGGCGGTACATTCCCGGCACCGGTTTATGCCAAGTGGGCAGCAGAATACCAGCAAGCCACCGGTAGCAAAATCAACTATCAGGGTATTGGTTCTTCAGGCGGCGTGAAGCAGATCATCGCTAAAACCGTTGATTTCGGTGCGTCTGATGCGCCGATGGCTGATGCCGATCTGGAAAAAAATGGTCTGTTCCAGTTCCCTACCGTTATCGGTGGTGTGGTGCTGGCCGTTAACATCCCAGGTGTGAAATCAGGTGAATTGACCCTCGACGGCAAAACTGTGGGTGACATCTACCTGGGTAACATCAAAAAGTGGAACGACCCGGCGATCACTAAACTGAACCCAGGTGTGAAACTGCCAGACACCAACATCAACGTGGTTCGCCGTGCTGATGGTTCAGGTACTTCTTTCGTGTTCACCAGCTACCTGTCTAAAGTTAACTCAGACTGGAACAGCAAAATTGGTAAAGGCAACACCGTTAACTGGCCAACCGGTCTGGGCGGTAAAGGTAACGATGGCGTTGCAGCCTTCGTACAGCGCCTGCCGGGTTCAATTGGCTACGTAGAATATGCGTATGCTAAGCAGAACAACCTGACTTATACCAAACTGGTTGATGCAGACGGCAAATCAGTTGCACCAAGCGAAGCCAGCTTTGCGAATGCAGCGAAAGGCGCAAACTGGAGCGAATCTTTCGCTCAAGACCTGACCTTCCAGAAAGGCAACGACGCATGGCCGATCACCTCAACCACATTCATCCTGATTTACAAAGATCAGGCGAATGCTGAGAAGGGTGCTGAAGTGCTGAAGTTCTTCGACTGGGCTTACAAAGGCGGCAGCAAAACTGCAACCTCACTGGACTACGCTGCACTGCCAGAAAGCGTGGCTAACCAGATTCGTACTGCCTGGAAAGCGAACATCAAAGACAGCGCCGGCAAAGCGATTTACAAGTAAGCGAATGACCCGGTCAGCCCACCTGGCTGACCCACCCCGATGGGCGGCATAAAATGCCGCCCTGAACTTCCTCTGAGAACCGAGAAACTTATGGCTGCCACTAAGCCGACGTTCAAAGCCCCAGGTAAACAAGGTGACATGATTTTTGGCGCGCTGGTGAAACTTTCCGCGCTTATCGTGTTGTTGTTGATGGGTGGCATTATCGTCTCCCTGATTTTCTCCTCTTGGCCAAGCATCCAGAAATTTGGTTTTTCCTTCTTATGGACCAAAACCTGGGATGCGCCAAATGAACAATTTGGTGCGCTGGTACCGATTTACGGCACCCTCGTCACCTCACTTATTGCCCTGATCATCGCTGTGCCGGTGAGCTTCGGTATTGCGCTGTTCCTGACGGAACTGGCGCCCAACTGGTTACGTCGCCCGCTGGGCACGGCAATTGAGCTGCTGGCCGCGATCCCCAGTATCGTTTACGGCATGTGGGGCCTGTTTATCTTCGCCCCGCTGTTCGCTGAGTACTTCCAGACACCGGTCGGCAACATCATGTCGAACATTCCGTTTGTGGGTGCCCTGTTCTCAGGCCCGGCATTCGGTATCGGTATCCTGGCCGCCGGCGTGATCCTCGCCATCATGATCATTCCGTACATTGCATCGGTGATGCGTGATGTGTTTGAGCAGACGCCGGTGATGATGAAAGAGTCCGCCTACGGCATTGGTTGCACTACGTGGGAAGTGATCTGGCGCATCGTGCTGCCGTTCACCAAAAACGGGGTCATCGGTGGTGTGATGCTTGGCTTAGGTCGTGCACTGGGTGAAACCATGGCCGTAACCTTTATCATCGGTAACACTTACCAGCTCGACAGCGCCTCGCTGTTTATGCCGGGCAACAGTATTACCTCCGCGCTGGCGAACGAGTTTGCAGAAGCCGAATCGGGCGTTCACGTAGCGGCACTGATGGAACTGGGTCTGATCCTGTTCGTGATTACCTTTATCGTGCTGGCGATCTCCAAACTGATGATCCTGCGTCTGGCGAAGAGTGAAGGAGCCCGTTCATGACCGCTATCGAAATGCACGCACGTGCTGAGCTGGAAGCGTCGCGTCGTAAAATGCAGGCGCGACGCAGCGCCAAGAATAAAGTTGCCCTGACGTTATCCATGCTGACCATGGCCTTCGGCCTGTTCTGGCTGATTTGGATTTTGTTCACTACCGTCACCAAAGGTATTGATGGCCTGAGCTGGTCGTTATTTACAGAATCAACGCCGCCACCGAACACCGCAGGCGGTGGTTTAGCCAACGCCCTGGCCGGCAGTGGATTACTGATTCTGTGGTCAACGGTGATTGGTACGCCGCTGGGGATCATGGCAGGCATCTATCTGGCTGAATATGGCCGCAAGCACTGGTTAGCGGAAGTGATTCGCTTCATCAACGACATCCTGTTGTCAGCGCCCTCGATTGTGGTCGGTTTGTTCGTTTACACCATCGTGGTTGCGCAGATGCAGCACTTCTCTGGCTGGGCGGGCGTAGTGGCACTGGCACTTTTGCAGATTCCAATCGTTATCCGTACGTCAGAAAACATGCTGCGTCTGGTGCCAGACAGCATGCGTGAAGCGGCTTATGCGCTGGGTACGCCAAAGTGGAAGATGATTTCCGCCATCACGCTGAAAGCCTCGGTATCCGGCATCATTACCGGTGTCCTGCTGGCCGTCGCGCGTATTGCGGGTGAAACGGCACCGCTGCTGTTTACCGCGCTGTCGAACCAGTTCTGGAGCACCGACATGATGCAGCCCATCGCGAACTTGCCGGTGACCATCTTCAAATTCGCCATGAGCCCGTTTGCCGAATGGCAAAGTCTGGCGTGGGCGGGTGTGTTGATTATCACCCTGTGCGTGCTGCTGCTGAACATTGTCGCGCGTGTTGTTTTCGCCAAGGGCAAACATTAATTCCCCGGCGCGGCTTCGGCGGCGCTGCACAAGAGAGATGAGCAATGAGTATGGCAACGACTTCTGCCGGTAAAATTCAGGTTCGCAATCTGAACTTCTATTACGGTAAGTTTCACGCTCTGAAGAACATTAACCTGGATATCGCGAAGAACCAGGTCACCGCCTTCATCGGACCGTCAGGCTGTGGTAAATCCACCCTGCTGCGCACCTTCAACAAGATGTACTCGCTCTATCCTGAGCAGCGTGCGGAAGGTGACATTCTGTTGGATGGCGACAACATTCTGGCCTCCAGTCAGGACATCGCCCTGCTGCGCGCACGCGTGGGCATGGTGTTCCAGAAGCCAACACCGTTCCCGATGTCGATTTATGACAACATCGCCTTCGGTGTGCGTCTGTTTGAAAAACTGTCACGTGCCGATATGGACGAACGCGTGCAGTGGGCGCTGACCAAAGCCGCGCTGTGGAATGAAACCAAAGACAAGCTGCATCAGAGCGGTTACAGTCTCTCCGGCGGCCAGCAGCAGCGTCTGTGTATTGCACGCGGCATCGCGATTCGCCCGGAAGTGCTGTTGCTGGATGAGCCATGCTCGGCACTCGACCCGATCTCTACCGGTCGTATTGAAGAGCTGATCACTGAGCTGAAGCAGGATTACACTGTGGTGATCGTGACGCACAACATGCAGCAAGCCGCGCGTTGTTCTGACCATACCGCTTTCATGTATCTGGGCGAACTGATTGAGTTCAGCGACACCGATACACTGTTTACCAAGCCCGCACAGAAGCAGACCGAAGATTACATCACCGGTCGTTACGGCTGATTCAGGAGACGCACATGGACAATTTGAATCTGAACAAACACATCTCCGGTCAGTTCAACGCGGAGCTGGAACACATTCGCACTCAGGTGATGATCATGGGTGGCATGGTGGAGCAGCAGCTCACCGATGCCATTACCGCGATGCACAATCAGGATGGCGAGCTGGCACGTCGCGTGATCGACGGTGACCAGAAGGTCAACATGATGGAAGTGGAGATTGATGAAGCCTGCGTGCGCATCATCGCCAAACGCCAGCCTACCGCCAGCGATTTGCGCCTGGTGATGGCGATCATCAAGACCATCTCTGAGCTGGAGCGTATTGGTGACGTGGCTGAAAAAATCAGCCGCACGGCGCTGGAGAAGTTCAGCCAGCAGCACCTGCCGTTGCTGGTCAGCCTGGAGTCTCTGGGCCGCCACACCGTGCAAATGCTGCACGACGTGCTGGATGCGTTTGCGCGTATGGATCTGAATGAAGCCATTAAGATCTACCGCGAAGACAAGAAAGTGGATAAAGAGTATGAAGGCATCGTGCGCCAGCTGATGACCTACATGATGGAAGATCCACGCACCATCCCCAGCGTACTGACTGCCCTGTTCTGCGCCCGTGCGATTGAGCGTATCGGCGACCGCTGCCAGAATATCTGCGAAATTATCTTCTATTTCGTGAAAGGTCAGGATTTCCGTCACGTGGGCGGCGACAAGCTGGATGAACTGCTGTCAGGCGACGACGGCAGCAACAAACCCTCTTAATTGCCGTTTCGGCTGCCTGTTGCCACTGTGGCACACAGGCAGCTATCTTCATTTCTGATTGGTCTCCGCGATTTCCTCTCTTTATACTTGGCGCACTTTTTTCTGCCAGGTGCTGTTACATGTCTTCCGCAAAACCAAAAAAAAATGCCGTCACACCGGCTAAAGCGATGCTGGCCGCCATCAGTGGCTACGCGATGGACGGATTTGATCTGCTTATTCTGGGCTTTATGTTACCGGCGATCAGCGTCTCGCTGGCGCTCGATCCTTCTCAGGCCGGTTCGCTGGTCACCTGGACACTGATTGGTGCGGTGATAGGCGGCATTGTGTTTGGCCACCTCAGCGATCGCTATGGCCGCATTCGCATCCTCACCGTCACGATTCTGATGTTCTCCGTGTTTACCGGGCTGTGTGCGGTGGCACAGGGGTACTGGGATTTACTGGCTTACCGCACGCTGGCGGGCGTGGGCTTGGGCGGTGAGTTTGGTATCGGCATGGCTTTGATTGCCGAAGCCTGGCCGAAAGAGAAGCGCAATCGCGCCTCCGCCTGGGTGGGCATTGGCTGGCAGCTCGGCGTGTTGCTGGCGGCGTTTATCACTCCGCCGCTGTTGAGCGTGATTGGCTGGCGCGGCATGTTCCTGGTGGGTTTGCTGCCTGCACTGGTGTCATTTGTGATTCGTCGCAGTATGGGCGAGCCTGAGGGCTTTACTCAACACGTAGAGAAAACCCCACTGCTGTCGTTTGCCGCGCGCATCAAACTGCTGTTTGCCGATCGCGCCACCAGTAAAGCCAGCCTCGGCATCTTTATTCTCTGCTCGGTGCAAAACTTTGGTTATTACGGCTTGATGATTTGGATGCCAAGCTATCTGTCATCCAGCTTTGGCTTCAGTCTGACCAAATCGGGTCTCTGGACAGCTGTCACCGTGGTCGGCATGACCTTTGGTATCTGGCTGTTTGGCGTGCTGGCCGATCGTTTTGCGCGCTGGAAAATTTTCCTGCTGTATCAGTTTGGTGCGGTGGCCATGGTGGTGGTGTATGCGCAACTGCGTGACCCTACGGTGATGCTGTTTACCGGGGCCATTATGGGGATGTTTGTGAATGGCATGATTGGCGGCTACGGTGCCCTGATCTCTGACACCTTCCCGCCACAGGCACGCGCCACCGCGCAGAACGTTTTGTTCAATCTGGGACGTGGTGTGGGTGGCTTTGGCCCGTTAGTCATCGGCTTGCTGGCGGCAAAAATCTCGTTTACTGCGGCCATCACGCTGCTGGCGCTGATTTATCTGCTGGATATTGTCGCCACACTGTTCCTGTTGCCGAAGAAGCAGAGTAACGAAGATTCGCTGGGCGCGATTGGTTAAAATTTGCTGGTGCGCATGAAGGTACAACCGGGCACATGGGTAACAGATCAGACCGGGCACATAGGTAACACTTTTGTGCTCAGTCGATTCGAATAATACTTTTTTCTGCCCGGTCATAATACGCCAGTATCACCCTGTCGAAGAGGATGACGTCAACTCCGTCATCCACTTCCAGGAACCTCACGTACTCACCCCGTAATGCCGAACTCAGGAACGTGCGCCCGTTCAGGCTCAGGTCACCTTTTTCTCCGACTTTATATAGCTTTGCCCCCTCCGGATAGTTCACCTCAGGCACTTTTCCATCCCAACTTCGCGGTGAGGGCACCCATATTTTTGCGGGCGGTACCTGTCCATGAGCCTCATGCGGCTTCTCCCGATTGAACTCATTACGCCATCCGTTACACCACACCCGTTGTTCCGACAGCGAGCCAAACACATCATGGTGGCTCATCGCGGTCTTCATCGAGAGATGCATGCGCTCGTGACGGGCATTTTGCCCCGGACATCCCGGCGTGGTTCTTTCTGTTTTAATACCCAACTTCATCAGCCACACGCTCCACTGTGTCAGCGCCAGGATGCCCGGCGCGACGAAGGGAGAGCCGTTATCGGTGCGGATAATGTCGGGGAGTCCACCTTCGCGGAAGGCGGCTTCCATACAGCCACGCACGAATGTCGTGGTCTCTGACGTGCCGGGCTCACAGCACAGGAGGTAGCGGCTGTGGTTGTCGGTGAGGGTGAACGGGCGGCACCAGCTGCCGTCTTTCAGGCGAAAGCGGCCCTTAAAGTCAGCGCTCCAGACGTGATTATTCCTGTTCGCATCGGTGAGTTCGTTCAGATTTCCCGGCGTACGCTTGCGCCTTATCCGTGGAGAAACCAGCCCTTCTTCTTTCAAAAGGTCCCCTATCGTGCTGGCCGCGGGAACGATGAAGTCAGCGTTGTTATTGAGGAACCAGTGGCGAATTTTTTTAGGCCCCCAGTCGGGATGCTGCTGGCGAAAGAGGACGAGTTGTCCGGCGATATCCGGAGGGATTTTTTCTGGCTGCGTGAGACGGGCACGGGAGCGATTTTCAACAGAGGAGAGCTCTTCAGCATTAAATCGCTTAAGCCATTTATAGCCGGTTTTTCGACTAATGCCGTGAAGGTGGCAAAGCTCGGTCATGGATTTCTCGCCTGCCTGACAGGCGAGGATGAAATGAAGGCGTTGCATGGTAACAGTCTCAGTCCAGGGCATAGTGAGTCTCCTCTGCTATACCAATTTATAACTGTTACCCATGTGCCCGGTCTAAAGTGTTACCTATGTGCCCGGTTTGCACCTGAATGCGCACCGGTTTCATCTCAGATGGTCGCACCCATGGAAAGCCGGTAATGCAGGTTGACCTGTTCGATGGTGGGTTGCTGATTGATCTTTTTCAACACGATCTCGGTCGCCACTTTCCCCATCTCAAATCGTGGGGTGATCACGCTGGCTAAGCGTGGCGTGGTCGCCTGACCGATATCAAGTCCGTGGAAACCGGCAATCGCCATGGCCTGAGGGACCGCAATACCTGCGGCCTGGCACTCCTGCAATACCCCAACCGCCAAATCATCATTGGTACACAGAATGGCATCCATCTCCGGATAGAGCTGGCGCGCCAGCGTCATCATGCCGGTACCAATCGATACTGAAGAGACCTTGTTCGGCACAATACGCCCTGCCGGAAAACCTGCCGCTTCTACCGCATCACGATAACCCGCATAGCGCTGCTCATCACGGCGATCGGACATCGAACCAAAGTAGATGACGCGCTGCTTGCCGCTGGCCAGCAACATGGATGTCATATCATAGCCTGCGCGATAGTTATCAAACCCCACGTTAATGCGCCCGTTTGCCTCGGTAAGGCCCATCACTTCTGCCACAGGTATGTTGGCGGCATTGAGGTATTTCTCAGCGCGGACGGTGTGCACCGATTCCGTCAGAATCAGCCCTTTAATATTGAACGCCAGCACGGTAGCAATCTGCTCTTCTTCGCGCTGGGCGTTGTAGTCATAGTTGACCACCAGCGTCTGATAACCGTGCGCACTGGTCACGGACTCAATGCCTGCCAGCAAATCGGCAAAGATTTGGTTATTAAATGAAGGGATCAATACACCGATGCGCGGCTGGCTTTGGTTCGCCACGGCGGCGTTTTCAGGATCGGGGATGTAGCCGATTTCGGCAATCACGCCAGCGATTTTCTCCGCCGTTTCCGTTTTGACCTTTTCCGGCGTGCGTAAATAGCGGCTAACCGTCATTTTGGTGACGCCCGCCAGGGTAGCAATATCGTCCAGAGTGATGCGCTGCGTTTTCATTGCGACGTCCGCAAAGATGGCCTGTCAATCAACGTATTATGCCCGTTGCCCGCCAAAAAATGAAACGAACACACAGTATCAATGATGAGGAAAAATTATCGTGAAATTGCAGAATGAAAATTTCAGACATTTTCAATAGAAAACAAAAAATGCAATGTTGTTTTATAGCGATTTGATAAGAAACCCATCATTTCAGCCATTTATGGCCCTGACGAGATCACGACCAACAGCAATTTTCGCAACCTCCTTCACACTTTCCGGAAAAAATGATCCAAAAACCATCATTTAGAACATATATTCCATGATGATTACCTCGAGTGAATAACGCTGAACATCGATAACCTACACCACTCCTCTTTCTGAACACGTAACGTTCAGGCTGTAGAGACAAGGGGCTATAACAATGGATACCAGGCAAAAACGCTACAACATGAAGTACGTCATCCTTTGCTGTACCGTCGCGGCATTTGGCGGACTGTTAATGGGTTATGACTCTTCTATCATCTCCGGTGCAATTGAACCATTAAGCGAATACTTCCAGCTGACGCCCGCAGAGACCGGTTGGGCCGTTTCGAATATTCTGCTCGGCAGTTTAGTGGGTTGTTTTATTGCCCCGCGCCTGAGCGATAAATTAGGCCGTAAAAAGTCCCTCGCTATCACCGCATTACTGTTTACCGTTTCGGTGATCGGCACCGCCATCGCACACAACTTCACCGTGTTCGTGCTGTTCCGAATGATTGGTGGATTAGCCATTGGTCTGGCTTCGGTGATCTCCCCCATCTATCTGGCTGAACTGTCACCGTCGAAATTTCGTGGCCGCACCACCGCGCTCTATGCAGTGTGCTGTGTGGGCGGCCAGTCGGTAGTGTTGCTGACGAACTACTTCATCACCAAGTCCATGCTGCCAGAAGCGATGATAGCCATGGGCTGGCGTTACATCCTGGCCACCGCATTGGTGCCTTGTGCGCTGTTTATTTTCTTCATCGCTTTTATTCCAGAGTCACCACGCTGGAACGTGCTGAAGGGAAAATACAATGAAGCACTGGATACCCTGACCAAAATCTCCAACCGCGAACATGCCGAAAGCGTGTTCAATGAAATTAAACACTCCTTCTCTGAGAAGACCGCGCAGCAGCATAAAGCGCGCCTGCGTCTGGATAAAACCACCATCCCATTACTGGTGATCGGTATTGGTCTGGCCGTGGGTAACCAGATCAGCGGCATCAACGTGATTCAGTATTTTGGTCCAACGCTGCTGAAAAACGTTGCGGGCAGTACTGATTCGGCCCTGCTGCAAACCTTCTGGCTGTCGATTTGTCAGTTCATTGGCGTGCTGGCAGGCATGATGCTGATTGATAAGATAGGTCGTCGTAAACTGCTGTTGCTGGGCGCGATCACCTCTTGTGTCTGCCTTGCTTACTCGTTTATCGCCTTCTTCTATCATCTGCCGGGTTTACTGGCGGTGGTGGGTCTGTTCGCATATATGATTTTCTTTGGCATGACCTGGGGTCAGATTGTCTGGACGGTGCTGGGCGAAATCTTCCCGACGGAGATTCGTTCGATTTGCGTGGGAATTTCCATCTGTGCGATGTCGCTGGCGAACTTTGTCATCAGCAGCACCTTCCCAATTATGAACAGCAGCCCGATGTTACTGGATCTGTTCCACGGCGGCTTCCCGCTGCTGCTGTTCGCGATTTTCTCGCTGGGTATGTACTTCTTCACCTTCCGCTATCTGCCAGAAACAGCCGGCGTATCGCTGGAGAAAATCCACGGCTTAGTGCTGGAGAAGTTTAACGTCGATGCGGAGTTGCCGCAGAGCACCACCACCAGCAAGGCCAGCGAGTCGTTTGATATCCCACGGCATTGATTGCGCAATCCAATTAATTCACCGCGCGCTCATACTGCTCGATCACCGCCAGCGCCAAACCGTTGGCGGGATCAATACGCTGCGGCAGGAAATGCAGCTGAGTATGGCTAAAGGTAAATGCCAATGTGCCATTCTGTGCCGCTTGCTGCACCGCCTGCACAAAAGCAGGATGCGCATTCCACGGCCCATCAATAATAATACTGGCCGGATTCACCAACTGCATCACATGACTGAGTGCGTGTCCCACATGATGACCGGTTAACGCCATCACCTCATCAACGATCTGCGGTTCACTCGCCGCGTTTTGCCAGCGCAAACCGGTTTTACGTTGTCCCAACTGCTGCTGGATCGCCGGATGGCTGACCAGCGTTTCCAGACAGCCTAACCGACCACAGCTACAGCGCAGACCTTGTGGCTGCACCTGCATGTGCCCAATCTCACCGGCGGTCCAGCTGCCGCCGACAAACACTTCCCCTTGCTCAACCAATGCGCCGCCGACACCTTCGCCAATGCGCAGGTAGAAATGGCTTTGTGATTTATCCAGGTCAAGCTGCTGCACCGAGAGCAGCGCCGCCGCTTTCACGTTGTGCATAATGCGCAGCGGCAAAGTGGTGGCACAGCTCAGCGGTGTGAGTACATCAACATCCTGCCAGTCAAGGTGGGCAGAAAAGTGCACCCAACCACGCTGGGGATCGATGATGCCGGGGAAACCCACGGCGATGCCCAATAGCTCGGGATGAGCAGCGTGCAGTGTCTGGCACACTTCCGCCAACTCCTGCAGCAGCAGCGCAGGGTCGGCCGTGTTGGAGTGCCAGGTCTGTTCGGCAATCACCTGAGAGTAATAGTCGCAGACCCGCCAGTGAATGGCGTTGCGCTCCACCATGATGCCAGCATTTTTCAGCTTTTCTGCGCGCAGCTCTATCTCGATTTTTGGCCGCCCGGCGGCAGCCACGCTCACCGGACCGAGCTCATTGATCAGCCCTTGCGCCAATAAATCATCGACAATCAGGGAAACGGTGTTTTTGCTGAGCTGAAGCGCGAGTGCCAGATCCTGGCGAGAGGTGATGCGGGTGGTACGCAGTTGCGTCATCACCCGCTTAAGATTGTTGAGTCGCAGTAACGCGGGACCTTTACCGGCTGCTTTCATTGCGCGCTTACCTAATCAATACTCATCGCCGCGCACGCGGCTACGGTAGCTTTCCCAGTCGAAACGTACCCACAAACTGGTGCCAAGGCGCATACGGTCCATCACGCGTTCGCCCAGCAATCCGTTCATCCCAGCAGGATCAAGATTGGACAGCATGCCGGTGGGCCGTTTTGAAGAAGAACGACGATCAACAATCTGGTTAATGATCACTTTTTCATAGCGTGACTCACTCTGCATGCCGATCTCATCGATCACCAGCAGATCCACATGGCTGAGATCCTGCAGCAGACGCTCTTCAGTAATATCACTGCCGCCACTGAAGGTGCCTTTCATGCTCGACATCAAATCGGCCACAGTCACAATCAGCACGCTTTTGCCACGCAGGATGAGATCGTTACCAATGGCCGCCGCCAGATGGTTTTTACCGGTGCCGGGACGGCCAGAGAACACAAAACTGGCGATGCTGTTGTCGAATCCGGCGGCATATTCCCGCGCCAAAGCCAGCGCCTTGCGCTGGCCATCGTTCTCAACGCGGTAGTTGTCGAACGAGCAGTTCATATGCAGTTCACGGATACCGGAACGCCCCATGATGCGCTGCATTTTCATGGCGCGGTTTTCCCGCACGATGGCTTCAGATCGCAGACGGCCCTGCTCCTGATTCCACGCCAGCAGCTCTTTACCGTTTTTAAATTTCGGTTGCACATCCGCAGGCATAAATTTTTTCAGGCGACTGAAAAGATCGTTCGGCGTTTTCATCACTCACCTCGGAATCCATCGGGAATATCGTAATTGGTATTGCTGACCTGGGTTACGTCACGCTTCGGCTGTCCGCCGTTGGCCGCACGGTTCATCTGCACGCTGCGCGCCAGTTTCTGCTGCCACTGCACATGATGAAACAGTCGGCCTTCCGCCTGCCAGTAAGCAACAAAAGTCGCCAACTCGGCAGCCGTCACCGGCTCGCTGAGTGCGATGCCCCAAATGGCGGCCTGGCGCTGAAAATCCTGATCGGGCTGCCAGCCCTGATACAGGGCGAATTTCCCCACCGGCGTACTGATCGGCGCGGCATCGGTATGAAACAGGCTGTCATCCAGGGTGACATCATTCGGCTGCTGCGCGGCGGCTTCCAGCGCCAGCAAGTGCGCCAGGCGCTGCGGCGTAATGGCATAAAATGCCGGCGCATTGTTGTGCAACACCGCCAGCACACCGTTATCGGCCTGCTGCAACACGGCAAGCGGATCCTGGCAAAAGCCATCCAGCCCCACCAGCGTTGAAGATAAGATTTTAACTGACATGAAGAAACCTGACGTTGACTAACCTGAAGTATTTAGCGTACAGCTTCGGCACTAAGCGGCCAGTGTACCTGTTTTAATGCGACGGATCGCGCAGGAATTAGAAGCTGGCGCTGACGCCGAGGCTGTAAATAAACTGTTCACCGCTGATCACCGCACCGGTCTGAGAGAAAGAAGCAAAGGCCGCCAGATTTTGCCCCAACGGGACATTCGCGCCCACGCTCACATCCACCCAGCGGCTCTCCTGATTGATTTCTTCAGGACGATCGCGCGTGGCTAGCGGGCTATCGTAGTTCAATTGATGGCTATAGCTAACCTGTGCCCAGGGTGAAATCCAGCCAAGTGTGGAATCAACGCGCCAGCCCAGTGACGCCACATGCCCGGCGTTATTGCCATCAACAAATTCGCACTTCGGGCAACTCAGATGGGAGTCATCTACGGCAAATTGCGCCACCGGTCCGGTGCTGACCGTCTGGCTCATTGGCATTTGCCAGCCCGCTGAATAGCGATTAGCGAAAGGCGCATTACCCACGCTGGCCGTTTCACTGTGCAGCACCATTGCGCCCTCATCCGGTGAATTCAGCACGGCATCCATCAAGCTGATGTCGTTATTTTCTGTCAACATCAGGCGATTACTGGAAATCTTTTCCGCCAGTATCGCGTTGTAATCCGGCACATTATCCCCGCTGGCCTGGCCCCAGGCATTGGCAGACATGGCCGTAAATAACAGCCACACACCGCCAAAAGCCAGCATGCGAATGTGCTGGCCTGTCCGCTGACTTTTCTGCAACATGAAAGACTCCTGACGAGCCAGAAAGGGATCGGGTTTTAAGGTTATGGATACCTGTCATCATCTGCCGTGCAGCCAACGCAACTGCTCCACGAAAAATGACAGGTATATTATCGGCACCCTTTGATTAACTATTAATCGATTCTGAGATACGTCAAGAGATTAACAGCTTTTTCCTCATGCTAAGGGAGTGATGCAATGCAACGTTGTGGCTGGGTAACACAGGATCCGCTCTATCTGGCGTACCACGATAACGAGTGGGGCGTACCGCAAACTGATAAGCGTGCCTTATTTGAGATGATCTGCCTTGAGGGACAACAGGCTGGATTGTCCTGGATCACCGTGCTGAAAAAACGTGAAAACTACCGCCGCGCCTTCCATGAGTTTGACCCCCATGCTGTCGCCCGGATGGATGAGGCTGATATGCAACGTTTGCTGCAGGATAGCGGGCTGATTCGCCATCGCGGCAAACTGGAAGCGATAATCAATAATGCGCGTGCGATGCTGGCGCTGGAGGCTGAGGGCGTAGACTTTTCAGGCTTTATCTGGGCATTTGTCGATAACCAGCCGATTTTACACCGTTTCGCGGATTATAAACTGGCCCCTACCACCTCTGAGCCTGCCATTGCGCTATCTAAAGCGCTAAAGAAGCGTGGTTTTAAATTCGTCGGCCCCACAACCTGCCACTCTTTTTTGCAGGCCTGTGGCTTGATCAACGATCATCAAACCAGCTGTTTCTGCCATCCCGATAATCTTTAACGCAAATCTTTACATTTTAAGACTGGGCCTCACGTATTTCCCCATTATTGAACGGCATAATAGCCCCGTTTGGGGCATTTTCCCCGTTTGACTTTGTGAGGGATTTCCAATGAATAAGCGTGTTTTGGCGCTGGCCTTGTTACTGAGCGGCAGCGTGGCGCTGTCGGGTTGTACCACCAATCCTTATACCGGCGAATCACAGGCCGGTAAATCGGGCATCGGCGCGGGCCTGGGTGCCGTGCTGGGTGCGGGCGTGGGTGTGTTGTCATCCTCGAAGAAAGATCGCGGTAAAGGGGCACTGATTGGTGCCGCATCCGGTGCCGCACTGGGCGGCGGTGTTGGTTATTACATGGATGTGCAGGAAGCGAAACTGCGCGATAAAATGCGCGGTACTGGCGTCAGCGTAACGCGCCAGGGCGATAATATCGTGCTGAATATGCCGAACAACGTGACCTTTGACTCGAACAGCAGCAACTTAAAACCGGCAGGCGCCAACACCCTGACGGGCGTGGCGATGGTCCTCAAAGAGTATCCAAAAACCGCCGTGAATGTGGTGGGCTTCACCGACAGCACCGGCACACGTGCGCTGAATATGAAATTGTCACAGCAGCGTGCGGAAAGCGTGGCCAGCGGTCTGATTCTGCAAGGTGTGGCGCAGAACCGTCTGCGTACGCAAGGCATGGGCCCGGATAATCCAGTTGCCAGCAACAGCACAGAAGCCGGTAAAGCACAAAACCGTCGTGTCGAGATTACGCTCAGTCCGCTGGGCTAATTCTGTCGCCGGTCTGCTACTGCAGATCGGCGTTTGTGCGCTTTTTTGCGCGGTATTTAGCGCTTTTTGTGTAAGAAAACGCTCAATAATCGTCAACCGATAGAGCCGAAAAATACTTTATGCTAGCGTGATCAAAAATTGATCGGTGGAACATCTCATCATGTCGCTAAAAGCCATTGCTGCGGCCCTCGGCCTCTCTGTTACTACCGTGAGTCGTGCGCTAAATGGCTATGATGATGTGGCGGAAGCCACGCGCAAAAGGATTGAAGATGAAGCCACCTCGCGCGGCTATCGCCCTAATGATGCTGCCCGTCGCTTAAAAACCGGCCGAGCCAACGCCATTGGCTTGGTCTTTCCCGTCAGCACCGCCTCCCTCAATGACAGCTACTACAGCGAAATGCTGCAAACGCTCGATCAGCGCCTGGCGCTGCATGAAATCGACCTGATGATTCTGCCGGATAAACCGCACGATCAGCACCGAACTGTCATGCGTATGTTGCGCAGCGGCTCACTTGACGCGCTGATTTTGACGCACACCCTGCCGCACGATCTGCGCCTGGAACGCCTGCAACAAAAGGGGTATCGCTTTCTGACGCTGGGTCGCAGCCAACTCCCACAGCCTTACGCATGGTTTGATTACGACAACCATGCAGGCACCCTGTTAGCTGCCGAACACTGCCTGCAGCAGGGATGGACGCGTCTCGCCTATCTCGGGGGCGACGAACCCTGTACCTACATTATCGATCGTCGCCAGGGCTTTGTGGATGCGTTCACCCAGCACCAGCCCTCCATTGCGCCTACCATGCTGGCGGCGCTGCCCGTCACCCGACGCTCGGGTTATCAGCAAACGCAGCGCTGGCTGTCGCAGGACATCGCACCTCAGGCAATCATCACCGATTGCGCGCCGCTGGGCGAAGGCGCGGCGATTGCGCTGCAACAGGCCGGACGCCTGAGCGGCTCACGAGCGATTCCGCTGTTTGTTTATGACGGCCTGCCGCACGACTCGATTATTGACGAGCCCGTGAATGCCATTCTGCAATTATCGCAACAGCGCATTGGCGAACGCGTGGCAGAGATGGTGCTGCAACTGCTCGAAGGTGCGCCCCTCGAGACCCTGCAAACACTGTGGCAACCGATGCTGCGCCTCACTTCTGACGCACAATGATTGCGTGACGCCTGCGCTGTGGTAGTCTTCGCCTGATTGAATTATTCAGGTATCCGCAATGAAAACCAGGCCGCCACGAGCCACAATCAGTGACGTTGCCCGTACGGCAAAAACCGGTAAAACCAGCGTTTCCCGCTACCTCAATGGCGAAGTGAATGTGCTCTCGCCCGATCTCAAAGCACGTATTGAACAGGCCATCGCCGATCTTGATTATCGTCCAAGCCAAATGGCACGCGGCCTGAAGCGCGGACGCACGCGCCTGATTGGCCTGATTATTGCGGATATCACCAACCCCTACTCGGTGGATGTGTTGAGCGGCATTGAAGCAGCCTGCCGTGCGCAGGGCTTCACCCTGCTGATGTGTAACACCAACAACGAAGTCGACCGTGAGCAGTATTACCTGCAACTGCTGAGCAGCTATCAGGTCGAGGGGATTGTGGTGAATGCCGTCGGTATGCACGAAGAAGTGCTGAAACGCCTGCAGCAGTCGATGCTGCCCATGGTGCTGATTGACCGCAAAATCCCTGACTTTGCCTGCGATGTGGTGGGCCTGAATAACCCTGAAGCGTCGCATATTGCCACGCAGCATCTGTTGGATAATGGCTATGATGCCCTGCTGTTCCTCAGCGAACCACTCGGTAGCGTCAACACCCGTCGTGAACGTCTGGCCGCTTTTCATCACACCTGCAAAACACGCGCGCACGTGCTGGCTGAAAACGCCGAAGTGCCGCTACATCAACCAGAACAAATGGAAAGCGTATTGCGCGCCTTCCAGCAACGTCATCAAGAGAAGCGCTGCGCCGTCATTGCCGCCAACGGTGCATTGACGCTGCAGGTGGCGCGCGCTTTACAGCGCCTTGAATTGCGCTGGGGCGAAACCATCGGGCTGCTGGGCTTTGATGAGCTGGAGTGGGCCGCACTGGCGGGTGTCGGGATTACCACCCTGAAACAGCCCACCTGGCAAATTGGCTATGCCGCGCTGGAACAAGTGATTGCGCGTATTGATGGCAATGACCAGCCGATCAGCGAGCAGGTTTTCTCCGGTGAATTGATTGTGCGCGGCTCCAGCCAGCCGCTACGCTAAGTCTCCTCCCTTTGGCTCACTTCGTGAGCAGGATCATAAATCCACACTCTGTGGCTTTCTTTTGGAACCGGTTCCATTTAGGTTTTTATCATGATGTTTGTAGGGTGCGTGTTTCAGACGCAACGGCCTCAAGGAGAATCGAAAATGGCACATCCGGAAATTATCGTGGTCACCGCCGCTTACGGCACACAGAAAGTCGCGGAACTGGGCGGGCAAACGGCACTGCTGCCGATGATTAAAGCCGCGGGCGCAGATGGCGTAGAAATCCGTCGCGAACTGTTCAGCGAAGACGATTTGCTGCGTTTGCACACGCTGAACAAGGCACTGGCTGAGCAGCAACTCAGTGCCAGTTACTCGGTACCCGAGGCGTTGTGGTTAGAAGATGGCACGTTGAACCCGCGCCTGGCCCAGTTCTTGTTAGAAGCCGAACAGATCGGTGCCAAGCGGCTTAAAATCGCCCTCGGCCATTTCGTCGGCCTCTCTGATCCGCAGTTGGTTGAGGTGCTGGCGGCATCGCCGGTGACGCTGGTGGTCGAAAATGATCAAACGCCTGACAGCAAACTCGCGCCGATGGTGAACTTCTTCCATCGCGCCTGTGATGCGGCGTTACCGCTGGATATGACTTTCGACATGGCTAACTGGGTGTGGACAGGTGAAGACGCTCTGCAAGCCGCAGAACAGCTGAGCCGCTACGTCAGCTACATCCATGTTAAGGCCGCCGTACCGCACGGTGAGACGTTCCGCGCCATCGCGCTGGATGAAACCGACGGAAGCTGGCGACCGCTGCTCAGTGCACTGCCAAAAGATGCGCCGCGCGGCATTGAGTTCCCGCTGGAAGGCGCAGATCTGCTGGCGGTAACCCGTCACTACGTTGATCTGCTGCGTGCGGTGTAAGGAGTCGACCATGAAGCGACTTGATGTGGTGACGATAGGCGAAGCGATGGCGATGTTTATCGCGCAACAGGCGGGCGATCTCGCAGCGGCTGACCACTTCGTTAAACGCATTGCCGGCGCGGAACTGAATGTCGCGATCGGGCTTGCGCGATTGGGCTTGCAGGTCGGTTGGGTCAGCCGCGTCGGCGACGACAGCTTCGGACGCTTTACCTTGCAGCAGTTGGCGAAAGAGAATGTCGATCATCACTGTGTGACCACGGATGCGCGCTACCGCACTGGATTTCAGCTCAAGTCGCGCGTCGATGACGGTTCAGACCCTGAAGTGGAGTATTTCCGCCAGGGCTCTGCCGCCAGCCATCTGTCACCCGATGACTTCGACGCCGATTACTTCGGGGGTGCACGCCATCTGCATCTGAGTGGTGTGGCCGCCGCGATCTCCGCCAGTTCACTGGAACTGAGCAAACATGCTGCCAAGGAGATGCGCGTACGCGGTAAAACCATCTCCTTTGATCCCAATCTGCGCCCGGTGCTGTGGCGCAGTGAAGAAGAGATGCGCAAGCAACTGAATGGGCTGGCAGAGTACGCAGACTGGGTGCTGCCAGGCGAGAAAGAGGGGCTGATCCTCACCGGCTATCGCCAGCCGGAAGCTATCGCTGATTTCTATCTTGATAAAGGCGTGCGTGCCGTGGTGATCAAAACCGGCTGCGACGGTGCCTGGTACAAAACCGCTGAGGGCGAAAAAGGCTCGGTCGCGCCGATTCTGGTCGAGAACGTGGTGGATACCGTTGGTGCGGGCGATGGTTTTGCCGTGGGGCTGATTAGCGCACTGCTGGAAGGTCAATCACTGCCGCAGGCGATTCTGCGTGGCAATAAAATCGGCTCGCTGGCGATTCAGGTCGCGGGCGACAGCGAAGGGCTGCCCACGCGAGCAGCGCTGGGGGATTATTAATCACCGGTCGCCATAAGTGCGTACCTGGCTAATCCTTCTGTCTCTATACCCAAAATAATTCGAGATACCCAAAATAATTCAAATTTCAGGAAGGCGGCAAGTGCATGAATCCTCGGGAGCTTACTGAAGTCAGTGACAGAGGAGAATGCACGTAGCCAACGCACCTGAAATTTGAAGTATGAAGGGTATACAACACTATTCCGAGGCATATCCACTGAATGTGCCCGCCTCAAAACAGAGGAGTCACCCATGAAATCGCAGACAATCGCGCCAAAACGCTGGTGGTTTATCATGCCCATCGTGTTTATCACCTACAGTCTGGCGTATCTGGACCGGGCGAACTTTAGTTTCGCCTCTGCCGCAGGGATTAATGACGATCTCGGCATCACCAAAGGCATGTCATCGCTGCTGGGTGCCCTGTTCTTCCTTGGCTACTTCTTCTTCCAAATCCCCGGCGCGATGTATGCCGAACGCCGCAGCGTGAAGAAGCTGATCTTCTGGTGCCTGATTTTATGGGGCGGCTGCGCCTCTTTAACCGGCGTGGTGAGCAATATCCCGATGCTGGCTGCCATCCGTTTTGTGCTCGGCGTGGTTGAGGCTGCGGTGATGCCGGCGATGCTGATTTACATCAGCAACTGGTTCACTAAATCAGAACGTTCACGTGCTAATACCTTCCTGATCCTCGGCAACCCGGTCACAGTGCTGTGGATGTCGGTGGTGTCTGGCTATCTGATTAACGCTTTCGGTTGGCGCGAGATGTTCATCTTCGAGGGCATTCCCGCCGTGATTTGGGCGGTGGCCTGGTGGTTCCTGGTGCAGGACAAACCCGCACAAGCCAAATGGATGAGCGACGAAGAGAAATCTGCCCTGCAGGCACAGTTGCAGAAAGAGCAGGAGAGCATCAAAGCGGTCCGCAACTATGGTGAAGCGTTCCGTAATCGCAACGTGATTATCCTGTGCATGCAATATTTTGCCTGGAGCATCGGCGTGTACGGTTTCGTGCTGTGGCTGCCGTCCATTTTGCGTAACGGTACGCAGATGGGTATGGTGGAAGCCGGTTGGCTTTCTGCGGTGCCGTATCTGGTCGCCACTGTCGCGATGGTGGTGGTGTCCTGGGCATCGGATAAAACACAAAATCGTAAGCTGTTTGTCTGGCCGCTGCTGCTGATTGGTGCGCTGGCGTTCCTCGGTTCGTATCTGGTGGGTTCCAGCAACTTCTGGCTCTCCTATACGCTGCTGGTGATTGCTGGAGGTGCCATGTACGCGCCATACGGTCCGTTCTTTGCCATCATTCCTGAGATGCTGCCGCGTAACGTCTCAGGCGGTGCCATGGCCCTGATCAACAGCATGGGTGCGCTCGGTTCCTTTATCGGTTCCTGGATTGTGGGCTATCTTAATGGCGCGACCGGCAGCCCCGCCGCTTCCTACATTTTCATGGGTGCCGCGCTGCTGGTTTCGGTATGGCTGACGTTGATTGTCAAACCGGCTGAGAACAAAACATCGCCGATTCATGGCGCAAAGCACGCGTAAGGATGTGCCTTAGCGCGTCCATTGCCACGGGAGGCCTGAAGGCCTCCCCGACACATTTTGAGGGAGATACGATGAAACCTGCTGTGATTCTGTATAAGAGCCTGCCCGATGACCTGCGCGCGAAGCTCGATGCCCATTTTACCGTGACCGAAGTGAATAACGTTGCGCCAGAAACCGTGCAGCAACACGCGGCGCAATTTGCTGAAGCGCAGGGTTTGCTGGGTTCCGGCGGGAAAGTGAATGGCGATCTGCTGGCGGCGATGCCCGCGTTGCGTGCCTGCTCGACGGTGTCGGTGGGATACGACAACTTTGACGTCGAGGCACTAAACCAACGCAAAGTGCTGCTGATGCACACCCCGACCGTGCTGACTGAAACCGTGGCCGATACCATGATGGCGCTGGTGCTGAGCACCGCCCGCCGTGTGACGGAATTGGATAAATGGGTCAAAGCGGGCGAATGGAAGAAGAGCATCGGCCCGGAATATTACGGCACCGATGTGCATCACAAAACCCTCGGCATTCTCGGCATGGGCCGCATCGGTCTGGCGCTGGCACAGCGTGCGCACTTTGGCTTCGGCATGAACATTCTCTATAACGCTCGTCGTCAGCATGAAGAGGCGGAAACGCGTTTCGGCGCGCGCGCCTGTGACCTGGAAACACTGCTGAAAGAAAGCGATTTTGTCTGCATCAGCCTGCCGCTGACCGAACAGACGCACCACATGATCGGCGCAGCACAGCTTAAGCAGATGAAATCCAGCGCGATTCTGATTAACGCAGGCCGTGGTCCGGTAGTGGATGAACAGGCACTGACCGCCGCACTGAAGGACGGCACCATTCATGCAGCGGGTCTGGACGTGTTTGAAGTGGAGCCGGTTCCCGCTAATGCGGAACTGCTCAAGCTGCCGAACGTGGTGGCCCTGCCGCACATCGGTTCTGCCACCCATGAAACGCGCTACGGTATGGCACGTGATGCGGTGGATAACCTGATTGCCGCACTGAGCGGCAAAGTTGAGAAAAACTGCGTTAACCCACAGATTCAAGGTTAAGCCCGCTGCTTTAGCCATTGCGCCTGCCCGCCGCGGGCGCTATGGTGGTTGCCCATTCCCGATCACAATGTTTTAACTTCCTATGTCCTTTTCTCAGTTCGGCGACAAATTTACTCAACATTCCGGCATCTCACGTCTGATGGAAGACATGGGTGAAGGCCTGCGCACACCTGGCACCATTATGCTTGGCGGCGGCAACCCGGCGCAGATCCCGGCCATCAATGACTACTTTAATCAGCTGCTCCAGCAGATGCATCAGGACGGCAAGCTGAGCGAAGCGCTGTGCAATTACGATGGCCCGCGTGGCAAAGCGTTGCTGCTGGATTCACTGGCGAAGATGCTGCGGGAAGAGCTGGGCTGGCCGATTACGGCACAGAACATTGCGCTCACCAACGGCAGCCAGAGTGCGTTTTTCTACCTGTTTAACCTGTTCGCGGGTCGTCGCGCAGACGGCAGTAAGAAACGCGTGCTGTTCCCATTGGCACCGGAGTATCTCGGATATGCCGATGCAGGGTTAGAAGAGGATCTGTTCGTTTCCGCTAAACCGAACATTGAGCTGTTGCCAGAAGGCCAGTTTAAGTATCACGTCGATTTCGAGCACCTGCCGCTGAATGATGATGTGGGCTTGATTTGCGTGTCGCGTCCGACCAATCCGACTGGCAACGTGATCACCGATGACGAACTGATGCAACTGGATGCGCTGGCGCAGCAACACGGCGTGCCGCTACTGATTGATAACGCCTACGGTGTGCCTTTCCCCGGCATCATCTTTAGCGAAGCGCGTCCGCTGTGGAACCCGAATACCATACTGTGCATGAGCCTGTCGAAACTCGGCCTGCCTGGTGCACGTTGCGGCATTATCGTCGCCGATGAGAACACCATCAGCGCCATTGGCAACATGAACGGCATAATCAGCCTGGCGCCGGGCAGCATTGGTCCGGCGATCGCCAATGAGATGATTGCGCGTGGTGATTTGCTGCGTCTGTCAGAAGAGGTGATCAAGCCGTTCTATCAGTCCAAGGTGAGCGAGACGATTGCGATTCTGCGTCGCTATCTGCCGGAAGACCGCTGCTTGATCCACAAACCTGAAGGGGCGATTTTCCTCTGGCTGTGGTTCCGCGATTTGCCGATCAGCACCGAAGCGCTGTATCAACGCCTGAAGGCACGCGGCGTGTTGATGGTGCCAGGTCACTTCTTCTTCCCTGGTCTGGAACAAGCGTGGCCGCATACCCATCAGTGTATGCGCATGAACTATGTGCCGGATGCAGAGAAGATTGAACGCGCGGTACAGATTCTGGCGGAAGAGCTGGATAAGCTTTAAAGGCTGCTTAATCCGCTGTTAACGACAGCTGGCACCACTGTGCCAGCTGTTTGATCGCCTCTTCCACTTCAGCATTCCAGCCAAACCCGGCGTTGAGTCGGAAACAGTGATCGTAGCGGTGGTCAGTGGCGAAGATATGCCCCGGCGCAATGCCGATCCCCGCGTTGCGCGCTTTTAGAAACAGAGCGCGCACGTTTAACGCCTGCATCGGCATCTCCACCCACAATACGTACCCGCCCTCCGGCTCTGATACGCGCGTGCCCGCCGGGAAATAGCGCAGCACCGCCTGGCGCATATGGTGGATTTGATTCTTCAGCTCACGGCGCAGTTTGCGCAGGTGCGCATCGTAGCCGCCACTGCGCAGCAGTTCAGCAATCGCCGCCTGTGAAAGTACCGAGGTGCCCATGCTGGTGGTGTACTTCAGTGAGGCAATCTTGCGCATGTAGTTGCTGCTGTGCACCCAGCCAATGCGAATGCCGGGTGCCACGGTTTTTGAAAAGCCGCTGCACAGGATGGCATTTGGGCTGAAAGCGCGCATCGGGAACGGACGCCGCTCGCCAAACGCGGTGTCACCAAAGATATCGTCCTCGATAATCACCACATCGTTTTCATCAGCCTGACGCGCGATGTAGGCCTTCTGCTCGTTGGGAATGCTTTTGCCCAGCGGATTATTGATGTTGTTGATGGTGAGATACGCCTGCACCGCTTTGCGCTGGAACAACGCCGTAAGCTTGGAGACGTTAACGTAGCCCTCAGGCCCAGCTTCAACTTCAATCACCCGCAGGTTGAGGTTGTGCAGCATCTGTAACAGCACAAAGTAGCAAGGTGACTCCACCGCCACGATGTCACCAGGACGCGTGGTGGCGCGCAAAGCGAGTGAAATGGCTTCGATGCAGCCATTGGTGATCAGGATGTCATCCGCGCTGATATTGCAGCCATAATCCACTGCGCGTCGGGCGATTTCTGCCTTGAGTGGCGCATAGCCGGTGCCTTTCACCGTGTTACCCAACAGTGCCGGTTTGCTGTAACCCATCTGACGCATCAGCAGGCCAATTTTCTTAACCGGATAGAGGGAAATATCGCCGTTCGCCAGATCCAGCCTGACGCGACAATCGGAGCCCAGCATCGCCAGATGCAGTTCGGTTTGCTCATCCAGCGGCGCCACTTCGCGCGGCTGTTCGCTGTTAAGTGGCACAGGCAGTGACTTTTCCACCTTACGTGGCGCGACAAAAAAACCGGACTTAGGACGCGCCACAGCGTAGTGCTCATCCTCCAGCGTGCGTAATGTTTTCAACGCGGTGGTCATGCTGACACTGTACTGTGTGGCCAGCGTACGCACTGAAGGTAAACGGCTGTCCGGCGGCAGCGATCCGCTGTGAATGGCTTGTTTTATCTGCTCTGCGATCTGACGGTAACGACTACTCTGACTCTCCTGTTCACTCGCTCCAGCCGTCATCTGTTCCACCCCATATCGTACACATCTGTGCGTATCCCTCAGATTACATTCAAAGTACTTTAGGTTGCATCTGTTAATTCAGCTTCAGACATTCATTGCGTTTCCTTTTCCCGTGGTTTGCCGCCAGCACGGCAAACGCGTTTTTAATCGCCAAAGGATGAAGTCAAAAAATGAATAATCTGCCCACCATGATGAGAGAAATAGAAGGCTACCTGACACCCGCCATTATCGATTCTGCTCAACGCTGCTCTCGCCGTTTACTCGATGCCCTACCCGATAGTGAAAATCCTGCTCGCAACCGCGTGCTGCTTGCGTATGGCGGCGGTAAAGACAGCAGCTACATGGTGGCCTATGTGCGTTACATTCAGGGGCTGATCTGGCAACAGCAGGGCAGCACCTTCCAGCTCCGTATCAGCACTAACCGTCACGCGGCGATGAATGACAGCGTGATGGAGAATATTGACCGCGTGTACCGCGCTTTGCGCATCCACAACGATGATTTTACCGAGTGCCTGGTGACCGATGGCTTGCAGATCCGCGCTTTCGATCGCCACTTACCGATGCCCGACAGCGTGCGCCAGCAGAATCGCAACGATGTGCTGATGAATGGCCACCGTTTTCGCGCCGATGCACGTTCCACCTTCTGCAACGCCTGCAACCTCAGTATGGTGAACTCCTTTGGCCTGGCGGCGCACTACGCGGGCGGCGTCGATGTGATCATCACCGGTGATTCCCCACAGGAGCAGACCGCCTACCTCGCCTGGGCGCGCCACTTGTCACGCCTGTTTGATGCGCCTGTGGCGGATAAATCACGCGGCTTTAGCGGTTTCCTGCAAACCCTGGATGGCGTGGCAGAGCGCTATTTTGCCGATATCTACGGTGCCGATCAGGTCACGCCTGCGCATCGCATTACCTGGCAGCTTGAGCGCGATCCCCTGTTCTTCAATATCTACCAGGACACCGCCTATGAAGCCGGTGCGCACTGGGCCCTGCTCACTGAATTCATGCATTTCCGCTTTGATGAACTGATGTTCAGCTTCTCCGAATCGGACTGCGGTAACCCGACGTTAATGGCACATATTCGCGGTCTGCGTGCGGAGACGCTGATGCAGCGCAGCTACGCCGAAGGCATTCGCGAATATGTGCGCTTTGCCCTCGGCTTGATGGAGAAGAAAGATTTCCCGCCGCAGCTGATCAGCGAAATGGCCGCGCGTTATCAGGACGATGCAGCGATAGAACGGGCGCGTGAGCGTGCCGCCCGCTTTGCTGAACAGGCTTTTGGCCTGAATGAGACACAGTTGGTGTGCATGATCTATTCGCCGTTTATCGCGCAGGGCCACCAGCTCAATGCCTGGTTACAGCAGTTAACCGATGCACCAGATGAGCAGGCGGTGCGTGCGCTGCTCAGCAGTGACAGTGATGACGTGCTGCTGGCTCAGCAGTTGGAACGGCTTTCGGGTCTGACGATTGCGCAAATGCGCCAGTGCTGGCGCAGCGCACAGGTCAACACCTTGCTGGACGGAACGCGTGGTGATGCGCTGTCGCGCGTGCTGCGTTTCGATCCACATAAAGCCGTGATTCAGGTCAACAACGGTGCCTTGCAAGACATCGTTACGGAAGTGATCTCCGGGCGTTAACCCGGTAAGGCGACGCGATGAGAAAGATTTTCCTGCAGATTGGTGCCACCCGTGACGGACAAAATCCCTATTGCGCGGTGGCAAAACGTGAAGGCTATTTTACCGTGCTGGCAGAGATGGGCGACTTCGTCGACTACCAGAGCCTTAGCCTTCAGCTCCCGTTCGATCTGATTGTGCGTCTCGATCGCCCGGAAAATCCGTGGGATGTGTTGCAGGCATGCCTGCGGGCCGGGTTACTGGAACACCCTCAGGTGGTACTGGCAGGCTTCGAAGCCTACAACGCCAGCGCCGGTCGCGTGCGTGAGTTGCTGGCCGGGCCGGATGCCGGTCCCTGTTTTATTCCACCGGACAAATATGCGCAGCGCATGGCGTTACGCAAAGCCTGGCCGCGCTTTCCCCAGCCGGAGTTCCGCTTCTTCGCCTCGCCGCTCAGTATTCGTGACGCGCGTGATGCGCTGCTTTACCCCTGCGTGATCAAACCGGTTGATGGGGGCGGCGGGCTGGGTATCTGGTTAGTAGAAGAACCCAGCCAGCTGGATGCCGCCGTCGCCAAGCTGGTGGAAACCATGAACTACGGCGGACGCGGCTTTAGCGGCTTTATTGTCGAGAGCTGGCTGGCGGGCGATGAATACTCGCTGCAGGGCGTGGTGGATAACGGTCATGCGGTGGCGCTGACCTGCTGTCAGAAGGTGATCGAGCACCAGATTGATGAGGAAGGCAGTATCAGCTTCTACGAATCCGGCCATGTTGCTATGGCAGCGCAACAGCTGCCTGCCGCGTTTGTCAGCCTGATGAGCTTCTGCTGCGAAACCTTTGGCTATCGCCAGGGCGCATTCCACATCGACTTCATCATGGTAAACGGTGAGCCGCACTTCCTCGAAATGGGCTTCCGCTTATCAGGCATGGGGGTGGTGAATCTGGTGGAAGAGGTTACCGGCATCAACTGGGCAGAAGTGGCGTTCCAGATTGAAGCCGGGCGCGGTTTACCCGCTTTGCACTTCCCGCCACAGCCGCAAGCGATTGGACGTTTGCGTTTGCGCCAGCGTCTCCAGCATGACGCCGCCGAGCGCTGGATTGCACAGCATCAGCGCGGGCAGCTCCTGCCGCCGCTGAATCTGCCGGTGCTGGAGGTGTCGTCCCGCTCTTCGCTGTATGCCGATCTCACCCGCCATGCCGGAATTCTCGCCACCTTCCGTCTCGCCGCCAGCAGCCGTGATGAGGTACTGGCGGTGTTCAACCATATTCTCGCGGTGCCGACCTTAGCCACACGGAGAGATTTACTATGTGCAGAATGATTGTGGCTCACGGCCAGTTCGACGCCGCCGCGGTGCTGGATGCCGCGCGCGCCATGAGTTGTGGGGAAACCGCCACGCATGAAGGTCCGATTAAGCAGCATCCTAACGGCTGGGGCTGTTTATGGCTGGAACAGGGGCACATTCGCACCCTGCACGGCACCGGCACCTTCGCCGATGCCTTACCGGGCATTGATGTTGATCGCCTGCGCCACTGCCGTTTTCTGGCGGTGCATGTGCGTCATGCCACGTTGAGCAAAAATCAGGGCATCGAATTCTCTCATCCGCTGTGGCGAACCAGTGGCGCCACACAGTGGCACATGATGCATAACGGTTTTTTGCCCACGGTGTATGCCCAGCTTGGCATGGCAGAATCCCGCTTCGACTCCGCCGAATACCTTGAGTACATGGTCAAACAGGCCACGCCAGCCGATTTCACCCGCGACTACCTGCGCGACAAAATGGCGCGCGTCGCACCGGGGGGCAGCGCCGCCAATGCGATTTTCGTTACGCGAGAGAAAGCCTGGGCGTGGCAGTGGCATCCTGAAGATACGCCTTATCCCAACTATTTCACGCTGCACCACCTGCATCACAACAACACCACAATTATCGCTTCTGAACCTATTCCAGCACTGGGCGCGGCGTCTGACTGGCGTCGTATGCACAACCATGAACTTTATGAATTTCCATTGGGGGAGTGATCAGCATGGCCATTTTCAATCAGATACGCGTTATCAATCCGAAGATGTTTGTCGAAAGCGCCTGGCTGGATGACATCGTCACCGCTCGTGTGCCATTGCTGGTGTTGCGAAATTTCCTCACGCCAGACGTGCGCGAAGCGGTAGTGGATGATTTACAGCAGTGCCGCGAGCAGGTTCGCGTATCGCACTATCCCAATGGCGCGTTGACCACACTTGGCCCTTATCTGGCCAAACACACCCGCGAGCCGGAAAACTACTTCACCGAGCTGCGCGATATTCAGCCTGCGTTGCCGCCATCACTGCACTGCCTGCGCGACCAGGTTTACAACTGGGTTAAGCACTCATTGCGTCTGGACAGCCTGCAAACCGCCAGCGAACCCGATCTGGGCCACTATGCCGGTTCCATCGTGCGCTTCCACGCCAACGGCGTCGCCAATCCACTGCATAACGACAACATCGTGCGCGATGCCGCTGGCAGTGGTCTGGCGGTGACGCAGATTCTGCATCAGCTGAGCTGTGTGGTCTGTTTGCAGGAGTGCAACGCGGGCGGTGAACTGCGCATCTTCAACAAGAAGTGGCAGCCGGTTGATGAACGTTTCAAAACCCAGGGCGAACTCGGCTATCAGAGCGGCGTGGTAGAAGACAGCGAAGTGTGCGAATTCTCTCCGCGCAGCGGCGATATCTATCTGTTTAACCCGGCGTTTTATCACGAGATTGATCGCGTGGAAGGCGACACGCGAATCACCATGGGCTTTTTCTTTGGCCTGACCGACAAAAAAATGAAGCACGCCATTGCCTGGAGTTAACGCCAGGCCTTCGACGAGGAAAAGAGTATGAATACCTATGAGAAAGTGATTGCCCTACTGGATGAACACCGCGCCGACTACCGCGTGGTGGAGCATGAAGCCATCGGCCAAACCGACGTGATCAGTGCGATTCGCGGTAACGATCTCCATCAAGCGGCCAAAGCGATGGTGCTGGAGGTCACCATGCCGGAGGGGGCGGAAGCACGCTACCTGCTGGCAATCGTGCCGGGCGACTGCAAGATCAACTTCAAGAGTGCCGCGCGTGCCATTGGCGGCAAGAAATCCACCTTCGCCGCGCCAGAGCAGGCGCAGGCACTGACTGAATGTGTGATGGGCGCTGTCCCTCCGTTTAGTTTTGATGACCGACTGGCGTTGCGGGTTGATACGCGCCTGCGCGATGTCGGCACCTTGTGGTTTAACGCCGGGGCGCTGGAGCGCTCTGTGGCGCTGAATGTGAATGATTTCTTTGATGTAGTCGGTGATGACTGTTGTGCAGACATCGCCACTCCGGTGACGGCGACCGCCTGAAGCGGCTGTAAGGAACCTGTATGTCAGTAAAAGATATGATGTTAGCGCTGTGTGTGGTGGTGGCATGGGGGGTGAATTTTGTGGTGATCAAGCTGGGTCTGCACGATATGCCACCGTTCTTGCTGGCGGGGCTGCGCTTTGCCCTGGTGGCCTTCCCGGCGATCTTCTTTGTGAAGCGGCCGCAGATCCCGCTGCGCTGGCTGGTGGTGTACGGCATGACCATCAGCTTTGGTCAGTTCGCCTTCCTGTTCCTCGCCATTAAACTCGGCATGCCTGCGGGCCTGGCCTCACTGGTGTTGCAGGCGCAGGCGTTCTTTACCCTGCTGCTTGGGGCGCTGTTTCTGGCAGAAAAGCTGCGCTGGAACCATATCGCCGGCATTTTCGTGGCGACACTCGGCATGTTTATGCTGGCAACCGCAGGGATGGAGGGGCAAACCACGGCGGGTATTACGCTGACCACCATGATGCTGACCTTAGCGGCGGCGCTGTCCTGGGGTTTGGGCAATATCACCAACAAGATCATTTTGCGTAATCGCAATGTGCCGGTGATGTCTCTGGTGGTATGGAGTGCGCTGGTGCCGGTGGTGCCCTTTTTCGCCTGCTCCTGGTGGTTTGATGGAGAAGCGGAGATCGTCACCAGCCTGCTCAACATCTCATTGCAGACGGTGTTGGCGCTGATTTATCTCGCTTTTGTGGCTACCATTGTCGGTTATGCGATTTGGGGTAACTTGCTCAGCCGTTATGAAACCTGGCGTGTTGCACCGCTTTCACTGCTGGTGCCGGTGGTGGGCATTCTCAGTGCGGCATTGGTGCTCGACGAAACCCTCTCCCCGCAGGAGATCATCGGGGCATTAGTGATCATTCTCGGCCTGCTGGTGAACGTATTTGGCGGGATGGTAAGTCAGCGATTATGGGTGCGGACCTGACGGAAAACATATGGGCGGCCTGAGGGCCGCCCTTCGCGTTATCGGTGATTAATTCAGGATTTCAATCCGACGCGGTTTCGCCTCTTCCGGAACGATGCGTTCCAGATCGATGCTTAACAGACCCAATTCGAGGCGCGCATCGCGCACTACAATGTGGTCTGCCAGCTGGAATTTACGCTCAAAGTTACGCTCAGCGATGCCCTGATACAGGTACTTACGTTCCTGTTGCTCTTCTGCATGTGCCCCGCGGATCACAAGCACATTATCGTGCGCCGTGATGTCCAGTTCACTCTGAGCAAAGCCCGCGACGGCAATGGTGATGCGGTAGTGGTTTTCATCCACCAGTTCGACATTATACGGAGGATAGCCACCATTGGCCTGGTTTTGATTGGACTCAAGCAGGCTAAACAGACGGTCGAAACCAATAGCCGAACGATAAAGCGGAGAGAGATCAAAGTTACGCATAAAAAGACTCCTGAAAATCAGCAAGTTTTGGCAACCTTCCACCATGGACAGGTTGTGCGGCCTGCAGCTGTCCCTATCGGCGACAGCAGCACGACCGTAGTGTAAAAATGGGTGCGCTGAGGGAGCTTTCAAGGGGCATCGGTATTTTTTTGCAGCAATTCTGTCGAAATAGCATACACTCAGGAGTTCTTCCCTTGTCTGACACGACATCGCCATAGAGCCATGCTGTCAACAAGAGACACACTCCAGCCAGAGACCTGGCTGTAGGGATGATGATGATGAAAATGATGAAATGCTTCCCACTGACAGGCTTGCTGGTCTGCGGTGTTTTGACTACCTCAGGTTGCTCCAGCGTCATGTCTCACACGGGCGCCAGTCAGGGCTATTATCCCGGCACGCGCGCCAGCGCAGACTTAATTGCCGATGACAATACCAGTTGGGTGATCAAGCCACTGGCCGCCATCGATCTGCCCTTCTCCGCTGTGCTGGATACCGTCCTTTTACCGTGGGATTACTTCCGCACTGACCATGATTCAGCGCATGAGCGTGTGCTGCAGAGCGAAAAAATGGCTGGCACTGAGGCCAGCCTGGCGACGGCAGCGTCTATGCCGCCGACATCGCACTAACGCAGAACAGTTGTCGCCAGCCCTCGACCTCTCGCATATACGCGATCTGTTTCCCATCGGGTGACCAGACCACCGCATCACCCGATGGCGGCTGTGCGCTGCGTGCGGTTAAACGTGTGCACTGGCCTGTCGCCACTTCACAACGCATGACGCTGTTATCACAGATAAAGGTGATAGCTTCACCAGAGGGTTGCCAGCTAAAAGCAGACTGAATGCTGCTGCTCAACTGCGTGATTTGGCGCGGTGTGCCGCCATTGGGTGAGACACTCCACAGCTGCACAACGCCCGCATCGTCCGCCAGCAAGAAGGCAATCGCACTGCCATCGGGAGCCGCACGTAGCCAGTGGCGTGGCTGTAATGCCAGCCCTTTGCTGTGTGTGATGCGCCGCTGCTGCACCCCCGCCGGTGGCGCAGGTAGCGTGTCTGCGGTGCCCTGCAACGGCGCCGAGCCTGCTTTGGCGTAATCGCCTGATGCCTCTGGCAGATCCACCACAAACACTTCTGGCACTTTGTCGCCATTGGCGGCACGGGTATCGCCAATAAAGGCCAGCGCCCAGCGCTGCCAGCGGCCATCCGCTTTCTGGTAGCCGCGATCGCCAATCCAGCACTCTTCATAAGCACGATCGATGTGATCGCTGCCTGGCTGCGGATCGCGCGTGGTCTGACTCACCAGCACGCAGTAATGGCTGCCATCATATTCACGTGGGTGCTGTTTGGGGGGGCATACCGGATGCAGCGGCACGGCAACGCCCACGTTGCGCAGGTCTTCACGTACATCTTTCTCATGCATCACGTGATCGTTGTAGGTGAAGCTGAGGCGCGATCCATCCGGGCTAAAAACATGAACATGGGAGCCGCCGCGCAAAGCGCCTGGCGTGAAGGGTGCGGTGATATCGCAGGCATCCAGATTTTCGGCATTGCCCTGCTGCACGATGACGCCACGGCGATGATGAAAATCGTAGTGCCAGTGCGCATCGGGATGTTCAGGGCCATGGATACAGACATAGCGCGGTGGGAGACCTGGGCTGACCGTCACCACACCGACGTGCGCCCCATCGCGGGCTTGGTAAAGCACCTCTACCTTGCCACTCGCTACGTTCACACGTTCGATAGTTAAGCTGGTAAATGAGGCACCGGAAGGCCGTACGTCAAAGGCCAGCCACTGGCTGTCGGCGGTCCAGACGTTGATATTGGTGAGCTGATGATGACGCTGTGCAAAGGTGAGTTGTTTTTCTGACATGAGGCAACCTTACATCCAACAGTTGCCGAACAAAGTACGCGAATATGCGGTGAGGCGCAGCAGGCATAGCGCAATAATTTGCGAACAGACCGCGCAATGAATTGCGGCGCGCCAGGGCGCGCCCCTACCCCCATTCATCGCACGTTATCCCTTAACCCACGCGCTTTACGTCACCCACCAGCAGGATGTAAGACAGCGCACCGATCAAGGCGACAGCTGAGATATACACCAGTGCAGGCGCAAAGCCGTAATCCTGCGCCAGATAGCCCACCACCAAGGGCACCGTGATGCCGCCCAGTCCGCCGATAAAGTTGAACATCCCCCCGGTTAACCCAATCAGCCTTACCGGAGCGAGTGATGACACCAGCGACCAGGTAATTGAGGCAAAGCCGTTGCCAAAGAAGGCGATCGCCATCAGCGTCATAATCCACACCGGATCGTTGGTGTAGTTCGCACCCATGATGCAGGTGGAGATCAGCAATCCGCAGATGATCGGGGTTTTGCGTGCAAAGCCGAGTGAACGTCCACTGCGCACCAGCCGGTCCGCCACGATGCCTGACAGAATCACACCGACAAAGGCAGCCAGGAACGGCACAGTGGTCATAAAGCCGGCTGTCAGGGCAGAAATGTGTTTTTCCTGCGTCAGGTAGTTCGGGAACCAGGTCAGGAAGAACCACAGCGTGGAGGTCACGGCAAACTGCCCGAGATACACGCCACACAGCTTACGGTGGAACACCAGTTTCCAGTCAGCGGCGGTGAGTTTGGTACGTGTCTTTTTCGCTGCGGGCGCATCGCCATCGACCATCGCTCCGCCTTCACGGATATAGTCCAGTTCAGCCTGATTGATGGCTTTGCTTTGACTGGGTGCCTGATACACCTTGATCCACACCAGTGACCAGATAATGCCGATACCACCCGTGATAATGAATACCCAGTGCCAGCTCAGCAACTCCTGAATCCAGATCAGCAACGGCGTCAAAAACGCGAGGCCGACAAACTGCCCTGAGGTGTAAAAACCGACTGCCGATGCACGCTCCTGCTCCGGGAACCAGCTGGTGACCAGACGGTTATTAGTCGGAAAAGCCGGGGCTTCAAATACACCGGTAATGGCACGTAATCCAATCAGCGATAATAATCCGCTGGCAAAGCCCTGGAATAAGGTCGCCACAGACCAACCGAAAATGGCAATAAAATAGGTTAAGCGTGAACCAACGCGATCGAGGAACCAACCGCCGGGAATCTGGCACAAGGTATATAACCAGGCAAAGGCAGAAAACACGTAACCCATTTCCGCTTTGCTAATGCCAAACTCTTCCTGAATATGCGCCGAGGCAACGGCTAAATTGGCACGATCGACGTAGCAAATCACCACCGTAATAAAAATCATCAACAGCGTAATATAGCGACGCCGCGTCGGTTTAGCCTGAACAGCAGAGAGATCCATGGTGTTTCTCCGTTGGTATAGCGGTGCAATGTATTGCGCATCCTTGCAAGATGCGCGATAAACCGCGCCGCTACAGGTATAGGGGTAAGTAAAACCGTGTTAGCGGTTAATGTTGGGTGCCAGAAAAAAGGGTGAGCGAGGCCCTATGCCTTATTTCAATGGCACACTTATTTAGACATTTAATATTTTTAATACCCTAAATAATTCAACCTTCAGCGTTAAGCATGACGGGTATTACCATTCAGCCACCGATCCATCTGGGAAACGCCATAATGGGTTACGCCAGTCTGGCGCATTTTTACTGCGTTCAATCACCAGCTCTTCATTAATTTCCACGCCGAGGCCCGGTTTATTCAGAGGATAGAAGTGGCCATCGTCCATTTTGAAGTCATCTTTATTGATGACGTAATCCAGCAACTCAGCACCCTGATTATAGTGAATGCCCATGCTCTGCTCCTGGAACACTGCATTACGAGACACGAAATCCACATGCAGGCAGGCAGCCAGCGCGATCGGACCTAATGGGCAGTGCGGAGCCAGCGCGACATCGTAGGATTCGGCCATCGCGGCAATCTTGTAGCACTCGGTAATACCACCGGCATGCGACAGATCCGGCTGCAGGATCGCCAGGCCACCCGCTTCCAGCACGCGTTTAAACTCGAAGCGCGAGAACATACGTTCGCCTGCCGCGATCGGGATATGGGTTTGCGCCGCCAGACGCGGATAGTATTCCGCTTGCTCAGCCAGCACCGGCTCTTCAATAAACAGCGGGCGATAAGGTTCCAGCTCTTTGATCAGCACTTTCGCCATCGGCGCACTGACACGTCCGTGGAAATCGAGGCCGAACTCAATCTGGTTACCGAAGGCTTCGCGGATCTGCGCCACGGTGTTCACTGCGGCATCGACTTTGCGTGAGTTATCGATAATGCCCATCTCTTCACAGCCATTGAGTTTGAAGGTGTCGAAGCCGATGGAACGCAGCTTTTTGATGCCGTCCACCACCTCTTCAGGTCGATCGCCCCCCACCCAGCTGTAAGCCTTGATGCTGTCACGTACCAGGCCGCCCAACAGCTGATACACCGGCACACCCAGCGCTTTGCCTTTGATGTCCCACAATGCCTGATCTATACCGGCGATAGCACTCATCAGAATCGGGCCGCCGCGATAGAAGCCACCGCGATACATCACCTGCCATAAATCGTTGATGCGCGCCGGGTCTTGGCCAATTAAATATTCCGACAGTTCATGTACGGCCGCTTCCACACTGCGTGCGCGCCCTTCAATCACCGGCTCGCCCCAACCGACAATGCCTTCATCGGTTTCAATTTTCAGGAACATCCAGCGCGGCGGCAGGCGATAGGTGGTCAGTTTGGTAATTTTCATTTAACAGCGTCCTTATATGCAGCAATAAATGCGCGAGCCTGTTCCACAGTGCGCGACAACGGTTGGCCAGCGCGATAGAGATCGCTGCCTAACCCTGCACCAACGCACCCTGCGGCGATAAATTCATGTAGGTTTTCCGGTGTCACGCCGCCCACGGCAAACACCGGCACCTCTGGCGGCAGCACCGCTTTCAACGCCTTGATGTAAGCGGGGCCAAAGGCCGACGACGGGAAGATTTTCAGCGCCTGCGCACCAGCTTGCAGTGCGGTAAAGGCTTCAGTGGCAGTGGCACAACCGGCGGCCACCGTCATGCCTTTCGCGACGGCCTGTCGGATCACCGCCGCATCGGTATTGGGTGTCACCACCAGCTTGCTATTCAGCGTGCTCAGGAGATCGACCTGAGCCGGATTCAGCACCGTTCCGGCACCAATCAGTGCTTTATCGCCAAAGGCCTGCACCATCGCGCCGATACTTTTTTCCCATTGCGGGGAATTCAGCGGGATTTCGATGGCGTCGAATCCGGCTGCAATTAGCGCTCCCACATGGGCTTCCGCTTCATCTGGGGTGATGCCACGCAGAATGGCAATCAACGGTAATTTAGTTTGCCAGGTCATCTGCAATACTCCTTATTCCATGCTGGAACGCGCGATCGCCTTCCAGGTTGACTGAATCCACGCCGATAAACTGCAGCGCCTGTTGATATCGCTGCGCCAGTCCACTGCTGGCAATAATGATGACCGGTTGGCTGCTGGCTGCTTTCTGCGTCATCAACGCCACTTCGTGACCAATCAGCAATCCGGATAAAAAGTCGCTGATATGACGACGATCGCGCGCGCCCAGCACATGAGATGCACGCACCTCAAACAGTCTGGCGAGAATCGATGCGTCGTGACTGCCCACCTGCAACCCTTCATTGAAGGCGGCTGGGCATGCTTCCTGCTCAGGTAAACCGGCACCTATCAGTGACTGTTTCAACAACAAATGGTGCAGCTCACCCGTCATGACGGTGCGAAAATCATGCACGCCGTTTTGCTCGACCTCGACCCATTTGGCGTGCGTGCCTGGCATCACATAGCGTTGCGCAGGTTGCAGCGCCATTGCGCCCAACAGTTGCGTCTCTTCGCCGCGCATGACGTTGTAGTTGTCATCACGTTCGACGCTCAATCCCGGCACGATCCACGCTTTATCTTCGACGCGCGTCAGGCGGCTGCTCAGTTGATTCAGCGCCACCGGGCAAGCCAGATAGGGAACGGATAACCAACCGGCATTACTGCCAACCATCCCGGCCATCACCACCGGCACATCGTTGACAGGCCAACCGTCGGTAATCTGGGCAAAGACTTCAGCCGGTGTGCGGCCACCAAGGCGCGTCACACCCGCTTCCGAGCGACGTTCATCCACACAGGTGCCTTGCTGATAATGCCAGGCACGCAGGTTGGTTGAACCCCAGTCAATCGCGATATAGCTGCTCACAAAATCTCCTTGAGTCGAGCCGTGGAGCTGGCGATCATCGCTTTTGCCGCCTGCTCCGCCGCATCACCATCCTGATGTCGGATGGCATCAAATAGCGCTTTATGTTCGGCCAGGGTACGCGGCATGTTGCCGGCATCCGCCATGTAGGTTTTCGCAAACACCGCTTTCTGTAACTGGCTGATCGCCACGTTAAGCTGCTGCAATACCGGATTGTGCACCGAAGCCAGCACCGCTTCGTGGTAACGGATATCCGCCTCGTTAAAAGCTTCTCGATCGAGGTGATGGGCAACCATATCGTTGTAGGCCTGCTCAATCGCTGCCAAATCGGTTGAGGTGGCGCGTTCCGCCGACCAGCGCGCAATCTGTGGCTCCACCAGCACACGCACTTCACTCATGGCGGCAATCAGACGCGGGTCCTGATCGTGCGCCAGTGCCCATTGCAGTACATCGCTATCAAGGTAATTCCACTGATTACGCGGGGTAACAAAGGCGCCGCGATAGCGTTTCATCTCCATTAACCGCTTGGCCATCAGCGAGCGAAACACCTCGCGAATAATGTTGCGTGAGGTGCCAAAGCGCTCACACAACTCCGCTTCAGCAGGCAACGCGGCCCCCGGCACAAACTTCCCTGCGACAATCTCTTCACCCAGCGTCAGGATGATGCGCTCGGTTTTACTTAATTGTTCTTGCGTCATGATGTTCCATTCAATGAAAGGCGGTAGCCCATCAGATTACTGCTTTCGCGGTGTGAAACCTAACAAACGCCTGGGTCTGTGACGCGAATTGTAGTACCAATAACTAAAGTTGTACTACAATATGGATCACAAAACAGACAATTTTAGCGCACATAAATACGTGGGCGATAGTGGTTGGGGCGCCATTTATGGCGACCAAGAGCGAGGGAAGATTCAAGCAGAAGTGCGGACAGCAGCATGCCGTCCGCAAAGGAAAGGGTTACAGCACTAACTCTTCAATGGCGTGCGCTACGCCATCTTCCATATTGGTTTTGGTGATAAACTGCGCGATATGTTTAACCGAATCAATAGCATTGCCCATCGCCACACCGGTTCCGGCATATTCGATCATCGCCAGGTCATTCTCCTGATCGCCAATCGCCATCACTTCCGACTGCTGCAGGCCCAGTTTGTCCGCCAGCATTTTCACGCCATAGCCTTTGTTAACCAGCGGGTTGAGGATTTCCAGGTAGTAAGGCGCGCTTTTCAGAATGGTGTAGCTGTCACGGGCACGCGACGGCAGACCCGCAATCGCTTTATCCAGCAAATGTGGCTTGTCGATCATCATCAGTTTCGGGAAACGCGTGGCCGGGTCCATCTCTTCTACCGCGCGGTAACGAACCGGGATACCGGTCAGGCTGGCTTCATGGATGGTGTATTCGCTGATGTCTTTGTTCGGCGTATAAAGGAAGGATTTATCGAATGCCTGGAAATGCACGCCGAGGTCACGCGCCAGCTGTTCCAGGTAGAGGAAGTCATCGAAACTTAACGTCTTTTCCGCGACCACGTCGCCGTTATCCGCACTGTGCACCAGCGCACCGTTGTTGCTGATGCAATACTGGCCGGGCTGCTGCATATCAAGTTCCATCAGATAGCGCTCGACGCCAACAAATGGGCGACCGGTCGCCAGCACAATGGCCACCCCTTTATCACGCGCGCGGCTAATCGCTGATTTCACTGCTGCCGTGACCTCGTGCTGCGGGTTGAGCAGCGTGCCGTCCATATCGATCGCAATCAATTTTATCGCCATAACATCCTCGGTTAAGTCAGAGTTTGTTTAATGCTAGCGCGATTCAGCTCACATTGACCAGTTAATCGACAGAGGACGGCATCTTCAGTTATTTCGCGGCAAGTGGCTTACGCACAAACAAGCCGTAGCTCAACGCCCCTAGCATCAGCAAACCCGCCCCCAGCAAGAACACATTGGTAAATTTGCCGGTGCTATCGAGGATGATGCCGGTGACAATGGGTGCCATTGCGGCGCCAAGGAAGCCGCCAAAGTTTTGAATCGCACCCAGAGAGGCCACTTGAGATTTTGGCGCGATATCGCTGGCTAACGTCCAAAGTGCGCCCTGTGGCATCTGCGAGCAAAAGTAACCCATGGCCAGCAAGCCAATCGCCAGTGGCGTGCTATCCACAAACGGAATGGGTGCCACGAAGCACGCAGCCATGGCCGCGCCGGTCACAATCGGCACCTTTCGTGCGGTAATCGCTCGTACGCCACGACGCACGAGGCGATCAGACAGCATGCCGCCGACCAGTACGCCCAGGATACCCGCGAAGAAAGGAATTGAGGCGATCCAGCCTGTCGCTTTGAGGCTGAAACCAAGCGATTTTTCCAGATAACCTGGCAGCCAGGTAAGATAGACCCAAATGGTAAACATGATGGAGAAGTTACCGATCACCATAAACCACGTGGTGCTATGGCGGAACAGTGCACCCCAACTGGCCTGCGCTTTTTCTTCCGGTCCAGCCACACTGCGATGGCCGGCGTGCAATAGCGCATCTTCACGTGCATTCGGATCGCGATAGAACTTCCACCATGCCAGCAGCAAAGGAATACCCATTAAACCAATGGCGACAAACATACCCCGCCAGCCCAAGGTTAGCAGCAACACGGTCAGAATCGGTGGGGCAATCGCATTGGCAATTTGTGATCCCGTATTGATGATCGCGGTGGGTAAGCCACGCTCTTCATCACCAAACCAACGGTGAGTAATCTTGATACCCGAGGTGAAAAATGGCGATTCGGAGATGCCCAGCATCATACGCAAGCCATAGAAAAAGCTGTAGCTATTCACAAATGCCGCCAGCACGGTAAACGTGGACCATAATCCCAGCGCCCAAGAGAACATTTTCCTTGGACCAAACTTATCGACTAGCCAACCAGCAGGCAGGTTCGCCAGCGCGTAAGGCCAAAGAAACGCGGAGAGTAATAAACCCATTTCGGTTTGCGAGAAGCCGAATTCAGCGGCAATTGTGGTGTTAGCGATGCTGAGGTTAGCGCGGTCCAGGTAGTTAACCACCGCCGCCAACAGTAAAAGCAACACAATGCCCCAACGCAGTTTGCTTACCGCCGTGGTTGGCGCTAGGGTCGCATCGGATAACGTATGCGCGGAGGGTTTCATGATGCCTCCTGCGGGGCGACGAACAAGTCGAGATGGATTTTAATCACCGCTTTGCGAATGCGCTGTACTTCGGGAGCGGCACAGCAGGGACGATGAACATCGTGCGGGAAAAACAGCGCAAACTGGCCCGGCGTCAGCGTAATCATCGACTCATCAATGGTGTCCTGATAAAACACCACATCGCGCTCACTGCGCAGATCTTCAGTAATGAGATGTTGTGGATGGGCACGCGCCACCCCGATGCTTTCACGTCCTTCCAGTAAATATTGGATATCAACATAGTTAAAGTGCGATTCTGCGCGGCGATCGCTCGCCGGTTCGGTCTCCATTTCCTGAACCAGACAGAACATCTGATTATTGGGGAGTAAATCGTATTTCCCCGCCTCCAGCTGGCTAAAATCGGTATCCGCAATCCAGCGAATGGCCTGGTCAACTATGGGATGAAAAGCGTGGCGCTCGCGCGGCCAGTCCAGTCGATCGCATACAATCATGATGTTTTCCCGTGTCGTTATCGTTAGTGGGTTCAGGTACAGCGGGAGGATAAACATCCTCCCTTCAGAGGATTTATTTTGTTACGCGTGGCTGCCACAGCTCGCTGCCATCTCGGATTTGATCGAGCAGTACGCCCAATCCCCAGAATTTTTCCAGCACGTTGTCTTTATTCACACGACAGTGCTCAGAGGCAAACGTGCCGAGGCGCTGATGATAAATTTTGGCGTTTTTGGGATAGCCAAGAGTTTCCGTTACGGCGCTTAATGACAGGAACAGTGACAGTTCATGAGCTTTTTCCGGTTGCTGTGCGCCGTGGTGATAGAGCCAGTGATACAGACCAGGATGGAAATTAGTGAAGACACCGCTGAACCCTTTGGAACCCGCCTGCATGGCTGGCCAGGCAATGGCTGCATTCGCATTGATCACTGCTAACGGAGTGCCTTCTGCCAGCTTGACGCGACGTTCAACGGTGGGCAAATCACAGCTCACATCTTTGAGCACCGCGAAACGACCGCTGTTGGCGCAGAAGCTAAATTCTTCATCTGTTAACAGGCGACGATAGGGTGCCGGGCACTCGTAAAGACCCAACGGCAGGTCGGCAGGCAACGCTTCCAACAGCGCATTGAGATGGGTATAGAAGGTTTCACTGCCTTGATTTTGCGGATCGAGATGGTTGGTCACCAGCACCAACGCGTCGATGCCCGTTTTGGCCATGGCTTGCAGCTCGGTGATTTGCGCGGTCAAATCATCGCTGATGTGGCCAGATGCAATCACGGGTACACGCCCCTGCACCTTATCCACCACGAAGCGCGCCAGATCAATACGCTCGTCCAGACTGAGATATTGCATCTCGCTTGACTGGCAGACGGCGAACAGCGCATCGACACCTTCTTGCAAATACCATTCGATTAATTTCTCCAGTCCGGGGTAATCAATCTGGTTATCAGCAGTAAACGGGGTCAGCATGACCGGAACAATACCTTCAATCTTTTTCATCATCTCTCCTGCCAGCGGAAGGCCGCTGTGATTAGTTGTCTGGTTTATCGTTGTTGAAGTCTGGCAAGTACCTGCTGACGATCGGGCATATTGCTTGCTCCTTCTCGCTCAACAGCCAGTGAAGCAAAGGCAGAGGCCCAGGTTGCGGCCTGCAGTAGACTTTGTCCCTGAGCTAAGGCCGCAGCCAGCGCGCCATTGAAGGCATCCCCTGCACCGGTGGTATCTACGCTCAACGCCGGAAATGCCGGGATATGGTGGAATTTTTGGTTATCAAATAGCAGAGCACCGCGAGAGCCCATGGTGATGATCAGTCGCCTTGCGCCCAGCGCAACAATGGCCTGCGCCGCCGCACGTGCACTCGTGAGATCGAAGATTTCAATGCCAGAAAGACGCGAAGCCTCTGTTTCGTTCGGCGTGAGAACATCAATCATCGGCAAGCAACTCACCACGTCGGCTGAAAACGGTGCGGGATTCATGATGACGCGAACGCCTAAAGTGTGGGCGAGACGGATGGCACTGCGCGTGGCTTCGAAGTTGTTTTCCAGTTGCAGCAACATCACGTCTGCATCCGTTAACTCGTGCGTTAGCTCGGCAATTTCTTCATCGGTGACGGTTTTATTCGCACCCGAGTAGATCGCAATCATGTTCTCGCCATTTTCCTGCGAGACGTAAATGATCGCGCTGCCAGTGGGCTCGCTATCTGTCTGATAGAGGCGGAAAGAGTGAATGTCGGAGGCTGAGAGGTGATCGAATGCAAATTGGCTGAACTGGTCAGTCCCTACTTTGGCAACAAAATGGACACGTGTACCGGCACAACTGGCGGCCATTGCCTGGTTGGCACCTTTGCCGCCAGGTCCCAGCGTGCTTCCCAACGCCATCAATGATTCGCCACTTTGTGGAAAGCACGCCACTTTCGCAACGATATCAACGTTAAATGCACCAAGGATGCAGACTTTCCCCTGCTTACCCGACGATTTACCCGATGCTTTGCGCGATTGCAGACGTTGAAGCAAAACTTCGAAGTTACCGCTTTCGCTGATGAGTTTTTCTTGCAGATTGCGGCGTAAAGCAATTGCACCGCCATAACAGCGTTGCACTAAGCCCTGTTGCGCCAATGCACTCAGATCGGTGCGAATGGTTTCCCTTGTCACACCGAGTTCGCTTGCAAGTCCATTCACCGTGACGCGTTCGTGTTCATCCAGCCATTGTAAAATTTGGCTGCGTCTTTCTTCCAAAAACATGCGCTTTCCTCCGCTTCGCCCGCAAGCGTAAGGGAGACGGCTATCTATGAAAGTGATACGGATCTCAACGATCGGGTAAAAACGGAAGCAAACAAAAACTAACGCAGATGTTTTTTAAGGAAAAAGAAGTTTGTCAGGCGGATACCAAAATACGGGGAATAAAAAAACCCTTCCCGATTGGGAAGGGTTGAGTCACATCAGATATCGATATTGGCCGCTTTCAGCGCATTCTCTTCGATGAAGGCGCGGCGCGGTTCGACCGCATCGCCCATCAGCGTGGTGAACAGCTGGTCGGCAGCGATGGCGTCTTTAATGGTGACGCGCAGCATGCGGCGGCTGTCAGGGTCCATGGTGGTTTCCCACAGCTGCTCTGGGTTCATCTCGCCCAGACCTTTATAGCGCTGTACTGACAGACCACGGCGCGACTCTTTCACCAGCCACTCAATCGCCTGCTCGAAGCTGGTGACTGGCTGACGGCGATCGCCACGTTCAATAAACGCATCTTCTTCGATCAGGCCGCGCAGTTGCTCGCCCAGACCACAGATTTTGCGGTATTCCGGCCCATCAATGAACTCGCTGTCCATGGGGTAATCCGTATCCACGCCGTGGGTGCGCACGCGCAGTACCGGCTCGAACAGGTTCTGCTCGCGGTTAGCACGCACGTGGGCCATATAGCTGCTGCCATGTGCTTCGCGTTCAGTCAGGTAAGCAACTAAACCATCAATCCAGCTTTTAACGGCGGCTTCATCACTGAGGTCGCTCAAGGTTGGATGATAGATCAGGCCGCGCAGCATCGCCGATGGGAAACGGCGCTCCATGCGTTTAATCATGCGCTGGGTGCTGTTGAAATCACCCACCAGGTTTTCCAGCGGCTGGCCGCCCAGTGCCGGTGCGCTGGCGTTGGTGTGCAGCGTTGCACCGTCCAGTGCGATAGCGATCTGGTACTGGTCCATCGCTTCATCATCTTTAATGTACTGTTCTTGCTTGCCTTTCTTCACTTTATACAGTGGAGGCTGAGCAATGTAGACATGACCTCGCTCGACAATTTCCGGCATCTGACGATAGAAGAAGGTCAACAGCAGCGTACGGATGTGCGAGCCATCGACGTCCGCATCGGTCATGATGATGATGCTGTGATAACGCAATTTGTCCGGGTTGTATTCGTCACGACCGATACCACAACCGAGTGCGGTTATCAGGGTCGCCACTTCCTGTGAAGAGAGCATCTTATCGAAACGCGCTTTCTCCACGTTCAGGATTTTACCCTTCAGCGGAAGGATGGCCTGGTTCTTACGGTTACGCCCCTGCTTCGCAGAGCCGCCCGCTGAGTCCCCTTCCACTAAGTAGATTTCAGACAGTGCAGGGTCGCGTTCCTGGCAATCAGCCAGTTTGCCTGGCAGACCTGCCAGATCCAGCGCGCCTTTACGACGTGTCATTTCACGCGCACGGCGTGCCGCTTCACGCGCACGTGCGGCATCGATAATTTTGCCGACCACGATTTTAGCGTCTGATGGGTTCTCCAGCAGGTATTCGCTCAACAGTTCGTTCATCTGCTGTTCAACTGCAGATTTCACTTCAGAAGAAACCAGCTTGTCTTTGGTCTGTGAGGAGAACTTCGGATCTGGCACTTTCACCGATACCACAGCAATCAGGCCTTCACGCGCGTCATCACCGGTCGCGCTGACTTTAGCTTTTTTGCTGTAGCCTTCTTTATCCATGTAAGCATTCAACGTACGCGTCATCGCAGCACGGAAACCGGCCAGGTGCGTACCGCCATCACGCTGTGGAATGTTGTTGGTAAAGCAGTAGATGTTCTCCTGGAAGCCATCATTCCACTGCAACGCCACTTCCACGCCAATGCCATCTTTCTCGTTAGAGAAATAGAACACAGTGGGGTGAATCGGGGTTTTGTTCTTGTTGAGATACTCAACGAATGCCTTGATACCCCCTTCGTAATGGAAGTGGTCAGCCTTGCCGTCACGCTTGTCTTCCAGACGAATTGAGACGCCAGAGTTCAGGAACGACAGTTCGCGCAGGCGTTTCGCCAGGATGTCGTACTCAAACTCCACCACGTTGGTGAAGGTTTCGTAGCTCGGCCAGAAGCGCACACGGGTACCGGTTGCGTCAGTATCACCGGATACAGCCAGCGGTGCCTGCGGCACGCCGTGCTGATAAATTTGCTGATGCACTTTGCCTTCGCGACGGATGGTAAGCTCCAGCTTCTGGGACAGGGCGTTGACCACTGAGACGCCGACGCCGTGCAGACCACCAGATACTTTGTACGAGTTGTCGTCGAACTTACCGCCGGCGTGCAGGACGGTCATGATCACTTCCGCCGCAGACACACCCTCTTCCGGGTGAATGCCTGTCGGAATACCGCGGCCATCATCCTGAACAGACACGGAATTATCTGCATGGATGGTGACAACGATGTCACTACAGTGACCGGCGAGCGCTTCGTCGATTGCGTTATCCACGACCTCGAATACCATGTGATGCAGACCGGTGCCGTCATCCGTATCGCCGATGTACATGCCCGGGCGTTTGCGTACCGCATCAAGCCCTTTAAGAACTTTGATACTTGAGGAGTCATAAGAATTCGACATCAACGTTTCTCGCTCATTTAATCTTCAGGTTGAACCGCTATTTTACCCTGTTCCACGCGGAACATCTTGCCCTTTTCGTCACTCATGTCGATTACATGTTCGACACCAATGGCACTGACAAATACCTGAGCCTGCGTGGCTTTCAGGCGCTCGGCCAGCAAACGACGACGGGTGTCATCCAGCTCCGAGGCAAAGTCATCAATCAGGTACAAACAACGACGTCCGCTGCTGCGCGTCAGATATTCCCCCTGCGCCAGGCGCAGTGCACACATCAGCAGCTTTAATTGACCGCGTGAGAGTAAATCTTCCACCGGCGTGCCCTCTGCACGAATGCGAAAATCCGCTTTGTGCGGGCCGCTGGCGGTATAGGTGAGCGCACGATCGCGCTCGAAATTGCGTTCCAGGAGTTCGGCGTAATCGCTCTCTTTATCCCAGCCGCGCTGGAACGAAAACGACAGCTCAAACTCCGGTAAAAACTGACCACAGGTGGCGATGATCTCTTTAGCGATCGCCGCACTGTATTCGGCGCGCCATTGGCTGATTTGCTCGGCCAATGGCACTAATTCTTGATCCCACGGGCGAATCTGGCTGTAGCGAGAGACCTGACGCAGCGCCGCATTGCGCTGTTTCATCAAGCGTCGCAAGTTGTTCCACGCATTGAAAAAACCGGGTGCAGAGTGGAAGCAGCCCCAGTCAATGTAGGCTCTACGGTATTTGGGGCCGCCGTTGAGCAAAGTAAACCCTTCCGGTGTGATCAACTGCATCGGCAGTAACTGCGCCAGTTCAGCGACTTTGTGGCCATCACTGCCGTCGATACGCACCTTGCTATCGCCGGCACGATTTTTGGTCAGCCCCACCGCCAACTCACGCTCACTGCCTTCGATACGACCATGCAGGACAAACGCATCCTGATCGTGACGAATCACGCGTCCGGCCTGCAAACTGCGAAACGCACGACCGTGCCCAAGGGTGTAGATCGCCTCCAGCACGCTGGTTTTTCCACTGCCGTTAGCGCCCACGAGAAAATTAAAGCCCGGCGCCAACGTCAGATCGGCCTGCTCAATATTACGGAAATCTTTAATCAGGAGGCGGGTTAAAGCCATGAACGAGTCCAACTGCACATTGAGAAGTGGTTTTTCACCTGACCCTGCAATCGAGGGCGTTAACGGCGAAGCTAGTTTGCGCACGGCCAGCGCGCAGGCCCTGGGAGCATACTGAAGTATGTGGCCAGGGACGAGCACTGCCCGGGGGCAAAATAGCGAGTAAGTTAGCCCGTTTTAAGATCACAAGCGCATAGGCATAACGACGTATGCCGCCGCTGGGCTGGCGACATCTTCAATCTGCACGCTCGAAACCCCATCCGTCAGCAGCAAACGCACGTTCTCGCACTTCAATGCATTCAGCACATCCAGCACGTAACTCACGTTAAAACCAATCTCCAGCTCGGTACCGCTGTAAGACACATCCAGCATCTCTTCCGCTTCTTCCTGCTCAGGGTTATTCGCGGTAATTTTGAGTTGATTTTCGGTGATATAGATGCGAACACCGCGGAACTTCTCATTTGAGAGAATCGCTGCACGGGCAAATGCCTGCTTTAACAGATCGCAGCCCGCTTCGAGCACTTTATCCGGGTTCTTCGGTAATACGCGGCGATAATCCGGGAAACGGCCATCTACCAGCTTGGACGTGAAGATAAAGTCACCCACGTGCGCACGAATGTTGCTGCTGCCAATCTGCACTTGCAGTGGGGTTTCGCCACCGTCCAGCAAACGCACCAGCTCAATCACCCCTTTACGCGGGACGATAACCGAATGGTTCGGCAGCGCCTGACCAATCGGCATCGAACATACCGCCAGACGGTGACCATCAGTGGCGACGGTGCGTAGCTCTTCACCTTCGGTTTCAAACAGCATGCCGTTGAGGTAGTAACGCACATCCTGATGCGCCATCGAGAACTGAGTGGCTTCGATCAAACGTTTCAACGTCGCCTGCGGTAAGGTGAATTCTACCTCACTCTGCCAGTCATCCAGATTCGGGAAGTCACTGGCGGGCAGCGTCGATAAAGAGAAACGACTGCGGCCAGAACGTACCAGCATTCTGTCACCTTCCAGCGTCAAGCTGATTTCAGCCCCTTCCGGCAAACCGCGGCAAATATCGAGGAATTTACGCGCCGGCACCGTAGTGGCGCCTGGCTCGTGGGGCTGCGTCAGGGCAACGCGAGCCACCATCTCCATTTCCAAATCGGTGCCGGTCAGACGCAGTACGCCTTCACTCACCTGCAACAGTAAATTTCCGAGGATCGGTAAGGTCGGGCGTCCACCCAGTGGGCCGCTAACCTGTTGCAGTGGTTTCAGCAACTGCTCACGTTCTACAATAAATTTCATATGCGTCAGGAAGATAGTGTTCGAATTAGGTTAGAGAAATCTTCTTTGATGTCGTGGCTCTCTTCACGCAACTGCTCGATTTTACGGCAGGCGTGGAGCACGGTGGTATGGTCACGCCCACCAAACGCATCACCAATTTCCGGCAGGCTATGGTTAGTCAGCTCTTTCGCCATTGCCATCGCCATCTGACGCGGACGTGCCACCGAGCGCGAACGGCGCTTCGACAGTAAATCCGCCACTTTAATTTTGTAGTACTCGGCCACCGTCTTCTGAATGTTGTCGATGGTGACCAGCTTTTCCTGCAGCGCTAATAAATCGCGCAGCGCTTCGCGGACGAAATCGATGGTAATCGCGCGGCCAGTAAAATTGGCATTGGCGATGACGCGGTTCAGCGCCCCTTCTAACTCACGCACATTCGAACGCAGACGCTTAGCAATAAAGAAGGCGACTTCACCTGGCAGGCGAATATCATTTTCGTCCGCTTTCTTCATCAGGATCGCGACGCGTGTTTCCAGTTCGGGAGGCTCGATCGCGACGGTCAATCCCCAGCCAAAGCGCGATTTCAGACGATCTTCTACACCGTTGATCTCTTTAGGATAGCGATCCGACGTCAGAATGATCTGTTGATTACCCTCCAACAGCGCATTGAAGGTATGGAAAAACTCTTCCTGCGAGCGCTCTTTGTTGGCAAAGAACTGGATGTCATCGATCAGCAACGCATCAACAGAGCGGTAATAACGCTTAAACTCTTCGATCGCGTTATTTTGCAGTGCTTTAACCATGTCCTGCACAAAACGCTCAGAGTGCATGTAAACCACTTTGGCATTGGGCTTGCGCGCAATAATGCCATTACCAACCGCATGCAAAAGGTGGGTTTTACCTAAACCAGTGCCGCCATAAAGGAAAAGCGGGTTGTAAGCGCCGCCTGGGTTATCCGCCACCTGACGTGCCGCCGCGCGCGCCAGTTGGTTAGATTTACCTTCAACGAAATTGTCGAAGTTATGGCGGTTATTCACATTAGAACGGTAGGTGACATCCGCTGGCGCAGGCACGGAATCCCAGCTTGGGCGCAGAATTTGCGCCGGAGCAGGACGGCTTTCAACCGGCGTCGGGGTGCTGTAAGTCGCCATCGCGGGCTGGCTGGCTGCCACCTGAGCAGCCGGGCGTGTGCCCACTTCAAAACGCAGCAACGGCACATTCGCACCGCAGAATTCATTCAGCAGCCCATTGATACTATTGAGATATTTATCCCGAACCCAGTCGAGTACAAACCGATTTGGTGCATACAAGGTCAGCGTATTGTCGTTTAATTCAGCCTGCAGCGGACGAATCCACATGCTGAATTCGGTGGCAGGAAGCTCATCCTGCAAACGGGCAAGACACTGTTGCCAAAGCGTAAGTGACACGGCGGACTCCACTCGTACAAAATCGATAAGAATTTCAGGCGCTAATAATAGAAACTGTCTTTTTAGACACAGGCGATCAGAAAGCGCCTGCGACCGCTATCCGCGGTAGTCATCCCTGGCGATCGCATTTGAGGATCGTCAGCGGAAGGGCGGATCATAGCGTAAAGCGACACAGAGATCTTCCCTTTCTACACAGTTTTGATGCAATTTATCCACAGGCTACAGAAGCGCTAATGAGTTTACGCTTTCTGCGGAAAAAACGAGCGGGGATCTGGCTGAAAGCTGCAATTTTTCTGGTCGCCTCTCGTTTCCGCGCAATAAATCTGCAAATTGATCGCAAGAAGATCCTGCGCGATCCTTGCGCTTTACCCTATAGCCCGTATAATTCCCCACCCGGCATTATTGCGTGAAGCCTTGATGCCCGGAATCAGCGGGCTGTATCTGGGTTTCCAGGTGCCGCGACCAGCGAAGTAAATTGACTCTGGACTGTACAATTATTACAATCCCGCCTCTTTATTAAAGACACATTGAGGCGTTGGTCGATTTACTGGCCCGAAAACGCGTCACCCAGTGAAAATTTTCAAGTTTAGGTAGAAATCGCCATGAAACGCACTTTTCAACCGTCCGTACTGAAGCGCAACCGTTCACACGGTTTCCGTGCTCGTATGGCAACAAAAAATGGTCGTCAGGTTCTGGCACGTCGTCGTGCTAAAGGCCGTGCTCGTTTGACCGTTTCTAAGTAATAAAGCTAACCCTAGTGGTTAAGCTCGCATTTCCCAGGGAGTTACGTTTGTTAACTCCCACTCATTTCACTTTCGTCTTCCAGCAGCCACAAAGAGCCGGTACGCCGCAAATTACCATCCTCGGCCGACTTAACTCGCTGGGGCATCCCCGCATCGGTCTTACCGTCGCTAAAAAACATGTTAAACGCGCCCATGAACGCAACCGGATCAAGCGATTGACCCGCGAAAGCTTTCGTCTGCGTCAACATGAACTGCCCGCGATGGATTTTGTCATCGTGGCGAAAAAAGGGATTGCTGACCTCGATAACCGTGCGTTAACGGAAGCGTTGGAGAAATTATGGCGTCGTCACTGTCGCCTGGCTCGCGGCTCCTGATCGCCCTGATACGCGTTTATCAACGCGCCATCAGCCCACTGCTGGGACCCCATTGTCGGTTCCATCCCACCTGTTCGCAGTATGGGATTGAGGCCTTACGGCGCTTTGGTGTTGTAAAAGGCAGTTGGTTGACGATTAAACGCGTATTAAAATGCCACCCTTTGAACCCGGGTGGTGACGATCCTGTGCCGCCAAAAACCTTTGATACCAGAGAACATTAACGATGGATTCGCAACGCAATCTCTTTCTCATCGCTTTTCTGTTCGTGTCTTTTATGATCTGGCAAGCCTGGCAGACGGACCACGCTCCGCAGCCACAGCAGACTCAGACCACGCAGAACACAAGCAGCGCAGCGGGTGATGCCGCCTCTTCCGGCGTGCCGGCTAGCGGTCAGGGCCAAACGATCACCGTTAAGACTGATGTCCTGTCACTCAGCATCAATACTCGCGGTGGCGATATTGAGCAGGCACAGCTGCTGACTTACCCGGATAAACTGGGTTCAGACGCGCCGTTCCAGCTGCTGGAAACCACGCCAGCCTTCACTTATCAGGCACAGAGTGGCTTAACCGGCCGTAACGGTCCGGATAACCCGAACAATGGCGCACGCCCGCTGTTCACCACGACACAAGATCACTTCGAAATGGCCGATGGCCAGAGCGAACTGCGCGTGCCGCTGACCTGGACCGATGAGAAAGGTGTGGTTTACACCAAAACCTTCGTCTTCAAGCGCGGCGACTTTGCGGTGAATGTCGACTACAACATCCACAACGCCTCACAGCAGCCGCTGGAAGTGTCGATGTTTGGTCAGTTGAAGCAGACCATTGATCTGCCTAAGCACCGTGATACCGGCAGCAATAACTTTGCACTGCATACCTTCCGTGGCGCAGCGTACTCAACCAGTGATGCGAAATACGAAAAATACAAATTCGATACCATCGCGGATAACGAGAACCTGAACACCACCACCAGCAATGGTTGGGTAGCCATGCTGCAGCAGTACTTTGCCACCGCATGGGTGCCACGTACTCAGGGCAACAACACCCTGTACACCAGCAACCTCGGCAACGGCATTGCAGCCATCGGTTATAAATCTGCACCGGTCACCATTGCAGCAGGCGCACAGCAAGACCTCGGCGCAACCCTGTGGTTAGGACCAGAAATCCAGGACAAGATGGCCGCTATCGCGCCACACCTGGACCTGACCGTGGATTACGGCTGGTTGTGGTTCATCTCGCAGCCACTGTTTAAGCTGCTGAAGTTCATCCACAGCTTTATCGGTAACTGGGGCTTCTCCATTATCGTTATCACCTTCATCGTTCGTGGCATCATGTACCCGCTGACTAAAGCGCAGTACACCTCCATGGCGAAGATGCGCATGCTGCAGCCGAAGATTCAGGCAATGCGTGAGCGTCTGGGCGATGACAAGCAGAAGCAGAGCCAGGAAATGATGGCGCTGTACAAAGCAGAGAAAGTGAACCCACTGGGTGGCTGTCTGCCGCTGGTTATCCAGATGCCTATCTTCCTGGCCCTGTACTACATGCTGTCAGGTTCGATTGAGCTGCGTCATGCACCGTTCATTCTGTGGATTCATGACCTCTCAGCGCAGGACCCGTACTACATTCTGCCGGTCATCATGGGTATCACCATGTTCTTCATTCAGAAGATGTCACCGACCACCGTGACCGATCCGATGCAGCAGAAGATCATGACGTACATGCCGGTCATCTTTACCGTGTTCTTCCTGTGGTTCCCTGCTGGTCTGGTGCTGTACTACATCGTCAGTAACCTGGTCACCATCCTCCAGCAGCAGCTGATTTATCGCGGCCTGGAAAAACGTGGTCTGCACAGCCGCGACAAGAAGAAAGCGTAACGTCTGACTGCAACAGCATCAGCGTATACTCAAAGGGCGGCATTTATGTCGCCCTGTTTTTTTGTTTAAAAAGAAGGTCAATCATGAGCCATAGCCACAGCGACACCATTGTTGCCCAGGCCACGCCTCCCGGCCGTGGCGGCGTGGGTATTTTGCGTATTTCTGGCGCGAAAGCCGCTGACATTGCGCAAGCCGTGTTGGGCAAGCTGCCGAAACCGCGTTACGCTGACTATCTGCCGTTTAATGATGCGGATGGCAGTGTGCTGGATCAGGGTATTGCGCTGTGGTTCCCCGGCCCGAACTCTTTTACCGGCGAAGATGTGCTGGAATTGCAAGGCCACGGCGGCCCGGTCATCCTCGACCTGCTGCTAAAACGCATCGTGGCGCTACCCGGCGTGCGTATCGCACAACCCGGTGAATTCTCAGAGCGCGCGTTCCTGAACGACAAACTCGACCTGGCGCAGGCAGAAGCCATCGCTGACTTAATCGATGCCAGCTCAGAGCAGGCGGCACGTTCCGCCGTCAATTCACTGCAAGGCGCATTTTCCCTGCGTGTTAATGCACTTGTGGAAGCACTTACTCACCTGCGCATCTACGTGGAAGCCGCCATTGATTTCCCTGACGAGGAGATAGACTTCCTCTCTGACGGCAAAATTGAAGCGCAGCTGAATGCGGTGATCGGCGATCTGAATGGCGTGCGCGCCGAAGCGCGTCAGGGCAGCCTACTGCGTGAAGGGATGAAAGTGGTGATTGCCGGTCGTCCCAATGCCGGTAAATCCAGCTTGCTCAACGCGCTGGCTGGCCGCGAAGCCGCCATCGTGACGGATATCGCCGGCACTACACGCGATGTCCTGCGCGAGCATATCCATATCGACGGCATGCCGCTGCACATCATTGATACCGCCGGATTGCGTGAAGCCAGCGATGAAGTTGAACGCATCGGTATTGAGCGTGCGTGGCAGGAAATCGAGCAGGCTGACCGCGTGCTGTTTATGGTCGATGGCACCACCACCGATGCCACGGAAGCGGCCGCAATCTGGCCCGATTTCGTCGCGCGTTTGCCTGCGCAACTGCCGATCACCGTCGTGCGTAATAAAGCCGATATGACCGGTGAAGTGCTGGGCTTAACCGAAGTGAATGACCACTCACTGATTCGCCTCTCCGCGCGCACCGGCGAGGGTGTGGACGCGCTGCGTGACCATCTTAAACAGAGCATGGGCTTCTCGGGCAATATGGAAGGTGGATTCCTGGCGCGCCGCCGCCACTTGCAGGCGCTGGAGTTAGCTGCCGCTCACTTACAGCAGGGTCAGGATCAGCTGTTGGGTGCCCGAGCAGGCGAACTGCTGGCGGAGGAGTTACGCCTGGCACAGCAGTCATTGAGCGAAATCACCGGGGAATTCACCTCCGACGATCTTTTGGGCCGAATTTTCTCCAGTTTCTGTATTGGTAAGTAAACCCCCATCTATACCTCTATTCTCACCCGCTTTAGCAGGTAAAAATTATCTTACCTGTTATAGCGGGTAAAACCAAATTTACCTGCTATAACAGGTAAAAGTTGCTTTACCCGCTACACCGTGTAAATGTAATGCCATTACATTTCCGGGAGCCGCTTCCATGAAAGTCACGAATGCTAAGCAATTGAGCAGCTACCTTAAGGACGTCAGGCAGTCAGAGCGACTGTCTCAGGAAAAAGTGGCCAGTAAAGTCGGCATCCGACAAGACACCGTATCCAACTTTGAATTGCAGCCAGGCACAACCAAACTGGAAACACTGTTTCGTATATTGGCGGCTTTGAACCTTGAGTTGGAAGTAAAACCACGCGGTCAGCAGCAAGAAGTCAGCGGCTGGAAGGAAGAGTGGTAATGGCCGAATTGGACGTTTATATGAACGGCTATAGAGTGGGTATTTTCACCCGCGATAGCACAGGCTCTCATCGGTTTCGCTATGTTGATGAATGGCTAAGCCAGCCGGGAAGCCGTCCAATTTCCCTATCGATGCCGCTACGTCATCAGCCCTACATCGGTGACGAGGTCTACAATTTTTTTGATAATCTCCTGCCCGATAATCCTGAAATTCGCAATCGCATCCTCGCACGTTATCACGCGGATTCAACTCAGCCATTTGATATGCTTGAAAAAGTAGGCGCAGATACGGTGGGTGCGATCCAACTGCTCGCTCACGATGCACCTCCCGGTAACGTGCAATCGATTCATTATCAAACTTTAAATGATACCGAGCTGGAAAAGATTCTGAATGGCTACCAGACCGGCGCTCCACTTGGCATGCTTGAAGAAATCGCTGATTTTCGTATTTCACTGGCTGGGGCACAGGAAAAAACGGCGCTGCTCCGTCTGAAGGATCAGTGGTGCTTACCACAGGGTACAACCCCTACAACTCATATTCTTAAGCTGCCGATTGGTAAAATCCAGAGCCATTCTCATACCATCGATCTCACTAACAGCGTAGAAAACGAATGGCTTTGCACCCTGGTTGCGAAGGAATTTGGTTTGCCTGTACCAGAATGCTTTGTGGTCAATGTGGGCGAATGCAAAGCGCTGGCTGTAGAGCGCTTTGATCGCCGATGGGCATCAGATGCGCGTTGGATCATGCGTTTACCTCAAGAGGATTTCTGCCAGGTTCTCAATATTCCCTCCGCTGGCAAATATGAAAGTCACGGAGGCCCAGGCATTCAACAAATTATGCATTTCCTGTTGAGCTCCGCAGAGGTTGATCAGGATCGCTATAACTTTATGAAAGCACAGGTTCTCTTCTGGCTGCTGGCGGCGACAGATGGACATGCCAAAAACTTTTCTATTTTTATCGAAGCAGAGGGTCGCTTCCGACTGACGCCCTTTTACGACATTCTCTCGGTCTATCCGGTTATTGGGGCAAAAGGACTGCATATCCGCGATGCAAAACTCGCTATGGGGTTGAAAGGTTCTCATGGGAAAAAATATGCAATCGAGCAAATCTTTCCTCGTCACTTTCTGGCAACAGCCAAAGCGGTGGGATTCGATAAAACAGCGATGGAAGATATCCTGCAAGAAATGAGTGCCAGTATTGATGAGGTTATCGAACGTGTGACGTATCAGCTGCCTGATAATTTTCCGATCGAAATTCAAACGACGATCCTGGATGGACTCAAAGCACGTTCGGCTCGCTTAACGCTATAGCCGGGCAGATGTAAAACATGCATCTTTGTTATTTGGCTCCCCCTCTCCTTTGCAGTATAACAATCGCGGGTCTGCGCTAAAGCGCACCCGTTCTATCGACTATTCATGCTAAAAAATCAGGCGCGGATGCGACCTGAACAGGAGAGAAACATGAGTACACCGCTCGACAGCGTGGCGCTGAACGCGCTGTTCAATGAAGCCCGCACGCACAGCTACTGGCAGGACAAACCGATCTCTCACGATGTGTTGCAGCAGCTGTACAGTCTGACCGCGCTTGGCCCGACTTCGGCCAACTGCTCGCCGGGTCGTTTCGTGTTTGTCACGTCTCAGGAAGGCAAAGAGAAGCTGAAGCCCGCACTCTCCTCTGGCAATGTGGATAAAACCATGGCGGCACCGGCAACGGTAATTGTGGCATGGGACCCTGAGTTCTACGAAGCGTTACCCAAGCTCTTCCCGCACGGCGATGCGCGTAGCTGGTTCACCAGCAGCCCGGATCTGGCCAAAGAGACCGCATTCCGTAATAGCAGCCTGCAGGCAGGCTATCTGATTCTGGCCGCGCGGTCGCTGGGACTGGATGCCGGTCCTATGTCTGGATTTGATCCCGCAAAAGTGAACGAAGCCTTCTTCAGCGAAAGCAAATGGCAGGTGAACTTACTGATCAATCTCGGCTACGGCGAAGCCAGTAAATTACATGCGCGTTTACCGCGTTTGGGCTTTGATGAAGCCAGCAAATTTGCCTGATAAAGTGCTGCGCCGGGATAAATTTCGGCGCAAATTAAGTTTGAGTATCGATATTTAATATCGTGTTCTTAGGGCAAATTGCCGCATATCGTATTTCTCTTCACCACGAAATTCCCACGATACACCAAAATTAATTATTCTTACCTATTAAACCTGTAGCGCACTCATCACCTTAACCTCTCCCACCATATGATTTTCATATGACATCTAATTTATTGATACTGAACAAATTAAAACAAACCCATTGAAACTTAAGCCAAATGACATATTCAGCTTATTTCATAATAATGACAGCATTAAATTTCCGTGCTTACAATAAATGACAAACAAACTGCCTGTGGCGTTGTAATTCTTATTACCCACGCCATAGATTCGGCTGCATTCCTCTTATGACTCTGAGGGCTGAATATCCCATGACTGATCCGCGTGAAATTGTTGAACTCAGCTATGCCATTCGAAAAATGGCGGATGCCAAAATTGAAGACATTAATGATATTAATCGGGAAACCACCATACTGGCTCTTAATGCTCTAATTGAAGCCGCACGAGCGGGAGAGGCGGGCCGCGGCTTTGCCGTAGTGGCAAATCAGGTTAAACAGGTATCAACCAATATTGGGGACATCACGCAAAGTCTAACCAAAGAGTTATCTGGTTCGCTGTCAGAGCTGACCTCACTCGGAGATGTGATGATTCAGCAGATCCAGCGCCATGAAAGCCAACGCTGTATCGATTTGGCGCTCAATATGATCGACATTATTGATCGCAATCTCTATGAACGTTCTTGCGATGTGCGCTGGTGGGCGACAGATGCCGCGGTAGTTAATTGTGCACTGAATGGCGATGTAGATGCATGCCAACATGCGGCCGAGCGGTTATCGGTGATTCTGGATAGCTATACGGTTTATCTCGATATCTGGATAACCGATGTGCAAGGCAATATTCTCGCCAACGGGCGTGGTGACCGTTATCCACTGCGCCAACAGAATGTTCGTCACCTTGACGCCTTCCGCCAGGCCATTAACACCCGCAGCGGTGCTGATTATGCTGCCGCAGACATCATGACACTACCGCAATTGCATCATGCCGCAGTGGCGACCTATGGCACCGCGATCCGTGAGGGTGGAAGCAACACAGGGCGCGTGCTGGGCAGTCTACTGATATTCTTTGACTGGGCGCCGCAAGCCGCCGCCGTAGTGAATAATGTCCGCCTGAGCAAAGAGGAGTGGACACGCTCACGCTGTATGATTCTTGATTCAAAACATCGCGTCATCGCCAGTTCCGATGCAAACGCGCAGCCTGGCGAGGCTTTTCGCTTGAACACACAGGGGCAAAACTCAGGCAGCTGGCAGCCTGAAAATGGACGCCAGGTCGCTTTTGCCCTGACGCCCGGTTACGAGAGCTATCAGGGATTAGGTTGGTACGGCGTGATTGAACAGCGTGAGGCTCAATCACCCAAGCGATGAAAACCGCTGTTAAAGTAAATCATGGGCTCTGCCGCTTCGCCCGGCAGCGAGATGCCGACGATACGCGCCAGCAGTACGCTATGCGTGTTCCACTCCACCACCTTTTCCAACTGACAGTCAAAACTCACCAGCGCATCAGCCAATACCGGTGCGCCCGTATTCAACGTTTGCCATTCGCCGCTCTGGAAGCGTTCTGCACGACGCGCAGACTGGCTGAACTGGGCGCATAAATCGTCGTGCTGCTCACGCAATACGTTCACGGCAAAGTGGCCCGCATTGACGAAAGCATCGTGGCTGGATGCGCTACGATTAACGCACACCAGCAAACTTGGTGGCTCGGCAGCCAGTGAGCTAACTGACGTGGCAATCAGCCCCAGCTTTTCGCCCTGAAACTCGGTGGTAACCAATGACACGCCCGCGGTTAAGCGACGCATACCATGACGAAATTCATCCAGAGAGATCGATTCCTGGCGAGTAAGTGAGGCTAGTGACATAAAAAACTCCAACGTGCGTGCGGCTGCGATGAGCACGATTACTTAAGGTGGATTGTTTGCGCACTTCGATGTGCTGTTTTGCTGTCCAAATCCTACACCACATCAGGCTGTACGGCATCCTTTACGGACAGAATCAGCAAAAGCGTTATATACAAAGTCGTGGATTGGGATTAGATGCCGCTTCGGTGTTATCTGAATTTTTGGTCATTAGATGTTATGCCGGATGCAAACCCATGAGAAAATTCTTACAATAGATTTGATGATTATCTGACCATTTTCACGGAGCGACAGATGGCTAGTCATTTTGTACGTTGGATGGGAAATTCGCCGCTCTCTTCAGAGCGACTGCGAGTTCCACAGGATGTGATTAGCAGCGCTGAGCGCTTCCCTGATAAGCGCCGCAGCCGCTTTCTTGCCGCACGCGAATTGCTGGCGCAGCTGATGCTACGCGTCTATGGCATTCGTGAACTGCCGCTGCTCACCACCACCAGCAGTGGCCGCCCCTGTTTTGCCGATCCTAACCTCCCTGACTTTAGTATTGCCTACGCGGGCAATATGGTTGGCGTGCTACTGGCAGAAGAAGGTGGGCGTGCCGGGTTGGATATGGAGATTGTGCGTGCTCACAGCCGTCAGACGCAGGATGCCTTAACACAGGATCTCTCCTCAGGTGAGAAAGCCTGGATTAATGCGCAGCAGGATTTTATGGAAGCGGTGACGCAAATCTGGACCCTGCGTCAAAGTATTCTCAAGCTGACCGGAGAAGCGGAGAGCGGGATCGGTACCTTGCAGTTGCATCCGGCCGCGGGCCGTCTGCGTTCCAGCGTATTCCCCGATATTCAGGCGGTGTGTGATGCCGAACCAATGCTGGTGTGGTCGTGCGCGCTTTCTCCCGGCACCGAGCGTCTGTGTCTGTGGGAGATTGATGCCCAGCACCAGTGGCAGCCGCTGCGAGACGTGGAAATGAACAAGCCGAATATCGGTCCGCGCTCACTGCGCCTCACCAGTTTGGTGAGCACGCCACAAGAAATCAGCCATCCATAACAAAACAGGCCGCAATCGCGGCCTGTTTCTATTAATGCGCGTCGATAAACGCGATTTTCAGCACAAACAACAGGGCAACAATCACCACGCACGGGCTGATTTCACGCCAGCGGCCGGTACCGAGTTTCATCACACAGTAAGAGATGAAACCCAAGGCAATACCTTCGGTGATCGAGAAGCTAAACGGCATCATGGCGGCGGTAACAAATGCCGGCACCGCTTCGGTGAGGTCATCCCAGCGCACACGCGACAACGACGCAGTCATCAGCACGCCGACATAGATCAACGCACCTGCAGCAGCATAGGACGGCACCATCGCGGCCAGCGGCGACAGGAACATCACCAGCAGGAACAGAATCCCGGTGATCACCGCCATCAAGCCCGTGCGGCCACCAATCGCCACGCCCGATGAACTCTCAATGTAGGCGGTCACGGAAGAGGTGCCAATCAACGAGCCGGTGACCGAGCTGATGCTATCCACATACAGCGCCTGCTTCATACGCGGGAAGGTGCCTTTCTCATCGGTGAGTCCGGCTTTATCGGTCACGCCAATCAGTGTACCGGAAGAGTCGAACAGGTTGACCAACATAAAGGAGAAGATCACGCCCGCCATGCCGATGTTAAACGCACCTTTGATATCGACCTGGCCCACCACGGACGTCACGGCTGGAGGCGCGGCAAACACACCGCTGAATTTCACATCGCCAATCACCAGGCCAATCACCGTGGTCACCACAATCGAAACCAGCACCGCCGCATGAATATTGCGTGAAGCCAAAATCGCAATGATGAAGAAGCCGAGTGCGCCGAGTAGCACGCTGTGTGAGGTCAGGTTGCCGACCGTCACGATGGTATCGGCATTCGGCACGATGATACCGGCGTTTTTCAGCCCCATCATCGCGATAAACAGCCCAATACCGGCTGTGATACCCACGCGCAGGCTCATCGGGATGTTAGCAATCATCCAGTAGCGCACGCGCAGCAGCGTAAGAATCAGCAGACCCAGTGCGCCCCAGAAAATCGCGCCCATGCCGACCTGCCATGAATATCCCATGGCGCCGACCACCACAAAGGCGAAAAACGCATTTAAGCCCATCGCCGGTGCCAGCGCGACGGGCAGGTTTGCCACCAGCCCCATCAGGATGCTGCCAAACGCGGCGATCAGGCAGGTGGTCACAAATACCGCCTGGGTATCCATGCCGGCTGCGCCAAGGATCTGTGGGTTAACGAAGACGATGTACACCATCGTCAGGAAAGTCGTGAAACCGGCGATCACTTCCGTGCGCGCGGTTGTGCCGTGTTCCTGCAGCTTAAACATGCGCTGCAACAAGCCCTGATTGTTCATTCAACTGTCCCGAAAAAAATTAATCGCCGCGTATCCTATAGATTTTAGCCCGGCAAAACACTGATTATTCGCAACCGGTTGGCTCAGGGTCGCTTTCTGCGCTCAGTGCGATACAGTGTCAGCTGGTTGTTTACTAAAAGGATGATGTGCGATGTCAGTTGAATGTGTTTTTTTCGATTGCGACGGTACGCTGGTCGATAGTGAAGTGATCTGTACGCAGTCTTACGTCAACACCTTTGCCCGCTACGGTATTGAACTCTCTTTGCAGCAGATGTTTGAGCAGTACAAAGGGGTGAAGCTTTACGACATCGTGCGTGATGTACTCGCACAGCATCAGAAAGCGGTGCCGATCGACGAGTTTGAAACCGCTTATCGCGCTGAAGTGGCGCGACTGTTTGACCTCGATTTACAGCCGATTGCTGGGGCAAAACCGCTGATTGAGCAGGTAAAAGTGCCGATGTGCGTGGTGTCGAACGGCACGGTGAAAAAGATGCAGCATTCACTGGGTTTAACCGGCATGCTGCCGTATCTCGATGGCCGCCTGTATAGCGGTTATGACATCAATCACTGGAAGCCCGATCCGGAATTGATGTACCACGCCGCGGAACAGATGCAGGTGCCGATTGAGAAATGCATTCTGGTGGATGATTCAGAAGCGGGTGCGCGAGCCGGCATTGCGGCGGGTATTCCGGTGTTTTATTACTGCGCTGATGCGCACAATCCTGAACTGGACCACCCGCTGGTGACGCGCTTCGATGATATGGCGCAATTGCCAGATCTGTGGCGCGCCAGAGGGTGGGATTTGGTGTAAACCGCGATGCGGTTTTTCGTAGGGTGCGCATTCAGGTGCAAACCGGGCACATAGGTAACACTTTAGACCGGGCACATGGGTAACAGTTATAAATTGGTATAGCAGAGGAGACTCACTATGCCCTGGACTGAGACTGTTACCATGCAACGCCTTCATTTCATCCTCGCCTGTCAGGCAGGCGAGAAATCCATGACCGAGCTTTGCCACCTTCACGGCATTAGTCGAAAAACCGGCTATAAATGGCTTAAGCGATTTAATGCTGAAGAGCTCTCCTCTGTTGAAAATCGCTCCCGTGCCCGTCTCACGCAGCCAGAAAAAATCCCTCCGGATATCGCCGGACAACTCGTCCTCTTTCGCCAGCAGCATCCCGACTGGGGGCCTAAAAAAATTCGCCACTGGTTCCTCAATAACAACGCTGACTTCATCGTTCCCGCGGCCAGCACGATAGGGGACCTTTTGAAAGAAGAAGGGCTGGTTTCTCCACGGATAAGGCGCAAGCGTACGCCGGGAAATCTGAACGAACTCACCGATGCGAACAGGAATAATCACGTCTGGAGCGCTGACTTTAAGGGCCGCTTTCGCCTGAAAGACGGCAGCTGGTGCCGCCCGTTCACCCTCACCGACAACCACAGCCGCTACCTCCTGTGCTGTGAGCCCGGCACGTCAGAGACCACGACATTCGTGCGTGGCTGTATGGAAGCCGCCTTCCGCGAAGGTGGACTCCCCGACATTATCCGCACCGATAACGGCTCTCCCTTCGTCGCGCCGGGCATCCTGGCGCTGACACAGTGGAGCGTGTGGCTGATGAAGTTGGGTATTAAAACAGAAAGAACCACGCCGGGATGTCCGGGGCAAAATGCCCGTCACGAGCGCATGCATCTCTCGATGAAGACCGCGATGAGCCACCATGATGTGTTTGGCTCGCTGTCGGAACAACGGGTGTGGTGTAACGGATGGCGTAATGAGTTCAATCGGGAGAAGCCGCATGAGGCTCATGGACAGGTACCGCCCGCAAAAATATGGGTGCCCTCACCGCGAAGTTGGGATGGAAAAGTGCCTGAGGTGAACTATCCGGAGGGGGCAAAGCTATATAAAGTCGGAGAAAAAGGTGACCTGAGCCTGAACGGGCGCACGTTCCTGAGTTCGGCATTACGGGGTGAGTACGTGAGGTTCCTGGAAGTGGATGACGGAGTTGACGTCATCCTCTTCGACAGGGTGATACTGGCGTATTATGACCGGGCAGAAAAAAGTATTATTCGAATCGACTGAGCACAAAAGTGTTACCTATGTGCCCGGTCTGATCTGTTACCCATGTGCCCGGTTGTACCTTCATGCGCACCCTACGAATGTCGCGCACGATTGTCGTTATCAATATGCACCCTACAAATATCGCGCACGATTGTCGCCACTAACCCCTCACGATTGCCGTAGGGTCGCCATTAATGGCGACCTGATGCGTCGGGACTCAATCCCGTGCGATATTGGTCGGTGGCGCGATCGAAGGCTGTTTGTGATGTGCGCGCTTCAGGAAACGGCTCTCCAGCACATTCCACGAGGTGTAAGCCAGTGCCAGCGTGATCACGATGGTCAATCCCAGGCCGATAAAGGCGTTGGTGGCAAACAAACCAAAATGCTGCAGCACCTGAATAATCGGCCAGTGGTACAGGTACATGCCGTAAGACAGGTCACCGTATTGGCTGATCTTGACCTCTTTGCACAGGTTGGTGCAGAACAGAATCACCACGGACGAGAAGGCGATCGGCTCAATAATGAAGGAATACTGGGTATTCTTGAACAGCAGGAACACCACCAGAGACACAATCGTAATCTCCTTCAGGCGATCGAAGGTCGGCTGATGTATCGCCAACAGACTGCCAAAGAAGAAGAAAGAAGAGAGTGAAACAAACTGTTTTGCCAGCGTGTCAGCCTTCGGCCCGGTATACAGCGAGGTGAAGTAGAAGAACCACGCGCAGGAGATAACGAAAATGATACTCCAGACTTTAAGCGGGCTTTTCTTCATCAGCGGTACGATAAACGGCAGCAGCACATAGAGTGTCAGCTCAGCTTTGATCGTCCACAGTGAACCATCCATCGGCTGGTTAGGGTTGCTGGTAAACACACCCGGCAGTGAAGGCTGAATGAAGTTCAGGAATGAGAAGTTAGCGATCAGATATTTGATGGTCTCTTTATTTTTCAGGAAATCCATCAGCGGCAGCGTCGTCAGACACATGCCAATTACGAAGCAGAGAACAATGACGAAGATATAAGCGGGAAGAATACGTTGAGCACGCTTAATAAAATAGGACGTGAGTGATTTACTTCTTAAGTAACTTTTCGCAATAAGGAATCCACTTATTGCGAAAAAACCTCGTACGGCAAAGTCACTATTTAAAAATTGAGACAGGAACCGAATATCGGCACTTCTGGTGACTTCAGCGGCATGCACCAGCATGACGATAAAGGCGAGCGAGAACCGGACGATATCAAAATTATTTTTTTCGTTCATATCTGCATTCTTTCATTGAGTGACTTGGCGCCAGTGAGTCTTGAATAACCTGGTTTAAAATTGCTAAGAATATTCCTAACTCTGCTGGCGCAGATGTGAGTCTATTAGAGGTTCATGGAAAGAAAAATGCAAGCGATGACCAGTACCACTAAAACATTCAGAATTTCCTTATGCGTCTATCGGCTTTATCTGAGAAATAAAAAAACGCTAGCCCGGAGGCTAGCGTTTAGGTATTGGGTGTTACAGCTTAAATGTTTGTGAAACTTCGTAACCGGTTATCGACTGTTTACTGGAAATGGTATTGTAATAAAGATAATAGAGTACCATTAAAACGGTAATCGCGACGGCCGCAACTTTCTTGAGTTTTTTGGTTTCCCAAATACAGAGGGAAATAAGCACCGGTTCAACTTGCAACAGGTAGTTTGCCAGTCGGCCACCGGAGGCGTAGTCCTGCAGCGCCATCCTGATACCCGCACCAATCGCGAACGTGATGACCAGAATGTAATAAGTATTAAACTTCACCGGGTCGAAGTTTTTGATTCTGTCGCTCAACAGCATAAAGCTAAAGATAAATACAAAGCCGATATTCTTCAGGTTTGAGAGAGTCAGGATACCCTGATCCTGGGTCGATTCTTGGTTAGCGTAACCCATTGCCCTGTCACCCAATCCACCGAGGTGGCTGGAAAGCACAGCAATCAACGCAGAGCTTCCCATAAAGGCGAGGGGCAAGCTGGCCACCACAATCAAAATAGGAATATATTTGTTTTTCCTCACAATCATCGCCATGGGAATGAGCAGGGCAATAATCCCGGTTGCGTGGCTGATAAAGGAGAGAATAAAGGTGGTGATCATCCCGGATTTACTGCGGCGGGACATATGATACACAAAGCCCATTAAGAACGCGGAACATAAACCAAATCGAATCTGGTTCATGTCTTTGTTAATAAACAGGTGAGCAGAGTAGACGGCCAGAGCCACAATCGGCAGCGGTGTCAGCTTGCGGAAATACCAGGCATTGACGCAGACCGCGATCACCGTAAAGACATAGATAAAGATATCGGGATTGGCGGTAAATACACGTGTGAGACCTGCTATGGCGTAGATCGCGGGTTCGTAGCGGAATTCTTCTGCGGTACGCCAGAATCCTTCAATAACAATTTTATCGACGAAGTGAACAAAGAAATCACGATACTGGAAATCATCCAGACCTGTTCCCAGACCACGAATTCCGCCGAAAGTAAATAACACGACAACGGCAACAAAATAAACGTATGATCTGATTTGTGCTGTGTTTTCATTTTTACTTAACATGACTTCGACAAGCGCGACAAAAGTCAGGCTAAGACTTATGATCCAGTAAATTCCCATGGTCACAGATTCTTATAGTTTAAAATTTACTTATAACATATGGCCTTGTTAACGTAAACATGAGAAAAGTCTAATTTTTCTTGGCCCAGTATTATAGTGGGTGCAGGTGAGTAATATTATTTGTTACTTTATCAGGGTTATTCATTTGATTTGATTCTCTCTGGGACAGGCGTTGGGCAGCGAAGCCTTAGGGAAACTTTTGGTTTTGTCATTTGTTACTGATTTTACTCAGGATTTGGAGTCATAGAGATGAAGTTCCCTCATTTATCGGCAGTGCTTTTCTTGTTGTATCTTCCGGCTGCGTTTGCCAATAAGGAAATTCCTGTCTGGCCAAATGAAGTGTCAGGAAATAATAAATTTATTAATTTTAGTAAAAACCCGACCAACAATAATCGCGCTGTCACAAATGTCGATTCTCCAGAAATGATTTATGTTCCACCGATCGGGAAAAATAATCACTCGGCTGTGCTAATCATTCCCGGTGGGGGTTTTTCTTATATTATGCAGGACGCTGAAGGGCTCGATGTGGCAAAGGTGCTGAGCCAAAAAGGGTATTCCTCGTTTGTATTAATTTATCGTATGCCGCGCGGGGGTTCTGAGGTTAACCGGAATCATGCATTTTCTGATGTGCAGCGAGCGATGCGCATGATTCGGGGCCATGCGGCAGACTATCGCATTGCCTCCAATCAGATTGGCGTGATGGGGTTTTCAGCCGGGGCATTCCTCGCCGCCAATGTGAGTAACAGCCCCGACGCCAATAATTACACGGCTGTTGATGCGCAGGATCAGGTTTCCGCACGGCCCGATTTCACCGCACTGATCTATCCGGTGCTGTCACTGAAAAATGGCGTGACACATGTGGGCACACGCACGGCGATGTACGGCAAAGATATCAGCCAGGCTGACATTGATCAGTATTCACAGGAAGACCGTGTAAGCGGCAACACTCCGCCGACATTCCTTGCGCAGGCGCTGGATGATGGCACGGCTTCGCCCAGAAACACGTTACAGATGTTTGATGCCCTGCGTAAAAACCATGTGAAGGTGGAGATGCATCTTTTCCAGCAGGGCGGGCACGGTTTCGGCACCGCACTGAAAAAGAATATTCCGGCCAAAAACTGGCTCACTCTGTTCAGTGACTGGCAAGCGAGCCTGGTGCAGAAAGCGGGATAAATTGTTGCAGCCTGGCGCGTTTGCTAGAGTGTCGTGAACTTTAGAGGAACCCTCCATGCCCCGCGACAACCGAATGTCCCGCTCCCTGCACGCGCTGATTCATCTCGATCGGCACGTTAAACGCGCCACGTCTGAAGCCATGGCCAAAATGTTGGGCACTAATCCGGTGGTGGTACGCCGCATGATGTCCGGGCTGCGCGAAAAAGGCTATGTGGTGTCGGAGAAAGGGCACGGCGGTGGCTGGGAGCTTCGGGTAGAGCTAAACGCGATAACGCTGCTCGATGTTTATCAGGCCATTGGCTCACCGGCGCTGTTCAGCATCGGGCCTGCTGCCGATCCCTCGCCGTGTCTGGTGGAGCATGCGGTTGATGAGCGTCTCGACCAGGCACTCAACGAAGCGGAAGTGGTGCTGCTTAATCGCTTTAGCCAAATCACCGTGGCCGATATTGCCGATGATTACCTCAGCAAAATGGCAAAACTGGGGCTGGAAGCCGAGCCCCATCCGCTGTGCAGTGATGAGTCTTAATCCTGCTTCTGTAAGGTGATCTGCGCGTTATGTTTCATCACGTGCGTGGTCACTGCTGCCTGGAATACTTTGAACATCAGACCGTTGATAAAGGTGGTCAGGGTTAAGGTAATAAACGCCGTCATCACCCAATCAATCACCGCCATATCGCTGTGCAGCAGGTAAGGGCGATAAATCAGCATGCCGACTAGCACTGTCCAGTGACTCATGCAGTAAAAGCAGTGAAACAAGTGGCCAAGTAGCGCGTGCTTTTTGGCCGTCCAGGCACGTAGTCCGGCAAACAATTCGGTTTGGGTGATGGTCATCGCGATGCTGGCCGCCGCCAGTGCAATCGCTACACATGTCCATACGTCCGGGGTGATCATGCTGTTCATTTTCTCTCCTGCTCCGTGTTTATCATGTAACTTACATTATTACATGATAGGTTAAGTCGCAAGCACCCAACTTCAGCAACCTGTGCGCCACATTGGCGAGATTTCGTTATTTATTGGCTTTAATACTAAACATAGCCAGAGAAGGCTTTTTTATAATGCTGCTGACGTGTTTAACCGCCCGCAGGAGGAAAGATGGATATTCACGCAGCCTGTATGCATCAACTGATGCAGTGGATCGAAGACAACATTGAACAGCGATTGATTCTGGAAACCGTGGCGCGACGCGTCGGCTATTCGCAGTGGCACTTGCAGCGTTTGTTCCGCAGCCACACTGGCATTGCGTTAGGGACTTATATTCGAGAGCGCAAACTCACGGCCTCGGCGATTGCCTTAGTGAATAGCAACATGCCGCTGATGGAGATAGCGATCAAATATGGTTTTGAGTCGCAGCAGACGTGGTGTCGCACCTTCCGCCGCATGTACCATCTGCCGCCCGGTGCGTTTCGCCGTAAATATCAGCACAGCCTGCCAGAGATTGATGGGCCTACGAGTCTTCTGATGCTGCAAGCGCAGACGCGGCAGGCGGCGTAAGGTATTTGCCCGGCGTCGAACCAAATGCGCTGCGAAAAGCGCTGATATAACTGCTGACGCTATCAAAGCCAACCTGCCAGGCCACCTGCTGCACGCTTTTACCCGCAGCCAGCCCTTCCAGTGATTTCAGTAGCCGCGAGACCTGGCGGTAACGCGACAAGCTCATGCCCACCGCGCTGGCCCAGTGGCGACTCAAACTGCGCGGGCTGAGCCCAGCCCACTGTGCCAGTTCCGGCCCGGTGCGCGCATCCCCGGGATCGTCCATCAGCAGACGTGCAATCTGCCGCAGTCGCGGCTCTTCAGGCAGCGGCAGCGTTAAGGCATGTTCGGTGGATTCGTACAGTTCATCCAGAAACACATCGCACAAGCGGTTATAGCGCTCGCTGCCCCAGCTATCAGGCGACAAGCTTGCCAGCCGCTCGGCCAAGGGTTCCAGCACCGAAGGGCAGGAGAGTAGCACCGGACGCTTGGGAAGCGGTGCGGTCAGCGCTTCATCCACCAACACCGTCCAGCCCAGCACCCGGCCTGGCCCGATAATCGCGTGTTCAAAGTGCGGCGGAATCCAACCCACCAAGCGCGGTGGATTGGCAAAAATCCCCGACGGCGTGTTCACCGTCATCATCCCCTGTTTCAGGCAGTAAAGCTGGCCCGCCGCGTGGTGATGGGTGCGGCTTTCCCGATCCAACTGCTTGGATAACGACGCCGCAATCACTTTGGGCGCATCCGGCTGTTGCAGCCGTTGGCGCAACTCTTCCGCACGCGGATCGCCGCAGAAGGTGAGCTTGTCGTTGGGATGGATGAGCATGGGGGCTCCGCAATGTTATTAAGGTTGCAACATGGCGGAGGCAATTGCAGAAGTAAAGAGCCAAACTTGCTGTACATCGGCAAGCTGATAAGTCCAACTTGTAATGAAGACTTACAGGTTGCTCAAGTTCATCTTTTGGGAATCAAACGAGATAAGGAAGTGGCGGAAGATCACAGGAGTCGAACCTGCCCGGGACCGCTGGCGGCCCCAACCGGATTTGAAATCCGGCCGCCTCACCGGAGACGACGATCTTCCTTTAAAGAAGCAGCGGAAGTATAGCGAGAATGCGCCACGAAATCTTGATCTTAGCCGTGCGCTACAGCACGTTCTCGCCGTGAAGTTGCCGATACTCCTTGGGCGTGCTGGCGTAGCTCTTCTTAAATACTGAATAGAAATATTGCAGTGACGGATAGCCGCACATTTGAGATATCTCGTTAATATTCAATGAAGAAGAGGCTAACAGCTCGCGTGCTTTCTCCAACTTTTCGCGATGAATCATGGCATGAATAGTGTCGCCAGTCTCATCACGAAAACGCTTTTCCAGGTTTGAACGGGACATGCCAATCGCATCCAACACCTGTTCGACTTTGATCCCTTTGCAGGCATTAAAGCGGATGTAGTGCATTGCCTGAATCACAGCAGGGTCGTGCAGCGAACGGAAATCCGTGGAGCGGCGGGCAATCACTTTGACCGGCGGCACCAGAATGCGCTGCAGCGGCAGGGATTGTTTATCCAGTAAGCGGTGCAGCAATTTCGCGGCTTGATAGCCCATCTGCCGCGTGCCTTGGGCGACGGAGGAGAGGGCAACGCGGGACAGATAGCGGGTCAGCTCTTCGTTATCAATACCAATCACCGTAAGCTTCTCTGGCACCGGGATTTTAAGATGCTCGCACGCCTGTAACAGATGGCGCGCTCGCGCATCGGTGACGGCAATAATACCGGTTTGCGGTGGCAGCGTTTGCAGCCAGTCCGCGAGGCGGTTCTGGGCGTGCTGCCAGTTTTCCGGTGCGGTTTCCATGCCCTGATACACCACGCCCTGATAGCGTTCGCGCATCACCAGCTGACGAAACGCCTGCTCACGCTCTTGCGACCAACGCTTGCCGCTGGAAGCAGGCAAACCGTAGAAGGCAAAACGGTTGATGCCTTTCTCTTTCAGATGCAGGAAGGCACTCTCCACCAATGCCGCGTTATCGGTGGCGATGTAGTGCACTGGCGGATAATCTTCCGGCTGATGATACGAGCCGCCGACACCAACAATCGGCACCTGGACATTGGCCAGCAGAGTTTCGATCGAACTGTCGTCGTAATCGGCAATCACCCCATCGCCCAGCCACTCGCGGATATTCTCAATACGGCAGCGAAAATCCTCTTCAATGAAGATATCCCAGTCGGTTTGCGACGCCTGTAAATACTCGCCGACCCCTTCCACAACCTGGCGGTCATACACCTTGTTGGCGTTGAATAACAAGGTAATGCGGTAACGTTTCTCATGCATGGTGGCGCGTTCCCTTAAACCCTCAGCGCATTGCATAGCACGGCTGCAAGGACAGCAGAAATGGTTTGCGCCACAATGTGATCGCCCACGCGATTACACCCGGCGACGCGTGGCGGTATCCATCCACACCGCCAGCAGCAAGATCGCGCCTTTCACGATGTACTGCCAGAACGTCGGGACATCCATCATGCTCATGCCGTTATCCAGTGAGGCCATGATAAACGCGCCCATCACCGCTCCGGCGACCGAACCCACGCCGCCCGCGAGGCTGGTGCCACCAATCACGCAGGCGGCAATCGCATCCAGCTCTGCAATGTTACCGGCAGAGGGGGAACCCGCACCCAGGCGAGAGCTGAGGATTAGTCCGGCAATCGCCACCATCACGCCATTGATCGCAAACACCGCCAGCTTGGTGCGCGCCACATTAATCCCGGAAAGACGCGCGGCATCAAGATTGCCACCAATGGCATAAATCCGGCGACCAAAGGCGGTGCGCGTCGCCATAAACATGCCCGCCAGCAACAGCAGTGCCAGCAGCAAGACCGGCGTCGGCACCCCGCGATAATCATTCAGTAGCCAGATAGCTCCCAGCACCAGCACAGCCGTGATCGCCTGACGGGCCACGGTACTGGTTGCGGCGGGTTGGCTCAGCCCTAACTGTTGACGTCGCAGGCGTAAGCGCCATTGCCAGAGAATAAACAGCGCCAGGCCGACAAAACCAAAGCCGAACCCTACGCCGCCAGGCAGATAACTTTGCCCAATCTGCGACATTGCCGGGCTGGTAGGGGCGACGGTGGTGCCATCAGTGATGCCGACTAAGATGCCACGAAATGCCAGCATGCCTGCCAGCGTCACGATGAACGAAGGCACTTTGCGATACGCCACCCACCAACCATTCCAGGTCCCCAGCAGCAGACCCAGTACCAGGGTTACGACGATGGTGAGCGGCAGCGGCCAGCCAAGCCAGACATCGAAAATCGCGGCGGCACCGCCCAACAGACCCATCATGGAACCCACTGACAGATCGATTTCCGCAGAGATGATCACAAACACCATCCCCACCGCCAGGATGCCGGTAATCGCAGTCTGGCGCAGCAGATTGGAGACATTGCGTGCGCTCAGCCAGGCACCGTCGGTGGTCCAGGTGAAGAACAGCGCAATCAGTAAAATCGCGCCCAGCATCACTAACACTTGCAGATTCAGTCGCGGAAGTTTGCCCGGTGTGGGCGTGCCCGGCAGGCTCTGTGTGCTCTCGGTTTTAAGCATAATGTTCACTCCGCAGAGCGGCTTCCATCACCTGCTCCTGAGTTAGATTGTTGTTAATCAGATCGGCTTTGATTTGCCCTTCATGCATCACCAAAACGCGATCGCTCAGGCCCAGTACTTCGGGCAGCTCGGACGAAATGACAATCACCGCGATGCCTTGTTGCACCAAGGCGTTGATCAGCAGGTAGATCTCCTGGCGTGCGCCGACGTCAATGCCGCGCGTGGGCTCATCCAGAATCAGGATTTTGGGATTGAGCAGCAGGCACTTCGCCAGAATGGCTTTTTGCTGATTGCCGCCACTCAGCCGCCCAATTGCCAAATCGGGAGAGGAGGTTTTGACGCGCAGGCGACGAATCGCATCGTTGATGGCCTGCTGTTCGGCGGCCTCATCCAGCGTGGAAAGGCGATGACTAAACTGATCGAGTGCCGCCAGCGTGATGTTTTTACCCACGCCCATCAGCGGCACGATGCCATCTTTTTTACGATCTTCCGGCACCATGGCAATGCCGTGCGCAATAGCATCGCGACAGTCCTGGATTTTTACGGGCTTACCGTTAATAGCAATATCGCCCTGCCAGCGGCCCGGCCAGACGCCAAACAAACACTGTACCGTTTCGGTGCGTCCGGCACCGACCAGCCCGGCAATCCCCAGGATTTCACCACGCCGGAGGCTGAACGAAACATCGTTCACCCGGCGCACATGGCGATTGACCGGATGCCAGGCCGTGAGGTTTTTGACTTCCAGCAGGGTGTCACCGATATCGTGCGGTTGATGCGGATAGAGCGCGGTCAGTTCGCGTCCCACCATCATGGTGATGATGTCATCTTCACTCAAACCGGCCGCTGGACGCGTGGCGATGTGTTGCCCATCGCGGATCACGCAGATGGTGTCAGAGATGGCTTTCACTTCATTGAGTTTGTGCGAGATGTAGATACAAGCGATGCCATGCTCACGCAGGTTGTTGATAATGCTCAGCAGCACCTCGGTTTCCTGCTCGGTGAGCGAGGAGGTCGGTTCATCCAGAATCAGCAGCCGAACCTGTTTATTTAGCGCTCGGGCGATCTCCACCAACTGCTGCTGGCCAAGCCCCAGCTCACCGACTTTGGTGGTGGGCGACACATCCAGCTTCACCCGTGCCAGCAGCTGCTGGCAGCGCAGCGTCATGGTTTCATCATCGACCATGCCAAAACGGCCCAATTCGGCACCGAGGAAAATGTTCTCCATCACCGTGAGCTGGCGCACCAGCGCCAGTTCCTGATGAATGATCACAATGCCTTTGCGTTCGGTATCACGAATGGTCTGCGCCTGAATCAGGTCGCCGGCAAAGTGAATCTCACCGTCAAAATCACCGTGCGGATAGAGCCCGCACAGGATTTTCATCAAGGTCGATTTGCCAGAACCATTCTCGCCGCACAGTGACATCACTTCACCTGCATCCAGCCGCAGACTGATATCATCCAGCGCTTTCACCGCGCCGAAACGTTTGGTGATGTGCATCATTTCCAGCAGCATAGGGAGTCCTCCTCGCAGCGGTGCTTAGAGTTCACTTTGTTTGTGGAAGCCGTCTTTCACCACGGTACTTTCGATATTGTCTTTGTTGACGGGAATGGGCGTCAGCAGGCGTGAGGGCACTTCCTTCAGGCCATTATTGAGTTTGCCGTTGCTGGCAGGCGTTTGGTTATCGCCGAGTTCTACGGCAATTTTCGCGGCTTCGGTAGCGAGTTCGGTGATGGGTTTATACACCGTCATGGTTTGTGTGCCATTCATGATGCGTTTGATAGCGGCCAGGTCGGCATCCTGACCGGAAATCGCGACTTTGCCTGCCAGACCTTGCGCACTCAGCGCCTGAATCGCACCGCCTGCGGTGGCATCATTGGAGGCGACGACCGCATCAATATGGTTGCCGTTAGCGGTCAGGGCGTTTTCCATGATTTTTAGCGCGTTCTCAGGTAACCAGGCATCGACCCACTGATCGCCCACCACTTTGATGCTGCCGTTGTCGATGTACGGTTTTAACACCTTCATCTGTCCCGCTCGGAACAGGCGAGCATTATTATCGACTGGCGAGCCGCCCATCATAAAATAGTTACCTTTTGGCACCTGCTTCACAATGCTTTCGGCCTGCAGTTCGCCGACTTTTTCATTATCAAAGGAAATATAGAAATCAATGTCAGCATTATTAATCATACGGTCATAAGCCAGCACTTTAATGCCTTCGCGTTTAGCTTCGGCTACCACGTTACTTAATACCTGGCCGTTATAAGGAATGATCACCAGCACATCGACACCACGGTTGATCATATTTTCAATTTGCGACATCTGCGTTTCTTCATTGCCGTTGGCCGACTGGACAAAAACACTGGCCCCTAAAGATTCGGCTTGTTTAACAAAAATGTCGCGGTCTTTTTGCCAGCGTTCCAGACGTAAGTCATCGATCGCCATACCAATTTTCACTTCTTTCGCTATACCGGTTTGGCTAAACAGGGCCAGCGCAGCGCAGGCAGCTAACAGCGTATATTTCATTTTCATCATGGTCATCCTGTAGGTTGAGGCTATTGTCGTTGTAAGGCTATGAACCAAGCGGATGAATTGTTGCCTTGAGTTTCAGATAACATCAATTACTGATTTTTATCCGGCTATTACGTTTTTTTGTTTATTTGTGATTCTTTGAGCGCGATCTGAATTTGCGAGTATTTGCGAGCTGGCGCACAATTAATAATTATCTTAATTTGAGTGTGAAATATCGTAATTGAGTCTGGAGACAACCCCTTAGCAAAATAATGACTCACTGCTGACCATTCGGGTCTGATGCTAAGGAGCAAAACATGCACGCTTATTTCGACCAGCTCGATCGCGTTCGTTATGAAGGGGCCAAATCCACCAATCCGCTGGCGTTTCGCCACTACAATCCTGATGAAGTGATCCTCGGCAAAACCATGGCGCAACATCTGCGCTTTGCTGCGTGTTACTGGCACACCTTCTGCTGGAACGGTGCGGATATGTTTGGTGTGGGTGCCTTTGATCGCCCATGGCAGAAAAGTGGCGATGCATTGCAGCTGGCGAAACAGAAAGCGGATGTGGCGTTTGAGTTCTTCCACAAACTCAACGTGCCCTATTACTGCTTCCATGATGTGGATGTCTCACCAGAAGGGGATTCCCTGCGCAGCTACCGCGAGAATTTCGCGGCGATGACTGACAAGCTGCTGGAAAAACAGCAGGAAACGGGCGTGAAGCTACTGTGGGGCACGGCCAACTGCTTTACTCATCCGCGTTACGGTGCCGGTGCGGCGACCAGTCCAGACCCCGAAATCTTTGCCTGGGCCGCCAGCCAGGTGTGCAGTGCCATGCAGGCCACGCAGACGCTGGGCGGTGAAAACTACGTGCTGTGGGGCGGACGTGAAGGTTATGAAACCTTGCTGAATACCGATCTGCGTCAGGAGCGGGAACAGATTGGTCGTTTTATGCAGATGGTGGTGGAGCACAAACACAAAATTGGTTTCCAGGGCATGCTGCTGATTGAGCCGAAACCGCAGGAGCCGACCAAACACCAATATGACTACGACGTGGCAACGGTGTATGGCTTCCTCAAGCAGTTTGGTCTGGAGAAAGAGATCAAAGTTAACGTTGAAGCTAACCACGCTACGCTGGCGGGACATTCGTTCCATCACGAGATTGCTACAGCGATTGCGTTGGGAATTTTTGGTTCGGTGGATGCCAACCGCGGTGATGTGCAGTGCGGCTGGGATACCGATCAGTTCCCCATCAGCGTCGAAGAAAATGCCCTGGTGATGTACGAGATCATCAAAGCGGGCGGATTCACCACTGGCGGCTTAAACTTTGATGCCAAAGTGCGTCGTCAAAGCACGGATAAATATGACCTGTTTTACGGTCACATTGGCGCTATGGATACCCTGGCGCTGGCGCTAAAAGTCGCGGCACGCATGGTGCAGGAAGGTGAGCTGGATAAGCGCGTGGCGCAGCGTTACAGCGGCTGGAATGGTGAGTTCGGCCAGCAAATTTTAAAAGGTGAGTTTTCACTGGCATCCTTGGCGGCGCATGCTCAGCAACACCAATTGAACCCGCAGCACCGCAGCGGGCGCCAGGAACAACTGGAAAACCTGGTCAATCACTATCTGTATGATTTCTAACTGCATCAGGAGCTGAACATGGTTATCGGGATCGATTTAGGCACCTCTGGCGTCAAAGTGGTGTTACTGGATGCACAAGGGCAGGTTGTTGCGATGGAAACGGCGCCGTTGCAGGTTTCCCGCCCGCAGCCGTTGTGGAGCGAGCAAGATCCCGAAAGCTGGTGGAACGCCACGGATACGGCGATGCAGGCGCTGGCGCAGCAGCAGGATCTTAGCCAAGTGAAGGCGATTGGCCTGAGCGGCCAGATGCATGGTGCGACGTTGCTGAATGCTGATCATCAGGTGCTGCGCCCGGCGATTTTATGGAACGACGGGCGCAGCAGTGAGCAGTGCCGGGAGCTGGAACAGCGCGTGCCAGATTCGCGTCAGATCACTGGCAACCTGATGATGCCGGGCTTTACCGCCCCCAAGTTACTGTGGGTGCAACAAAACGAACCCGATGTATTCAGCAAGGTAGCGATGGTGCTGCTGCCGAAAGATTATCTGCGCTGGCGCATGAGCGGGGCGCTCGCCAGTGATATGTCAGATGCGGCTGGGACGATGTGGCTGGATGTCGCCAGGCGTGACTGGAGCGATGCCATGCTCAAGGCCTGCGATCTTAACCGTAGCCAGATGCCCGCGTTGTATGAGGGCAACCAGATCACCGGCACTTTATCGCCTGAGGTTGCCGCGCGTTGGGGGATGAACCCTGTGCCGATCGTAGCGGGCGGTGGTGACAACGCCGCCGGTGCCGTGGGTGTCGGCATGGTCGCGCCGGGGCAGGGCATGCTGTCGTTGGGCACTTCGGGCGTCTATTTCCTGGTCAGCGACGGGTATCTCAGCAATCCGCAGCAGGCCGTCCACAGCTTTTGCCACGCGCTGCCAAACCGCTGGCATTTGATGTCGGTGATGTTAAGTGCCGCTTCCTGTCTCGACTGGGCCGCCGCCTTAACCGGCTGCGCGGATGTGCCAGAACTGCTGGCTGAGGCAGAAAAAGCGCGCGGTGATGTCACGCCGGTGGTGTTCCTGCCGTATCTCTCCGGTGAGCGTACGCCGCACAATAATCCGCAGGCGCAGGGCGCATTTTTTGGCTTAACCCATCAGCATGGGCGGCCTGAGCTGGCGCGAGCGGTGCTGGAAGGTGTGGGGTTTGCGCTGGCAGAAGGGATGGAGGCGGTGCATGCCTGTGGTGTGCAACCACAAACCGTGATGCTGATTGGCGGCGGGGCGCGCAGTGCTTACTGGCGGCAGATGCTGGCGGATATCAGCGGATTAACGCTCGATTACTGCCACGGCGGGGAAGTGGGTCCGGCGCTGGGGGCCGCACGGTTGGCGCAGTGGGCGATTGATCCACAGAGTGAGTGGCCGGAACCGGAGTTGGTTCAGCGTCATCCACCGGATAGCGCACGCTATCAGGCGTATCAGCCGCAGCGCGAGAAGTTTGCGCAGCTGTATCAGCAGCTCAAACCGTTGATGTCCTGATTTGGCTCGGTGATGGCCGGATGGGGTCGTGGATTTTGATTTTAATAGGCTATGATGGACGAATCTTGTGTGTTGTTATGGCTTGAATTGGCCTTACCTTAGCCTTCTCCCTCACCCCAACCCTCTCCCACAAGCGGGAGAGGGGGCAGACTGAGCGATGTTAGAGAGGGCCAGGGTGAGGGCAAAACTCATCACCAATCCTGGAGCCCAGTATGTCGCAGCCTGTCTATTTCCTGGTTCTACCCGGCGTGATGGCGCTCGATCTTACCGGGCCTGCCGAAACCTTGCAGCTGGCGGATGGCCACTTTGTCCTGCACTACATCGGCCCCAATCCCAGCGTACTGTGCTCCACGGGCATGACTATCGCCGATATCGCCCCTTTACCCGATCGCTTACCTGACAATAGCTTGCTGGTGGTGCCCGGCGTGCACGACTCGAAAGTCTGGTTCGATACCCCAGCGGCCGCCGCTGCGCGTGACTGGTTACGCCTACAACAAGCGGATATTCAATCGCATCGCATTACGCTGGTGTGCATCTGTTCCGGGGCGCTGCTCTCGGCGCAGGCGGGTTTACTTAACGGCGTGCAGTGCACCACGCATCATGACGTGTTACCGCGCCTGAAAGCGGCAGCACCGGCTGCGTTAGTGAAAGATAACCGCGTTTTCGTCGAAGATTGTGGCATCTGGACCAGCGCGGGCATCACCGCCGGTATCGATCTGGCGCTGCATCTGATCAACCGATTATGCGGTGCGCAGCAGGCGCTTAAAGTGGCGCGGGAGATGGTGGTGTGGTTCCGCCGTTCCGGCGATGATCCCCAGCTTTCACCCTGGCTGCGCTATCGCAATCACCTGCATCCCGCGATTCATCGTGCGCAGGATGTGATGATTGCCCATCCCGAAAACGACTGGTCGCTGACGGCACTGGCAGAGCGCGCGCACGTCAGCGAACGCCACCTGACGCGCCTGTTTCGTCAGCACCTCGGCATCAGTGTGCGTGAATACCATGAGCAACTGCGCCTGGTGATTGCGCGCCAGCGCCAGCAGCAGGGCGAAGCAGCAGAGAAAGCCGCGCTGGCGGCCGGATTCTCCTCAGCTCGCCAGCTGCGTCGCGCCCATCAGCGCTGGGACGATCAGCTCACCAGATGATGCTTATCCACGCGCTTAAGCACTATCGCCAGCAGCAAACTGCCGATTAACGTGACGCCAAACACCCAAGGCAAATCAAGCCACGGGCGCGACATATCGTCGTAATGATGAGTACGCAAATAGTGAATAAACAGCGCGTGGAAGCCATAAATTGGCAGCGAATAGCGTGAAATCGTCCCCAGTAACGGTAGCGTGCGGCTGTTCAGGGTATTTTTAAACAACACCAGCAAACTGATGGCCGCAATAAACACCAGCGGTCCGCAATACAGATACCAGGTGTCGTTGAACGCGCCATTGATTTTCAGCATCTGTTTGGTGCCGAGTGTGATGCCTATCCAGCAGGCGACAAACCCCAGTCCGGCCAGCCAGCTGATGCCACGCTTGTCGGTGTCCATACAGCCAATCGCTCGCCCCAGTAACGCATACAGCAGGTAGTAAATGCTGTCACCGCTCACGTAGAGATTCACCGGTAACCAGTGAAATGGCCCCAGCGACTGACTGACGGTATTAGGATTGGCCAGCACAGCCAGTACCACCACTAACAGCGCGACGTAGCGCGGCTGTACGCTTTTCACCTGAATCAATGGCGACAGCAGGTAAATGCCGATGATGGCGAAGAAAAACCACAGGTGATAGAACACCGGTTTTTGCAGCAGCTTCAGCAGCGAACGTCCTTCACTGATTGGCGTTAACCAGGTGATATAGGCCAAGGCCACCGCGCTGTAGAACAGCAAACACAGCACGATACGCAGCAGATGTCGCCCTTGTGCGCTACGTTCGCCAAAGAACAGGTAGCCGGAGATCATAAAGAACAGCGGGACGCAGACGCGCGACGCCGAGTTGAGCAGGTTGGCGACATCCCAACTGATGCCCGTCACCGCCAGCGGGCCGGTGATATACCAGGTGGTGGTATGAATGACGATCACCATCAGGCAGGCGACCGCACGTAAGTTGTCGATCCAGTGTATTTTTTGCGACATGGCTTCCTCGTGCATGAACTGTGCAAAAGGGTAGCCAGTGAGCCGCGCGTCAACAACCTTTGGACCTGAAATTCAGATGTGCCCCTAAAGGGGCACCGATTTGATGTAGCGGCGCAATTTATTGCTCGTCGTCCAAAAAACGCGCCGCAACGGTGGTTAATCGCGCACTAAAAACTTCTCAATCACGGCTTCGTTCGGCTCGACGCCCAGGCCTGGCTCACCAGGTAGCCACGCGTAACCTTCGGCGATGCGTACCGGATTTTTCGCCAGTGAACGGCTGATCTCGCCTGGCTCCACGCAATACTCCATCACCAGCGCATTCTCAATCGCACACAGGAAGTGCAGTGACGCGGCGGTGTTGATGTCGGTGGTGAAGTTGTGGTTACACACCTTGCGTCCACGGCTGTGCGCGTAGCTGGCAATTTCCATCGCCTGGGTAAAGCCGGTACGCGTCAGGTCGATTTGCACGATGTCGATCCCGCCTTCATCAATCAGGCGCTGGAAACCGACCACCGAGCATTCTTGCTCACCGGCAGCGATATGTTGCTGGCAGGCGGCAGACACCTGGCCGTAACCGGCGTAGTTATCCGGATGCAGTGGCTCTTCAATCCAGAACAGGTTGAGATGTTCATAGCGTTGGCTGCGGCGCACGGTGGTTTTGGCATCCCAGACATGGCCGACATCCAGCATCAAATCGACGCTGTCGCCCATCGCGGTGCGCAACGCTTCGAGGTAGCGCAGGTCCATGGCTTCGTCGGTGCCAAACGGCTCCCAGCCAAATTTCACGCCGGTATGACCGGTATCAATGGCGTGCTGCGCGCGCGCCACGGTCTCTTCCACGCTGTACTGGAACATGTTGGAGGAGTAAACGCGCATCTTGTCGCGCATTGCCCCACCCAGCAGTTCTACAATCGGTTTGCCGAGCGCTTTGCCTTTGATATCCCACAGCGCGATATCAATGCCCGCCATCGCCTGTAATACCGCTCCACTGCGACCGTAATAGATGGTGGCTTTGTGCATCTTCTTCCACAGGCGACCGGTTTCCAGTGGGTTTTCGCCGATCAACAGCGATTTCAGGCCGGTGACCATGGTGTGTGAATAGGGTGCTTCGATAATGGCTTTGGTGACATACGGGCTGCCATCCACTTCACCCCAACCGGTAATACCCGCATCGGTGGTGATTTTGATAAGCAGCGCGTCCTGAGAGCTATCTGTGCGCTGCTCAATAACCGGCAGGCGCAGATAAAACGCCTCAACGTTGGTGATCTTCATCGTGGTTTTCCTGGTGTAAAGGCAATCAACAAAGCATCAGCCCACAGCGGAACGCTGCTGTCGGCGCTGCATAATCAAAGTTTCGTAGTCCACATCCAGTGCCTGAATGCGAATATGGTTTTCAATCTCATCCGTCATCTGCGCGATATCGCCATCGGCGAACACGTTGATCAGCCGCTGGTGCTCTTCAATGATGTCGCTCATCGATTTGCCCATGGTGGAGAGGCCGAAAATCACCGTCAGCTGGCGCGCAATGGACTCCCACAAATTGCTGAGTACCGGGTTGTGGGCAAAGCTGCACAGCGTGCGGTGGAAATCGGTATCCGCCGAGGCAAAACCGTAAACGTCATCGTTTTGCATCATGGTCTGCATCTGCGCCACGCCTTGGTACAGCTGCGTCAGCTGTTCGGCACCGTTGCGACCGGCTTCGATTGCACGGCGGCAGGCCAGCGTCTCCAGCGGGATGCGCACGTCGATAATCTGCTCCAGCCGCTGATGAGAAATCTCCATCAAGCGGATGCCTTTGTACGGCTCACTGGTGACGATGCCCTGGCTCTCCAGAATGCGCAGCGCTTCGCGGATCGGCACGCGGCTCATGCCGAGTTTGGCCACCAGATCCGGCTCAGCGATACGGTCGCCGGGCAGCACTAAGCCGCGTGAGGCCGCGCTGAGAATGGCATCGACCGCGTGATCGACCAGAGTGCGTGGGCGTGCTGTTTGCCAGCTCTCTTCGCTGGTGGATTCCTGCGCCAGCGGGGCGCTGTTCTTGCGGCGGATAGTTGACGATTTTCCTGCCATGATTATTGTCCTGTTGCTGCCTGTCGGGTCACGAACTGACCAAAGCCGGGTTCAACCTGCATCTGGTCATCCTGGTAAACCGTGACGCCACGAATAAGTGTGCGCACTACTTTACCCTGACAGCGCATCCCTTCAAATGCGCTCCACTTACCCAACCCCTGGAAGGCCGCGCCCTCCACCGTCCAGCTCTGCTGCGCGTCGTAAAACACCAGGTCGGCATCAAAGCCCGGCGCAATCGCTCCTTTTCTCCCCCACAGCTGGAAGGCTTTTGCTGGGCCGCTGGCGGTCATGCGGGCAAATTCGGTCAGGGCCAGACCACGATCGATATGCGCGGCACTAAAGAACATCGGGCTCAGCGTCTCCACGCCGGTTAACCCCATGCCTGCATCCCAGATGCTGGTTTCACCGGCCTGTTTTTGTGCAGGGGTATAGGGGCAGTGGTCGGAGGCGATCATGTCGACATCGCCGCGCAGCAGCACTTGCCACAGTGCATCCACTACCGGACGTGGGCGAATCGGCGGGCCGCAGCGGGCATTGGGGCCGATGCGTACCAGATCGTCCTCATCCAGAATCAGATAGTGCGGACAGGTTTCGAAGCTGGCGCGCACCCGGATTTTGGCGGCGACGATGGTTTCAGCGGCGCGCGCGGAGCTGACATGCACAATATGGCAACGCGCACCGGTCTCTTCGGCGACCGCCAGCACGCGGCCCACGGCTTCAATCTCGGCAATTTCCGGGCCTGCCAGCGCATGCGCACGGGTATCTTTGCGTCCGGCACGGCGCAGTTCACTGCCTGCGCCAATCAGGATGTCGTGGTTTTCCGCGTGCACGCCAATCAGGCCATCGAACGTGGCTAACTCACGCATTGCGCGCAGCAGGCCATCGTCATCAAGGCGTGGTAGACCTTTTTCGTCGGTCGCTTCGCCGTTCGGCGCACCGCTGCACAGGAAGGCTTTAAACGCCAGTGCGCCCGCCTGATCCAGCGCCGCCAGCTCGTGTACGTTGCGGCCATCCAGTCCGGCCCACATGGCGTAATCCACCGAGCAGTTGTCTGCCAGCCATTGTTGTTTGGCGGTGAAATTCTTCAGCGAGGTGGCGGGCGGCAGTGAGTGCGGCATCTCAACGATGGTGGTGACGCCATGTGCGGCGGCACCCTGTGTACCTTCGCGCAGCTCCTGCTGTGGGAAATCATGCGAGCCAGTGAAGTGGGTGTGCACATCAATAGCGCCGGGAACGATGATCAATCCCTGCGCATCAATGATTTCATCCACGCCTGCTGTCATCGCGCCAGGCGTCAGCAGGCCGCTGATTATGCCATTCTCAATCAGCAAGTCGGCCGGTTCTGCACGGGTCTCTGTTACGACCAAACCATTGATAATAAGCTGTTTCATCACTCTGCTCCTGCCTGCGTGACCAGTGCGAAATAGGGCACCGGTTGAGAAGGATCCAGCCAGCCGATAGCGCTCAACAGCTGGCTGAAGTGTTCAAATTCGTGCTGCGGGATAACGCAGCCTGGCGCGAAGACCTGGGCGTGCTGATAGGCCGCCAGCCCCGTCACCAGCGCATCGCGTGGATAATCGGGATAGTAGTGCTGCACGCGGTCAGCCAGTGCGGTGGCATCATGAGTCGCGATCCACGTCAGTGCCTGTTCGATGGCCCGTGAGAACGCGTGGAACGCTGATGCCTTCTCCAGCAACACATCGGCACGCGCGATGTAGGCGCTCCAGGGGACATGGCCGCACAGGGTGGCGAGGCTGCTGACGCTGCTCAGCTGCCCGGCAGCAATGGCCGGTGCCAGCATGTGTATGGCGTGCAGCGCGTAATCGGCCTCGCCTGCGGCCACGGCAGCGAAATCGCGTGCCTGATCGCCGCTGCCGGAAATCAACTCCACCTGATCCTGCAATCCGTGCTGCGCCAGCAGCCAGCGGAAGGTCAGCGTGGCGGTGCCGACATTACCGACATCCAGCACGCGTTTGCCGCGCAAATCGCTGAGTTGAAAATCGGGTTGCGCCTGCGCCGCCGCCAGAAACCACGGGTTAGCCGCCACCGAGGCGCAAAAGCACTGCAGCTCTGCGCCATGCTGTTGAAAATGCTTCATCACCACCATCGGGCCGCCCAGCGTGAGATCGGCATCGCGGCTCAGAACGGCAGGCACCTGGCCGCCCTGCACGGTGTGACCGCCCGTGGCGCTGGTGGTAAAGGTGACCTGCAACTGCTCGGCGGCGAACAAGCCGAGGCTGTCGGCCAGATAGTGGGCGCAGTAATAGATGCGTGATTCGCTGGCATCGCCCTGATTGAAAATGAGTTGCTGCATCAGTTGCGTACCTCGCTAACAAAGCTGCCGTTGAGTGCCGCCATATCACTGACGCCGCACCAGTGGCTGATCGCGGTGATTTCATTGATCCAGCCGGAAAGCAGATCAAACACCGCGTCTTCGCCACCGGCCACTAAGGCGCTGATGATCGGTCGCACGCTGAGTGACAGGGAGGCACCGAGGCAACGCGCCACCACTGCATCGCTGCCGCAGCGCACTCCGCCGTCCAACAGCAGCGGCAAGCGGGTAACGGCTTGCAAATCGGGCAGTTGATCGACCGGCGTTGCCCAGCGTGCACTTTGGCGCAGGCCAATGTTGGAGGCGATGATGCCACTGACGCCGTGCTGAGTTGCCTGAGCGGCATCGTCATGATGCAAAATGCCTTTTAACCACAGCGGCAGTTGATGCGTGGCGCAGTGCGCCGCGACGTCATCAATCTGCTGCCAGCGCCACACTGGAAAAGCCGGTAACGCGGCGACGCCCGGTTCCGTTCCGCCAATGGTGTGCCAGCCGCGCTGTTTTAGCGCCTCGCCAATCGAGAACCCGCCAGGCTGTAAACCCGCGACCGGATGCACCGGTGCGAGCACGGTCAGAACAATGTTTTTAAATCCGGCTTGTGCAGCCTGATCGATTAAGTCTTTGATGCGGCCGACATCGCCCGCGGCACGCAGTTGCAACCAGCAGCGATCATACTCCGCGCCAATCTGCTCCAGCGGTGTGACGGTCTCTTCCGAGATCACCAGCGGCAATTGCAGGCGTTTACAGGCGCGCGCAATCGGCAACAACCCTTCTTCATGAAAGATGCGGTCGCCAGCAAACGCCCCGACGCCCAGCGGTGCCGCCCAGCGTTGATTCAGCAGCGTGGTTTCGGTGCTGATCCCCTCGTTGCCCTGTAAGACGCGCGGCAGCAGGCGGAAACGGCGTAGCGCCTGCTGATTGGCATCGGATTCGCCAGACAGTGCATCAGCTGGCTGGCCCTGCATATAGCGGAACAGCGCATCACCGAGACGCTCACGTGCGGCAAGTTCATGCGTTGGCATGCTGAGCCTCCGTGGCGTTTTCGTGTTCAAGGAACGTGGCAAAGGCCGGTGTTTTTGGGTTTTGCAGAATGGCCGGAGGACCCTCTTCAATCAGCGCGCCGTCCTGCAGGAACACCACGCGATCCGCCACGCCAGCCGCAAAGGCAATGTCATGGGTACTGATAATCATGGTGATGCCAGTTTGGGCCAGATTGCGCATCGTCTGGTTCACTTCACGCACCAGCTCAGGGTCGAGCGCCGAAGTGGGTTCGTCGAACAGCAGGATTTGCGGTTCTGCCGCCAGCGCACGCGCAATGCCGACGCGCTGTTTTTGACCGCCCGATAATTCGTGCGGCAATGAGGCGGCGAAATCCTGCAACCCCACCATTTTCAGTGCACGCATCGCTTTAGCGCGCGCGATTTCAGGCTGGGCGCCCTGTACGCGCAGCAGAATGCTCATCACGTTCTCTAACGCGGTCAGGTGATCGAACAGCGCAAAGTGCTGAAACACGATCCCAATACCCGACTTGGCACGGTTGGCCGGTAAATGGCGGGCGGCCAGGGCACGACCGTTTTCATCGCTGCCCATAAAGTGGCCTTCGGTCTGGATCGTACCGCTGGTGCGCGGCGTCAGCGCCAGAATCGATTTCAACAGGGTGCTTTTACCGGAGCCGGAGCGACCCAGCAGCACAACCACTTCACCACGGCGCACGGTGAGCGACAGCGATTTCAGCACCGCTTTACCCGCGTAATCGACACACAGTTTGTCCACTTCCAGCACCGGTGCGGCGGTTTGCGTATCCCAGCGGCGTTTCGGCAACTGCATCGCCATGACATCGGCTTCTGGCGGCAGGGTGGCCAGGCGCGCACGGGCGCGGCGGGCGCGTTCATCGAGGTTGTAGAACTTCTCCAGCCACCACTGTCCGCCAGCCAGGGCGGTCGAGAGGATCAGGTAGATGCCGCCAGAGGCCACCAATACCGGAATAAACAGGAAGTTCTGCGACACAATCGCCTGGCCGCGCATGGTCAGTTCGTTGACGCCGACCACCGACGCCAGTGAGGTCGATTTCAGCAGGCCAACGGTCTCGTTACCCATGGTCGGCAAAATGGCGCGCAGTGCTTGCGGGATGACGACGTGGATCATCTCTTTGGTACGCGAATAGCCGAATGCCTGGGCCGCCATGCTCTGGTCGCGGTCGGTGGCAATGATGCCGCCGCGAATGATTTCGGCGCAAAAGGCGGTTTCGTTGATCATCAACGCCAGCATGGCACTGGTGAACGGGCTCAAACGCAGTCCGAATTCTGGCAACACGTTATAGAGCAGGATCAACTGCAACAGCACCGGCGTGCCGCGCAGCAGGTAAATGTAGGTTTTCACCGGCACGCGGATAAACCAGTGCTTTGAGGTGCTGGCCAACGCCAGGAAAAAGCCAATTATAATGCCGCCCGCCAGCGCACCAATCAGCAACTGTACGGCGATGACGGCACCTTCCCACAGGTAAGGGAAGGTCAGGTACTTAAGAAAATCATCCAAGGCGTTATCTCCCCCAACGTGATCGTTTGGGTTGCACGCGCTGCGGCAACCCAATTGATCGGGCTGAGTTTATGCATTAACCACGCGCAACAACCGGACGTTCAGCGGCACTGCCCTGACCCCAGTAATCCAGCAATTTCTTCTGTGCACCGCTCTCCTGAATCACCTTCATCGCATCCAGCACGGCACTGCGCAGGGTGGCGTTGTCTTTGGCGATCGGGAAGCCAACCATAATTGGCAAGTCAACGGTGAAGCCGCTTTCCAGCGTTTTGTCGGCTTTAGCAATGGCGATGGCCGAACCGGCTTCGGTCAGGTAGACGTCAGCACGGCCGCTTTTCACTGCCTGAATGCTGTTGTCGGTGTTCTGCACCATCAACATGCTGACTTCCGGCTTACCAGCGGCGCTGCATTTGGCGCTCTGCTCAGGCACCAGCTTGTTGGCTTCATATGAGCCCGCCGCCGCAGCCACGGTTTTGCCGCACAGGTCATCCACCGTGTTGATTTTCTTCGGGTTACCTTTTGCCAGAATCGAGCCATCCTGCACCTGCATTGAGGCGACAAAGGCGATCTGCTTCAGGCGTTCATCGGTGACATACAGCATGGGGCCGATATCTGCACGACCGTTGGAGATCGAGGTCAGCAGTACGTTGAACGAGCCACTCTGATAGCTGTGTTTTGCGCCGAGGCAGCTGCTGATACGCTCAAACAGCGAAGGATCAAGACCTTCGATAATGCTCGGGTCTTTCTCCGAAGGGGCTTCAAAGCCTTTGGTGTATCCACCGAGGCCAACCACCAGATCTTTGCCTTTCAGTGACGGATATTTGGTTTGCAGCGCTTTACACTGCGCCATTGCCGCGAAGTCACTGGCGGCGGGTTTGATCGGATCGGTGCTGGCGGCGTGCGCGCTGGAGAGTCCAGCCAGCAAGGTGCCGGTGATGCCAGAGATAAGTACTGCGATGCGTGCAAATTTCATAATAAGGTTCCCCTGGTGCTGGTGAATGTGTAAGCGATGACCTTGTGTTTTATGAACGTCTTTACGGCTTTTATTGGTGCAACTACTTCAATACCCTCTTTCAACATCAACCTGGTTGCGCAGCGGGTCACCACTGCGATAACGCACCAGATTGTCGATAAACACCTCAAGGCAGCCCTCAAGGTAGGCACTGTGATCGTCGAGGCTGCAGTGCGGCGTCATCACCACACCGGGCGTGTTCCACAGTGCGTCGTCAGCGGGCAAAGGCTCCTGCGGATAGACATCCAGCACCGCGCCTGCCAACTCTCCGGCACACAGATTTTCGCGCATGGCGGCGTAGTCAAATACCGCAGCACGGCCAACAATCACGATGCCTGCACGGGCGGGCAGCAGATCGAGGCGGCGGCGATCAAACAGCATCTCCGTTTGTGGCGTCAGCGGCAGTGTTGAGACCAACACGTCCACCTGCGGTAACACGTCGTCGATGGCATCAATGCGAATGCAGCGCGCCACGTCGGCATCACACTGCCCGCTGCGCGTGACGCCAATCACGCGATAGCCTTGCGCGGTTAACAGCTTGGCCGCTGCCGCGCCGATGCCACCGACGCCGAGCAGCAGCACGGTTTTGCCGCGCGCACAGCCACCGTAGGTCGGGCGCCATAAGCGCTGAGCCTGATCCTGCAAAAATCCCGGAATGCCGAAGTTGAACATCAACGCCGCCATCAGAATGAATTCCGCGCCTTTATCGCCGTGGACGCCGGACGCGTTGGTCAGCGTTACGCCCTTGGGCAAATGCGCCAGCCACTGCTCAACGCCAGCCGACATCACCTGCACCCAACGCAGGCGCGGGGTGCTGAATGCATCTAACGCCAGCTTGCGACCGCTCCACAGCAGATCGCAGTTAGCGAGGAAGGGGGCGGTTTGCGCCGGATCGCTGTTTTCTGTCAGCGTGAAGTGGCTGCGCAGTTTCGGATGCGCATCCAACTGCTGTTGCAGTCTTTCCCGTGACAGGTGCAGAGCAAGCGGGCCACTGGCATCGTTTTCAATATGAATATGCATTAGCGCATCGCCGTGACTTCCATCTCGACCAGCAGGTCAGGATGGTTAAGTTGAATACCAACGGTGGCACGCGCCGGGAACGGGAACTGGAAAAACTCGCTATAGGCGGCGTTCATTTCGCTGAAGGTGCTGAGGTCGGTGAGGTAAATCGTCACCCGTACCACGTTATCGAAGGTCATCTGCGCTTCACTCAGCAGGTCGCCGACATTTTTCAACACCTGGCGCGTCTGGCTGGCGATGTCCTTGCCGACGATCTGCCCGTTGTAAGGGTCGATGGCGACTTGCCCTGAGATAAACAACATCGGTTCGTGCAGTACAGCGGCGGACAGCGGTGCCGGGCCCATCGGGCGGTCGCTGGCATTCATTCCTGGGTAAGCGATTGCGGTCTTCATGGTGAAATTCCCAACAAAACTGTTTCACCGCAATTTCGTATACGATTATACAGGTGTCAATGTGCGATTTTTGACCAACAGGTCGAAAAGGTGATTTGAGTCACGCAATGAGGTTTGGAGGTTTTTTGTTTATCACATTGAAAATTAATGGATAGTGATGAGTTTTTCGTCTGTTTGTCGTTCCCTTTTTGAATCGTATACGATTTTCTTATTGTTCGGTTCTTAGCGGTAAAACTGCACCCGTTTCACCTCATGACGCGCCAGGATTTCCGGCTGCACAATCCGCGGTCAAAGGGTATACTGGCGCACTCTTTTTTTAACCGATCCGTATCGCGTGCGAATTCAACATGCAAAAGTTTGATACCAAGACCTTTCAGGGCCTGATCCTGACCTTGCAGGATTACTGGGCGCGCCAAGGCTGCACCATTGTTCAACCACTGGACATGGAAGTCGGCGCTGGCACCTCACATCCCATGACTTGCCTGCGTGCATTAGGCCCAGAGCCAATGGCGACCGCGTACGTGCAGCCTTCACGCCGACCAACCGATGGTCGTTACGGTGAAAACCCGAACCGTTTGCAGCATTACTACCAGTTCCAGGTGGTGATTAAGCCAAACCCAGACAACCTGCAGGAACTTTACCTGGGCTCACTGAAAGAGCTAGGTATGGACCCGACAATTCACGACATTCGCTTCGTGGAAGATAACTGGGAAAACCCTACGCTGGGTGCCTGGGGATTGGGCTGGGAAGTGTGGCTCAACGGCATGGAAGTGACGCAGTTCACCTACTTCCAGCAGGTTGGCGGCTTGGAGTGTAAGCCGGTCACCGGTGAGATCACCTACGGCCTGGAGCGTCTGGCGATGTATATCCAGGGCGTGGACAGCGTGTACGATCTGGTGTGGAGCGACGGCCCGTTTGGTAAAACCACCTACGGCGAAGTGTTCCATCAGAACGAAGTGGAACAGTCGACTTACAACTTTGAATACGCCGACGTGGACTTCCTCTTCACCTGCTTTGAGCAGTATGAGAAAGAAGCCCAACAGCTGCTGGCACTGGAAAAACCACTGCCGCTGCCTGCTTATGAGCGCATTTTGAAAGCGGCACACAGCTTTAACCTGCTGGATGCACGCAAGGCGATTTCGGTTACCGAACGTCAGCGCTATATCCTGCGTATTCGTACCCTGACGAAAGCCGTGGCTGAAGCCTATTATGCGTCCCGCGAGGCGCTTGGCTTCCCCCTGTGCAATAAAAACAAGTAAGAGGCAGCCATGACCGATAAAACTTTCCTGGTGGAAATTGGCACCGAAGAGTTGCCTCCGAAAGCGTTGCGTAGCCTGGCTGAAGCCTTTGCTGCGCACTTTACCGCAGAACTGGACAGCGCTGGTCTGGTGCACGGCGACGTCAGCTGGTTTGCTGCGCCGCGTCGTCTGGCGCTGAAAGTGGCCCATATGGCCGCCGCACAGCCGGATCGTGAAGTCGAAAAACGCGGTCCAGCGATTGCTGCCGCGTTTGATGCGGATGGCAATGCCACCAAAGCGGCTGAAGGTTGGGCGCGCGGTAACGGTATTACGGTGGCGCAGGCTGAACGTCTGAGCACCGATAAAGGCGAATGGCTGGTGCATCGCGCATCCGTTACCGGTGAAAGCGCACAGGCGCTGTTGCCGGCAATGGTCGCCACGGCACTGAGCAAGTTGCCGATTCCTAAGTTAATGCGCTGGGGTGCGAGTGACGTGCAGTTTGTCCGTCCGGTGCATACCGTGACGCTGCTGCTGGGCGATGAACTGATCCCGGCTACCATCCTTGGCATTCAGTCCGACCGTGTGATTCGCGGCCATCGCTTTATGGGCGAGCCGGAATTCACCCTCGACAACGCCGATCAGTATCCGCAACAACTGCTGGAGCGTGGTAAAGTCGTTGCTGACTTCGCGGCGCGTAAAGCCAAAATCAAAGCCGATGCCGAAGCCGCAGCACAGCAATTAGGCGGCATCGCTGACCTGAGCGACAGCCTGCTGGAAGAAGTGGCTTCGCTGGTGGAATGGCCAGTGGTGCTGACGGCGAAGTTTGAAGAGAAATTCCTCGCGGTGCCTTCTGAAGCGCTGGTTTACACCATGAAAGGTGACCAGAAGTACTTCCCGGTGTATGCCGCGGACGGCAAATTGCTGCCAAACTTCATCTTCGTCACGAACATCGAATCGAAAGATCCGCAGCAAATCATCTCCGGTAATGAGAAGGTAGTGCGCCCACGTCTGGCGGATGCGGAGTTCTTCTTCAACACTGACCGTAAAAAGCGTCTTGAAGATAACCTGCCACGTCTGGAGACGGTGCTGTTCCAGAAAGAGCTGGGTACGCTGCGTGACAAAACAGATCGCATTCAGGCGCTGGCGGGTTGGATTGCCGCGCAGATTGGTGCCGATGTGAATCATGCGACGCGCGCAGGCCTGCTGTCGAAGTGTGACCTGATGACCAACATGGTGTTCGAGTTCACCGATACGCAGGGCGTGATGGGCATGCACTATGCGCGTCATGACGGCGAAGCCGAAGACGTTGCCGTGGCGTTGAATGAGCAGTATCAGCCGCGCTTTGCCGGTGATGCGCTGCCATCCAACCTCGTGGCTTGTGCAGTGGCGATCGCTGACAAGATGGATACCCTCGCGGGCATCTTCGGTATTGGTCAACATCCGAAAGGCGATAAAGACCCGTTCGCACTGCGTCGTGCGGCGCTGGGCGTGCTGCGTATTATCGTTGAGAAGAACCTGCCGCTGGATCTGCAAACCCTGACCGAAGAAGCGGTGCGCCTGTACGGCAGCAAGCTGAGTAACGGCAAGGTGGTAGATGAGGTGATCGACTTCATGCTGGGTCGTTTCCGTACCTGGTATCAGGAAGAGGGCCACAGCGTAGACACCATCCAGGCCGTGCTGGCGCGTCGTCCAACCCGTCCTGCCGATTTTGATGCACGCATGAAAGCGGTATCGCACTTCCGTTCGCTGGAAGCGGCGTCTGCGCTGGCTGCGGCCAACAAACGTGTTTCCAACATCCTGGCTAAATCCACCGAAACCCTGAACGACAGCGTGCAGGCTTCGCTGCTGAAAGAGAACGCCGAGATCCAGCTGGCGACCTTTGTGACGGCGCTGGGTGACAAACTGCAGCCGTACTTCGCGGAAGGCCGTTATCAGGATGCGCTGGTGGAACTGGCACAACTGCGTGAAGCGGTCGATAACTTCTTCGACAACGTGATGGTTAACGCCGATGAAGCCGAAGTGCGTATCAACCGCCTGACGCTGCTGGCGCAACTGCGTGCGCTGTTCTTGCAGGTCGCGGATATTTCTCTGCTGCAGTAAGTAACAGAGTGAAGTGCACTAAAGGGACGAGCGATCGTCCCTTTTTGTTTTTAAAACGAAGTATCCCAAGTGATATGTGATGGTGCATCCTGGGATTGATGGAGAATACGTGCAATGATGATCTGCTCCGGTTCAACGCGGTAAATCACGATATGTTCACTATGAATTACGGAGTAAAAATTTCGGCCATAATCTGTGCGGCGGCCTCCAAAATTATTCACCATGAGATTGGAAAATAATTTGTTTATATTCATGGCATAACGATCAGCCTGCATCTCACCGAAATTCCAGCATCCATAGAGCCAGATAGTCAGTAAATCTTCATTCGCACTCGGTGTTATCACTATTTCTTTTTTCATAAATGCCGACCCTGGCTTTGGCTTTCCGTAAAAATTCATCTACATCCCAGGGAATGGGTTCTCCACTGTCCATACCCTCCTGAATGAGACTTTTTAAATTCTCCAGCTTCGATGCCGCTTGCCTCTCACGCAGTAAACGCAGTGAATCGCGCACTACTTCGCTTTGCGTACGGTAGTCGCCGGACGCCACTAAAGATTCCACAAATTCGCGCAGTTCATCGCCTAAATCGATTGTCATGGTACGTGCCATCGTCGTGTTCCAATGTAAGAATAGTTCTTACATCCTGGCACATTTTTGTTCAACGAGGAATGCGCGTTGCAGCGCAGTTACAGTGATAACTGCGAGGCAACGCCAAGATCAGGCGCGGGTTTCGAACAGGCGGGCGTCGCGCAGCAGGTGGTCGTTACCCCGGCGACGGGTGAAACCGCTGCGGTCAAAGAACTCCAGAATCTGCACGGCAATTTTGCGTCCGGTGCCGAGTTGGTTACGGAAGTCGGCGGCGCTGGTGCTGCCACCGTCGGCGTCACGCTGGCGAATCAGATCGGCGAAGATCTGGATCTGGTCGCTGTGGTAGTAGCGATCGCGCACGATCGCCGTAATGTGACCGAGACGAGCGGCGGTGAGCAACAGGCTACGCACGGTCTCTTCCTCTAGCTGTGTGGTTACCGCAATATCACGCACCCACAGCGGTTGGTCATTGAAAAGTGGGCCGATCTGCTGCCACAACATCTCTTCCTGCGGATTAAAGCGCGGTTTGAAATCCGGTAAATGCAGCCAGCCCTGCTGATGCTGCAAGTGACCTTGTGCCAGGAGTTGATCAATCAACGCGATGACCGGTTCAGGTGGCTGATGCGGCAGCGCCACACGGCGCAGACGATCGCGCCCGATGCCCGGTACTTCAGGATGCTGCAAATGAAACGCCGACAACGACGCCAGCAGGCGCTGCTGCCATACCCCCGCTTGTTCGGCTGCTAACAAGGTGTTGCCGAGCCGCAACGCATCGAGGTTCGCCAGCAGCGCATCCAGCGCAGCGGGGTGAAGCTGGCGTGACCAGCCGAGATCGGCATATTCCACAGGATGGAGAGAGAAGTGCGCTTGCAGGCTGGAATCATCACGCTCTGCGGCAGCCAATTGTTGCAGCCAACCGAGATACTCTGGCTGTCGTTTGCCCCGTTTTTTGCTGTTAAGCAGCACGACGCGGCCACCCCCCAAGGATTGCTGCGCATTGCTGTCGCGAATGATCAGCCGATCGTTTTCCGCCAGCCATAGCGGTTCATTGAGCACCAGCTCTGCCAGATCATCTTCAAGCAGCGTCAGTCGGCCCATCACGTGGCTGGCTGCATGATGGATATGCACGGGCTGGGAGGCATGTTTAAGCGGTTGCAGCAGGCGCAGCGCCACGATGAGACGCTGGGTGCCTTGGGGTTGCGGCTGTGCCAGCAGCCAGTCACCGCGCGCGATCTGGGCTTTTTCCACCTCACCCACGATATTCAGCGCGATACGCTCACCTGCTTGTGCGCGCGTCACCGACTGGTTCTGCGCATGCAAGGAGCGCACACGCACCGGCAGATTGAGGCCACTGAGCCACAGCGTGTCGCCCACGCTCACCTCGCCCGCTAATGCCGTTCCGGTGACCACTAATCCGCTGCCTTTCAGGGTAAAAGCCCGGTCGATAGCGAGACGAAAACGGCGGTGCGCATCGAAAGCGGGTTCAGGCAGCTCACTCAAGTGCTGACGTAACGCCTCAATGCCCAGTTGGGTGCTACTGCTGGTGATAAACTGCGGTGCCGCTGACCAGCCCAACTGCTGTGTCAGCTCTGCCACCTGATGTTGCACTTCGGCGATGCGCGTAGCGTCAACGCGATCGGCTTTGGTCAACGCCACGCTGAGCGGCGGAAGCCCTGCCAGAGCCAGCAGTTGCAGGTGTTCACGCGTTTGCGGCATCACGCCATCATCACCGGCCACCACCAGCAGGGCGTGATGAATACCGCCAATACCCGCCAGCATATTAGCGAGAAATTTCTCGTGCCCGGGAACATCGATAAAGCCTATCACCCGACCGTCCGGCTGCGGCCAGTAGGCATAGCCGAGATCAATGGTCATGCCGCGCCGTTTCTCTTCCGGCAGACGATCGGCATCGACCCCCGTCAAGGCTTGCAGCAGCGCCGTTTTGCCGTGATCGACGTGTCCTGCCGTGGCGATAATCATGATGTTAGCGCCTCAATCAGCGCGGCTTCCTGCTCAAGGCAGCGTAAATCCAGCCACAGTTTGCCGTCCTGAATACGGCCGATGACTGGTCGGGGCAGCGTACGCCAGCGTTGGGCGAGTGCATCAAGGCTGCTGCCATGCGGGGCGCGTGGGCTAAAGGTGATGGCAAAGCTCGGTAAGCGCTCAACGGGTAGCGATCCACTGCCGATTTGCGACGAACAGGCGGCGATCGCCAGCGTATACTCCGAGCCATAAGACTGCTCTAGCGCGGGCATCAGCCGTTCGGCTTGCTGTAAAATGTCGTGCGATGTACGAATCAACAAACGCAGGGTCGGCAGTGCATCACACAGACTTTCCGGTTGGCGATAGAGTTGCAGGGTGGCTTCCAGCGCCGCGAGTGTCATTTTGTCCACGCGCAGAGCGCGCTTCAGCGGATGCTGCTGCAGCTGATCAATCCAGCGTTTTTTACCGACGATAATGCCGGCTTGTGGCCCCCCCAACAGCTTGTCGCCAGAGAAACTCACCACATCGACGCCGGCCGCAATCAGCTGCTGTGGCATCGGCTCAGCGGGCAGACCCAACGTGGTCATATCGATCAATGAGCCACTGCCCAAATCGGTGATCACCGGCAGCTGATGCTCGGCGGCCAGGGCCACCAGTTCAGCTTCGGCAACGGCATGGGTGAACCCCTGAATCTGGTAGTTGCTGGTGTGTACCTTCATCAACAGACCGCTGTTTTCGCGGATGGCGGCACGGTAATCCTTCAAATGCGTGCGGTTGGTGGTGCCCACTTCGACCAGCTGACAACCTGCCTGGCGCATGACATCGGGAATACGAAAGGCACCGCCGATCTCCACCAGCTCCCCGCGCGAGACAATCACTTCCCGGCCGGGTGCCAGTGTGGCCAGCATCAGCAGCACCGCAGCGGCGTTGTTATTCACGATACAGGCCGCTTCCGCACCGGTGAGTTCGCATAACAGGGCGCTCACCGCGCGGTCGCGATGGCCGCGTGCGGCGTCATCCAGCGCATACTCCAGCGTCACCGGCTGGCGCAGGCTGGCGGTCACCGCCTCAATGGCGCTTTCGCTTAACTGGGCGCGGCCAAGGTTGGTGTGAAGAACGGTACCGGTCAGGTTGAAGACGGGTCGCAGCGCACTCTGTTGCTGCTCTCGCACACGGCGCTGTGCTTCTTCAGGCCAGTTCGCATGCCAGTCAGGCAGCATTTGATGTTGTTGAATGTGATCGCGCGCTTCTTGCTGCATGTCGCGCAACTGGCGGGTGGTAAAAGCGGTGCCAGAGTGCATTATCAGCGGCTGCAACGCGGGATCGCGCAGCAGGCTGTCAATGGCAGGCAGTTGGGTGTAGAGGGTTTTCATCGGGCAACTTAGCTGGAAGGCGGAACGGTGCGGGCAAAACTTTCCCGTTGAAACAGCATCTCTGCCATTTTCACCAATGCGGGGCGATTGACGCACCAGTTGGGCAGCACGCGGCGGAAGTTGAGATAACCAATCATGCAGCCGGTGGCGATATCCGCCAGATTCAGCGTGCCGTTATTGATCAGTTCGCCCTGTGCTGCCGCAGTTTCCAGGGCATCCAGACCGCGCAGAATCTTCTCGCGGTTACGCAGCAACACCTCTTCCGATTGCTGAGCGCCGGGGCGCATCTGTTCACGCACGATCATCACGGCGGCATCGTTGATGCCATCCGCCAGTTTTTCCAGTTGGCGGATCTGCAAGGAGAGCAGCGGGTCATCCGGTAACATGGCTGGCGCATCACCGCGCAGTTCAATCACTTGGGCGATGATCGAGGAGTCAAACCAGGTGTGATGGTTGTCGTCAACCAGTGCCGGGACTTTACCCAGCGGGTTGTATTGCGGCACGTGACTGTCCTCAACCCAAGGCGACTGGTTGACGAATTCGAACACCAAACCTTTTTCCAACAGCATCACTGAAATTTTACGGACAAAGGGGCTGGTGTAGCTGCCAATCAGTTTCATTGAACGCCTCCGTGTTAAAGGGTGGTGTACGGCATTGATGACGGTCGCCTGGTTGATGCTCGCCGTAACGATGACATTTCAATTGCCTGGTTGACGGTCGCCATAAATGGCGACCCTACGGTTGCCCGGTAACCCTACGGTTTCGTAGGGTGCGCATTTATGCGCACCGGGCATTCATCGCATTAATCCCCGGGAAACATAAACGGATTCAAACTGCTGCGCGCGAACCCTTCCTGCTCCATACGCGCATCCAGCACCAGTGATGCCAAATCATCCGCCACCGGTTCAACCGCGGGATCCTTCTCCTGATAGAGCATCTTCAGGTAGGTTCCGCAGTCGCCACAGCTCTCCGCTTTCACGGCCGCTTTTTCGCTGTCGAGCGACCAGTAGTGCAAATCACGCGTCTGTTCGCAGTTGGAGCACTTACTGCGCACCACATACCATTCACTTTCGCACAGATTACAGTGTAGATAACGTAGCCCCTGTTGACCGACATCCATATGTACCACGCTGGCGACGGGCACGCTGGCGCACACCGGGCAAAACTGACGATGCTCACCGTATTCTGCTCGCGCTTTTCCAGGGATCAGAGCCGCCATCTGCGCCCAGTAGACAGACAACGCGGCCCAAATAAACGGCGATTTATCACTGCTGACTTGCGCAAACTCGCCCGCCAGCAGCGCACTGGCTAACCCTTCCAGCTCGGAGGAGGAGGCTTTTTCCAGATTTTCCAGCACCGCCAGGGCCTGACCGCTCATCTCTGGTTTGAGTTCGGCGATCAGCGAATGCAGCAAACGCTGCCAGTGCGCATCACGCGGATAAGTATGGATATCGAGCGGGGGTTTACCCTGTTCGGCGCTTTGGGCTAAACGTGCGTGCAGATCGACCTGCAAAGGATGGTCATACAGCACGATTTCCTGCGCCTGGGCGATCACCGCGGCAAAGCGTAGATAGTCGCCCAGTGGGTTCTTCGCTGCCAGTTCACGCAAACGCGCCGCACGGCGGCTATACAGATTCTTAAGCCGAGGAAAAAGCAGCGGCGGAACCTGCTCCGCCATGCTTTTTTCGCCTTTCTCCAACTGATCCTGTGGGATGATGCGAATACTCATCAGGGACGTTTTTCCTGTTGTGTTTGGCGTTGGCGCTGCTCGCGATACCAGCGTGGATGATGTTTCTTCGCCCACGCAGCGGGAACCCAGCCCTCAACCATGGCGGTAATGGTGCCTTTGACCCACAGGGCCGCGTAGATATGCACCATAATCACCACGATCAGTGCCACAGCTGAGACCGAATGCACCACCAGAGCGGCGCGAATCAGCGGAATGGCAAAGGCGCCTGCGAAATAAGGACGCCAGATAATAATTCCGCTCACCAGCAGCATGATTAAGCTGATGATAGCAGCCCAGAACACACACTTCTGCCCGAAGTTGTATTTGCCGGTATCACCCACCTCTTCATTACGGACGATTTTGTGGATGTTTTTCGCCCACACCAGGTCATCACGCGTGATCAGATTATGCTTCCAGTAGCGCAGGAACATGATGATAAAAGCGGCAAACATCACCACACCGACAAACGGATGCAGAATCCGCGCCAGTTGTGGCGTACCCAAAATGTGCATCAGCCAGTTAAACGACGGGAAGAAGAAACCCAGCCCACTCAAGGCGGCAAGGACAAAACAGAACGCCACAATCCAGTGATTGATGCGTTCCGGTGCGCTGTAACGCACCAGACGATCGCGCTTTTTCATTATTCGCGCTCCTCTTTTTCGTGCAGGTTCTCATCCTCATCTTCCTCCACGCGGTTCGGCCCAACGCCGACGTAGTGGAACACCGAGGCCGCGAAGGTGGCGGCAAACCCGATGGCGGCCAGCGGTTTCCAGATGCCTTTCCAGAAGGTGACGGCAGGGCTGATGCTCGGGTTTTCCGGCAAGCCGTGATACAGCTGCGGTTTGTTGGCGTGGTGCAGCACGTACATCACGTGTGTACCGCCCACGCCTTCCGGATCGTACAGGCCTGCATTGTCATAGCCGCGCGTATTCAACTCCGCCACGCGTTCTGCCGCAAGTGCCTGCATGTCGGTTTTGCTGCCGAAATGAATGGCGCCGGTCGGGCAGGTTTTCACGCATGCCGGTTCCTGACCGACAGTGACACGATCGACGCACAGCGTGCATTTATACACGCGGTTGTCGTCTTTATTCAGGCGCGGCACGTCAAACGGGCAGCCAGCAATGCAGTAGCCGCAGCCAATGCACTGTTCTGACTGAAAATCGACGATGCCGTTGGCATACTGAATAATCGCCCCTTCCGAGGGACAGGCTTTCAGGCAGCCGGGATCGGCGCAGTGCATGCAGCCATCTTTACGTATAAGCCACTCTAACTTGCCGTTCTCCTCCACTTCTGAGAAGCGCATCACCGTCCAGGATTTGGCGGTCAAATCCGCCGGGTTGTCATACACCCCGACGTTGTGACCGACCTCATCGCGAATGTCATTCCACTCCGAACACGCCACCTGACAGGCTTTGCAGCCAATACAGGTGGTGACGTCGATCAGCTTGGCCACTTCCTGCTGATGATTACGCGCCTGCGGGGCAGGCGTGAAACCATTGGTGGCGGAGCGGCGGATAATGTCTTGTGATTGATAAGCCATCTACGAACTCCTACACCTTCTCAACGTTAACCAGGAACGCCTTAAACTCAGGCGTTTGCGTGTTGGCATCACCGACAAACGGCGTCAGGGTATTGGCGATAAAGCCTTTTTTCGCCACACCCTGATAGCCCCAGTGAATCGGAATGCCAATGGTATCGATCACTTTGCCATCGACATTCAGCGGACGGAGACGTTTCGTCACCACCGCCTTGGCTTTGATATAGCCGCGATTGGAACTCACTTTCACCGTATCGCCCTGCACGATGCCGAGTTTGTTCGCCAGCTTCTCGCCAATCTCCACGAACTGCTCCGGCTGCGCGATGGCATTGAGCAGTGCGTGTTTGGTCCAGTAGTGGAAATGCTCGGTGAGACGATAGGTGGTGCCGACATACGGGAACTGCTCGGCTTGACCCATCGCCGCCAGATCGTCCTTGAACACGCGCGCGGCCGGGTTCGAGATGACGTTCGGGTGTAACGGGTTGGTGCCCAGCGGCGTTTCAAACGGCTCGTAGTGTTCCGGGAACGGACCTTCGGCCATTTTGTCGAGTGCAAACAGGCGGCCCATGCCCTCCGGCTGCATGATAAACGGCCCGACGTTGCTGCCCGGTGCGGCGGCGCTGTAGTCCGGAATATCCATGCCGCCCCATTTGCTGCCATCCCACTTGAGGATTTGCCGTTTCGGGTCCCACGGATTGCCCTGCGGATCGGCAGACGCGCGGTTGTAGAGGATGCGGCGGTTGAGCGGCCAAGCCCAGCTCCAGTTCAGCGTGTTACCCAGCCCGCTCGGGTCGGTGTTGTCGCGCCGCGCCATCTGGTTGCCGTCTGGCGTCCAGCTGCCCGCGAAGATCCAGCAACCGCTGCTGGTGCTGCCGTCATCTTTCAACTGCGCAAAGCTGCTGAGCTGCTGGCCTTTTTTCACCAGCACTGTGCCTTTGTCATCCAACACGTCTGCCAGCGCCTTGCCGTTGCTCTCCATCGCCACTTCTTCCGATGCCGGGTTATCCGGCGTCTGGTAGTGCCACGTCATGTTCAGCACCTGTTCCGGCAGCGCACCGCCTTCGCGCGCGTACATTTCACGCAGACGCAGGTAGATGCCGGAAAGGATTTCACCGTCATTCAACGCTTCACCCGGCGCATCCTGGCCTTTGAAGTGCCACTGCAGCCAGCGCCCGGAGTTGACGATAGAGCCATTCTCCTCCGCGAAGCAGGTTGATGGTAAACGGAACACCTCGGTCTGAATCTTCGCCGGATCGACATCGTTAAACTCGCCGTGGTTTTGCCAGAAGGTCGAGGTTTCGGTGTTGAGCGGGTCGATGGTGACCAGGAACTTCAGCTTCGACAGGGAATCGATCACTTTGCGTTTATTGGGGAACGATGCCACCGGGTTAAAGCCCTGGCACAAGTAGCCGTTCACCTTGCCTTGCGACATCATCTCGAAGTACTGCAGGACGTCGTAACCCTTATCCCACTTGGGCAGCCAGTCAAAGCCCCAGCTGTTCTCGGCCTGGGCTTTGTCGCCGAAGAAGGCTTTCATCATGCTGACGAAGAATTTCGGGTAGTTCCCCCAGTAGTTCACCTGACCCGGCAGCGTCGGTTTCGGGGTGTTTGCCGCGAGATAGGTTTGCAGATCGGTCTGTTTCTCCGAGGGCAGCGTCATATAACCCGGCAAGCTTTGCGACAGCAGGCCGAGATCGGTGAGACCCTGAATATTGGAGTGACCGCGCAGGGCATTGACCCCGCCACCCGCCATGCCCATGTTACCGAGCAGCAGCTGGATCATCGCCATGGTGCGGATGTTCTGCGCGCCCACCGAGTGCTGCGTCCAGCCCAGCGCATACAGGAATGAGGTGGTACGGTCGCGTGCGCTGGTCTCGCCGATCAGTTCACAGACGTGCAGGAAGTCATTCTTAGGCGTGCCACAAATGCGCTCAACCATCTCCGGCGTGTAGCGGCTGACGTGTTGCTTCAGCAGGTTCCATACACAGCGTGGATGTTGCAGGCTGTCGTCGCGTTTGGCAAAGCCGTCGTCACCCAGTTCATAGTTCCAGCTGGTTTTGTCGTATTTCCGGTTGGCTTCGTCGTAACCGCTGAACAGGCCATCCTCAAAATGATAATCCTCACGCACGATCAGGCTGGCGTTGGTGTACGCCTGCACATACTCATGCTGGATTTTGTCATTTTGTATCAGCCACAGCAGGACGCCCGACAGGAAGGTGATGTCGGTACCGGAACGAATCGGCGTGTAAAAGTCTGCCACCGATGCCGTGCGCGTGAAGCGTGGATCGATAACAATTAATTTCGCTTTGTTGTGAATCTTGGCTTCCATCGCCCAGCGGAACCCAACGGGATGCGCTTCAGCGGCGTTACCGCCCATCACTACGATCAGGTTGGCATTACGGATGTCGACCCAGTGGTTGGTCATCGCACCGCGACCAAATGTTGGAGCAAGACTTGCTACCGTTGGTCCGTGTCAGACGCGTGCCTGGTTGTCGACCGCTAACATGCCGAGCGATCGGGTAAATTTCTGGGTTAAGTAGCCGGTTTCATTACTGGAAGCGGACGCACACAGCATGCCTGAAGAGAGCCAGCGGTTAACGGTGACGCCCGCCGCGTTCTGCGCGATAAAGTTGGCATCGCGGTCTGCTTTCAGCAGTTTGGCGATACGGTCAAAGGCGTCATCCCAGCTGATGCGCTGCCACTTGTCCGAACCAGGCGCACGATATTCAGGGAAGTGCAGGCGGCTGTCACTGTGAACAAAATCGAGCAGGCCTGCGCCTTTCGGGCACAATGCGCCACGGCTTACCGGATGATCCGGGTCCCCTTCGATGTGGAAAATGGTCTCTTTGGCGTTTTTCGCGCCGTCACCGAGGCTGTACATTAATAAGCCACAGCCCACTGAGCAGTAAGTGCAGGTGTTACGAGTTTCGCGGGCACGCAGCAGTTTGTACTGTCGCGTTTCCGCCAGCGCTACTTCGGGTGTGAAGCCGAGCAGTGCTGCCGTTGTCCCTGCCATACCGCCAGCGCAAATCTTGAAGAAGCTTCTTCGGCTGACGTTCATGGAATATCCTTTCGACATGGCTACACATTTTTATTTTTTCTGAGCGTTGGATCGAGGCTGACAATGACCCAACTAACAGTGAGAGAATAGCAGCGAAATAATACCACTGCATTTATGTGGTTGTTGCACGAGGCGAGCAAAGTGAAAGCAAAAGCACAAGAAAGTCACCAGAGTGTGAGTGAGATCAAAGGCGCCGTGCAGGCATCGGTGCGACAACGACGCGATATTGCCTGCGTCGAAACCGACTGGCTGGCAGAAGAGGTGCCGATCGCGCTGGTGTACAACGGCATTTCTCATGTGGTGATGATGGCAACGCCCAATGATTTGGAGGCGTTTGCGCTGGGTTTCTCGCTGTCCGAGGGAATTATTGATAAGCCCGAAGAGATTTTCGGTATGGATGTGGTGCCGGGCTGCAACGGCATCGAAGTGCAGATTGAGCTTTCAAGCCGCCGTTTTATGGCGCTGAAAGAGCAGCGCCGCGCGATGGCGGGGCGCACTGGCTGCGGCGTATGCGGTGTGGAGCAACTCGATCAGATTGGCAAACCGCTGCAACCGTTGCCGTTTACCCAAACCTTTGATTTAGCCAGTCTGGATATCGGTCTGGCGCAACTGCGTAACTACCAGCCGATTGGCAATCTCACCGGTTGCACACATGCCGCCGCGTGGATGTCGCCGCAGGGGGAATTGCAGGGTGGCTGTGAAGATGTTGGGCGTCACGTGGCGCTGGATAAACTGCTCGGCCATCGCAGCCAGCAGCCATGGCAGCAGGGCGCGGTGCTGGTCTCCAGCCGCGCCAGCTATGAGATGGTGCAGAAGTCGGCAATGTGTGGCGTGGAGATTTTATTTGCGGTTTCTGCTGCCACTCAGCTGGCGGTTGAGGTTGCCGAAAGATGCAATTTGACGCTGGTGGGGTTCAGCAAGCCGGGACGCGCCACGGTTTATAGCCATCCGCAGCGTTTGCTGCCCTGATGGTCGCCATTTATGGCTAGTTAAACGACTGACGATAACGCCGTCTGGGGCCGCACCGGGGCTGGCGGTCCTCGCGCCGCTACGCGGTACCTTCACTTCACTCGTCTGCCTTAACGGACCGGTGCCGATGAACTGAACCCCTTAACCTGGACTCTTTAAGTCAGCTTAATTTGATTATGAGTCCGGTACTCCACCGGACTCAGTCCGCCCAGTCCCATCTTTATCCGCTTGTCGTTCCAGAAGTCTATGTACTCACCGATCGCAGCACTCAGTTCGCTCACACTTCGGAACGTCTTCAGATAAAACATCTCTGTTTTAAGATGCCCAAAGAAGTTCTCTATCATCGCATTGTCCAGACAGTTGCCTTTCCTGGACATACTTTGCTGTATTCCTCTCTCTGCGAGTTGACGCCGGTAATATGGCCGCTGGTAATGCCACCCCTGATCACTGTGCAACAACACGCGGCTCAGGCTACTCAGGTGACTGAACGCCTTTTTCAGCATGCCATCTATCAATGATGCCGTTGCCTTCTGTGAGCCTTCCCAGGCCACGATTTCATCGTTGTACAGGTCCATTATGGCTGACAGGTAATATTTATCCTCTCCCACTCGGAACTCCGTCACGTCTGTTACCCATTTCTCTTCAGGCGCTGAAGCAACGAAGTTTCTTTGTAGCAGGTTAGCCACTGTCGGATTCACGCCTCCCCGGTAGGAACAATATTTCTTCCGCCTTACCGGACACTCCAGCGACAGAGCTTTCATCAGCTTAAGGATAGTTTTACCACTGTGACTGTAGCCACATTGTCTGAGAAGCTCGTTAAGCCGCCGGTAGCCATACAGGCTTCTGTGTTCACTGAACAACCGGAGCATCAGCACCTTAACCTCAGCATATTTATCCGGTATCTGAAGGCGAGCCAGATGATAAAAGAAGGTGCTCCGGGCCAGTTGAGCCGCTTTCAGCAGCACCGACAGGCGATGTTGCGTACGCAACAGGTTTACCGCCGCTGCTTTTTCAGCGACTCCAGCCGCTTTTTTTCAAGGAGTATCCCCTGCAGCGTCTTCAGATAGTCATTTTCCGCCCGGAGATATTCGAGCTCCTTCAGCAGTTCTTCAGGCATTTTATCATCTGCTTTACGAGGCTTGTCTGGATTAACTGGCATAGATACGCTCCGCTCCGGTTGTGTCGGACAAAAGGCACTGTACCCCTTTAGTCTGAACCGTTTGAGCCAGTTATCAACAGTGGTATGGGAAGCAATACCAAATCGGGCCGCGAGCCTTGCCGATGTCTCAGGATGGTTGATGGCATAGGTGACAACCTCTCGTTTGAACTCCGGTGAATACATCTGAGAGCGGGAGCGGGAACGGGGACGCAGTGCCTCCTCACCGTGGTGAAGATAAAGCTGTATCCAGCGGATAGCATGCGTCCTCGAAACCCCGAAATGTTGTGCTGTCCCGCCCTGACCGGCATGACCGTCGAGAAAGTAACGCACGACCTTTAACTTGAATTGAGTGGAATATTTGGGCTTCATGATTTATCCCCATTATGTCGTTTTACAGTCCAACATTATGGGTTCAGTCCACGATGGAACATCCATGTTCCAGCGCCACCTTTCGCCCGCGTCCTGCGGGCTCTCCTGGCATTCTCGCTCAGCTCAGCGCTGCGGAATGCCTGCCCCGGTGCGGCCCCAGCCAGCTCATGAGCTTCAGTGCGACTTGTCAAAAAGGGCACACAGTCTGAAGCTCTGACGCCTCTGCTGCACCCTCAGGGCTATCCGCAGCGCTGAGACTTTTACGTTGGGCCAGGAGACCCACGCGGGGAGGCGTGGGGCAGTTCGCGGCCGACCATGGATGGTCATCCGCGAACGGTCCGTCCGGCACGACGTGGAAGTCGAAGGTACCGCTTTAGCGGTGCGAGGACGGCCCAGAGGGGGCAGTAGTGGCGGCAGAGCCCGCACTGAAAAGACAGGCCACTCATTCATCAGCGGCCTGAGTTCTTAACTGACGAGCATCACGCCGCAAATGGCGTTAAACCACCTGCACGTCCGGCAGCGCTTTTTGTAATGCTGCCAGTGCGCCTGCTTTTGTCGGGCCGCCATCGCAGATCAGCAGATCCACCTCATTGATGGGCGCGTACACCGTCCGGCTTATCACACCGAGTTTGCTGTGGTCGGCTAATAGGATAGTGCGACTGGCCTGCTGCACCATGGCGCGGGCAATGGCAGCTTCGTGCGGATGAAAACTGCTGGCCCCGTTTTTGGCATCAATACCCACCGGCGAAAGCAGCGCCACATCGGCGCGATAGCGGTAAATCTCACCCACTGTCATCTCACCACGCGTCTGCTGTGCGCCCGCCATCATCATACCGCCGAGCAAAATCACCTGATTATTCAACGTCTCATGCTCTTCAGCAGCGCTCAACGCCAGGGCGGCTTGCAAACTGTTGGTGATAATCGTCAGGCCTGACATGGTGCGCAGCGCTTCTGCCAGCATGGTGGTGGTGGTGCCTGCGTCGAGAAACAGCGTCTGGCCCGGCTGTAAATGCTGTGCAGCCGCCACGGCGATAGCGCGCTTCTCTTTTGCCTGCGCATTGCGGCGCACCTGTAACGGTGGTTCCGGCTGGCTGTCCATCGCCACCAACCCCCCGTGTACGCGGCGGGCTAACCCTTGCGCTTCCAGTTCAATAATGTCGCGCCGTGCCGTTTCCCGCGAAATGCCCAATTCTTTAATAATGCGTTCCGTACTGACCTGATGTTGCGTGGTCAGAAGGGCGCGAATGCGGTGTAAGCGGGTTTCCTGCAGCATGACATTTCCCTGTAGCCTAATGATCTGAGCCTAAGCTTACCTGAGTGTCATCACGGCGTCATGTGTATTTGGTTGTATTTGTGTATTTAGTTGCATTTCTCAGTAAAGCAGGCATGATGTCTGCAAACGGTTATTCATCATGCACCCCTTCACCTTCGCAACGGGAGTTACCATGGCTACACGTTCCACCATCATGGACACCAACAGTTTTCGTGCTGAGCACGCCGACGGTCTGGATGCGGCAACCCGCAAGCTGACAGACA